>JBCDGJ010000066.1:0-23792 GCA_038757945.1 Pseudomonadota bacterium
GCCGTAGATAACACTTCCTGCCGTGCTCAGGTCGCTACCGACGACGACGGTCGAAAGGGATGTCGTTTGGCGGCCGAGGCGTAGCTCAACTACGCACTTGTCCCCGGCTTTCAGGTTCTGGTTGTTTGTATCTAAGACTTCCAGCCCGAGTGGGCTGATGCTCCAAATGCGCACTTCACGAGCCTCACTTGTGCCGTCGAGTTCAGCGATGCGAAGGCGGCCAATTAGCAGCTCTGTGTCTCTGACGTCAGCGGGAAAGATTGTGTCGTGAATCTCTCGAAACGTTGTTTCGTTGGCCTCACGCTGCCTGATTTGGCTTTGAATTCCGGCTGGATCCGTCATTTGCTGCACGTTGCTCGATGAAAGAAAGGAAACGGTCCGAGTTCTCTTTGGTAGGAGTTAGGACGAACACTTTGGTCTGCTCCGGAAAGTTTCTGACTGCTATTCCTAACGTGCTGAGATCGATCTCCCTATAGTCAAGGTCGCTATTTGCAATGCCAAGGTTGAGGAAGGACTCGGCTTCAATAACGATGTCGCCGGATTTTAGTTTTGTGCGCAGGTTAGGGTGCTTTGTGGCGTCATCCAACCTAGCGAGATAGTTTACGGGACTGCCCAATGCTGTGATTTCGATTGAAGAGTCAAAACCTCCGATATTGCCCACGAGAGCGTCGCCTGATGCTACGAGGATGTAGCGTTCAATTGCACCGCCATCGCTACCGTTTGAGAGCGATTCGTTTATCTCAGAGATTTGAAAGGCGGTAAGCACGGCGCTCTCAATGTTCCGCTGTAGATCTTCAGAGTCGTAGTACGCGAAGATTAGATCTCCAATCTTCCTTGGTATTCCGTTGTTCTGGTCGACTGCATTTGTGCACGCTTTAACGTTTGGCAGGACTCTTTCTCCGAGGAACGAGTCAATTTCTTTCGATGATTCGGTAAATCCGCGAATATCACTGAATATGCAAGCGATTTTTCTCTTGCGCGGCCTTAACACCTCATCAATTGCTTGCAGAACGGTTGCGTTCTTTTCAGAGATGAATTGTTCTAGCCGGCTGGCGATTTCGCCAGGTATGAAAGACTTGATTCTATCTGTGAACTCTATGTTCATCTCGATGTTTCGTCTTTGTGCATCTAGGTTCTGCTGGCTCAGCAGGAAGTACCGGATGTCGGCCGCGTAACCACTTCGAGAAGCGAGGATAAGGATGAGTGTGACGAGGCCTGCGCTTAGAGCCGTTGGGAGTGGTAAGTTTGCCTCTAAGAGCGAGGCCCACTGAGCAGCCATCGCTGCCAGCGCATAGGCGATCGTTCTGAGCACCGAGGTCTGCAGCACGATGGAGGAGATTCCGACAAACAGAAAACAGTAGAGCCACGGGGCATCCGGATACCAAACTGTTACCCGCGCTTGAAAGTAGCAGAAGACGATCATCGAACAGACTGCTGGCAGTCTGTAGAAGCTGCGCTGAGCTAGTGGGCTCAGATAGTATAGCGTTACCGCAATCGCGATGGACGTCATTGCCAACCGAAACACCAACCAGTGGGTGATTGGTTCCAAGCCCATCGCAAGATCGAATACGAAGAAGTGTCCCAGCCACACTGCAGCCGCGATTGGGAAGAAGACCCTCGCTAGAGCAACGAAGTCTTTTTGCTCTTTCTCTTTCCACGCTCCTAGCCAAGGCGTACCTTCTAATAGGCTAAGCGGAAAAATAAACGAAATGACTTTTTCTAGGAGCACTGCACTCTTTTGCTAGCGCGCACTGCAAGAGTGCGGTGGAAATGGATAAGCGTTCACTAAAGCGGCTAAGACCGCTTCCGGCCCTCGTCAGTCTTGCACTGCTGTAGTACGTCGCGCCACAACCCGAACCTCAACCCGTGCGCCGGGCACCGCCAGTTCCGTGATCCCGATCGCAGTCCAGGCTGGCCAGGGTTCTTGGACGAACTGGTCCTTCACCGCTATGAACTCCTGCAAGTGGTCATGCATGCCTACGTGGAAGCTCGTGAACTCGAGAATGTCCTCGTAGCTTAGACCCGCATCGGAAAGCACGCTGCCTATGGCCGTCCAAGCGTTGGTGAACTCTTCAGCTGGATTGTCTGGTATCTTCCCATCTGCACCGGTTCCGATGACGCCGGAACAAAGCAGCAGGCCGGTGTCGCTCCAGACGGCTGGTGCAAAGTGAAAGGTGTTGTAGGTCCGGCGATTGGCTTCGGGAAGTACGATGTTTCTGGTCATAGAGCCGGATCCGGGCTTGGATTTCGTGATGGTAGCTATTGTGGTGATGGCCGTAAAATGCTGATTGAGAAGTCTGTTTGAGAGCCCGGTGACCGTCTCCCTGCCATTTGCGAACCGGGTACCGCTGGACGCTGCCGAGCGCCAGGCTCTGCTGTCCTTCGCCTGCAGCGCCATCTCTTCGGCGGGTCGCCAAGCCCTGCCTTTCTTTCGCTCCTCGATGGTCGTCAGTAATAAGGATCAGGGTGCCGGGTTCGATCCGGTGACCGAGGCTGATCGCGCGGTAGAAGAGGATTTACGCAACGCGATTGCGCAGGCATTTCCTGAACACGGCATCCTCGGCGAGGAGTACGGCCTTACGGGTGGCAACGGGCTGACCTGGGTCATTGATCCGATCGACGGGACGCGCGCCTTCATGAGCGGGCTGCTGCACTGGGGGGTGCTGCTGGGCCTGTTCGATGGGCAGCGTGCTGTTCTGGGTGCGCTGTACCAACCGGTAACGGATGAACTGTTCTGGGGTGATGGGGCTGCCGCCTGGTACCGTCGGGGTGCTGAGCCTGCGATGGCGTTGCAGGTGCAGGCGAGCGACAGCCTGAAGGAGTCGATCGTGGCCACGTCGTGGTCCGGCTTTTTCGAGCGGACTGAGCGACAGGCGGGCTTCTCATCGCTGGCTCTGGGCGCTCGCCTGATGCATCTCCAGGGGGACTGTTACCTGTATGGGCTGTTGGCCATGGGGCAGCTCCAGGTCGTGCTCGATGGGGGGTTGAGTCCTTACGACATTCTGCCGCTGATCCCAATTATCCAGGGTGCCGGCGGAGTGGTGGTAGGTGGTGACGGTAACGATCCGCAGACAGGCGGCTTCATTGTTGCCGCGGCTTCGCAGTCCCTGGCGGATGCGGCGCTCGATACAGTGAATCATCAGCGGAGCTAGTGTGGAATACGGCATTGCAGTCGCAACGACGACGGAATCCTGGAAAGTGGCTGCCCGTGCAGAAGCCCTGGGCTTTGACTTCGTCTGGTTCTACGACACGCAGCTGCTGAATCCGGACGTGTTCGTCTGCATGGCGCAGGCGGCGATGAAGACAGAGCGGATTCAGCTTGCGACCGGCGTACTCATTCCAACCAACCGGATCGAGCCCGTGGCGGCTAACGCCTTTGTTTCGTTGAACAAGATTGCGCCCGGGCGTATTCACTTCGGTGTCGGAACCGGCTATACCGGGCGCCGCACCATGAACCTGCGGGCGATTCCGCTGGCTGACATGCATCGCTATGTGGAGCGGGTGCTGGCGCTGACCCGCGGTGAAACGGTTACGCTGAGCCTCGAGGGGGGCGAACAGCAGGTTGCGTTCCTGGATCCGGACTCAACGCTGATCAATACCAGCGATCCCATTCGCCTGCACACCTCCGCGCTTGGGCCAAAGGCGCGACGCCTTGCTGCTGAGCTGGGTGGCGGCTGGATTAACTTCGGCGGTGACGAACAGGGCGCGATCAAAACGCTGGACAACATGCGCTCAGCCTGGGAAGAAGCGGATCGCGATCCCGCCGATCTCTACAGCACGCTCTTTGCCCTCGGTTGCATTCTCGACGAGGGCGAGGCCTTTGACAGCGAGCGCGCACTGGCACAGGCCGGGCCTTACGTTGCGGTCTTCTTCCACAACCTCGTCGAAACCAGTGCGCCCGGCGCGATGGAAGCGGTGCTCGGCAAGACCGTCAGTGACCAGCTGGAGGCGTATCGCACCATCTATCTCAGTTATCCTGAGAGCGAGCGGCATCTGCACAATCACCGCGGGCACCTGATGTATCTGCGCGATGACGAGCGCTTTCTGATCACGCCTGAGCTGATCGAGTCGCTGACCTTTACCGGTACCCGTCCGCAGCTTCGTGCGCGGCTGGGTGCGCTGGATGCGGCGGGTTACAGCCAGTTCTGCGTGCAGCTGGTCGAAGGTGAGCTCGATGCGCTGGAGGGCTGGGCGGAGCTCTTTGGGTTGGGCACCGCCCGCTGAACGCCGGCGGCACATAGGCAGATGGCTAGTGCGTTGCGCGGTCGCCCCAGATCTCCTGCAATCGACGGTCCCGGCCGCAGCTCCAGCGGTAGGTTTTGTAGCGGAACGGAAACTTACGGTAATAGTCCTGGTGGTAGGCCTCAGCGCCCTTGATCGGAAAGAACCGCGTTGCCGGCAGGATCTCGGTAACGACCTTCTGCTCCGGAAACTCTGCTTGAACCTGCGCCCTTGAACGTTCTGCCAGCCGGAGTTCCTCCGGAGTGCTCACGAAGATCGCCGCTCGATAGCTGGGCCCCTTATCACAGAACTGACCGCGGTCATCAAACGGATCGATATTGACCCAGTAGTGATCGAGGATGCCCTGATAGTCGATGACGGCTGGATCGTAGGTAATCCGCACGGCTTCGTAGTGACCTCGATGATTGCCGCTGTAAGTCGGATTGGCAGCGGTACCCCCGGTGAATCCGGAAACGACGTCGGTCACGCCCTCCAGCGCTTCAAAGTCTGACTCGACGCACCAGAAACAGCCCCCGGCCAGAATCGCCTGCGCACCGGCCGCGGACTGTGCCGCCGTCAGCGAGATCAACAGCAGGACGAGTGGTGTCAGTTTCATCGTGAGCGTTCCTCCGCGGTTCTCATGGATGCGTCGGCATTGGACCCCCGACCTATCCTGGGGTTCCGATGCCGCAGCGGTCCGTCGACCGCCAGCAGGTTCAGCCTTGTTCGTCATCCGATACTGTATAAATATACAGTAATGGCTACACTGCTGGTCGCATGGCGGCACAATCATCGACTGATCGAACTGCATCAGGACACCGCTGGCGAGACGATCGGTGTGCTGCTGAAAAACGGCAGCTACCGGTATCTGCCGTGGCTCGGATTCATCGAGGCAGAGCGAGCGCGCCGCATCGGTCGACCGGTGCGATTGAAGGCCCACAGGATCGGCTTCCAGGGTGAGTTCAGCACTGAATGGCAGGACCTCGCCGAGCACCAGCATGTGCAGGGTTGTCTGGTCAAGCGCGGGGTGTACGCGCTCGCGGATCGCTGGGTGCGGCTGGTATAAGCTTTCGCGGAAGAGCCAGGCCGCATGCGGCACTGGCAGACCGTACCGGAGGAACCATCAAGGTGAGCGATACCCAGGCTCCAGACAATCGCGGTGCCGCAGGTGCCATCACGCTGAAGCAGATTCGGGCTGCGACGAAAGCAGGTGACCCGCTGCTGCTCAGGAGCGTGGCCGCCCGGGCGCAGGCTGGTGATGCCGATGCCAGGGTCGTGATTCTTGGCGCCCAATGCTGGGCGGCCTTTTCGGCGCCGGGGGCCATTACGCCGGTCTTTGATGCGCTGAGTGCGGGGTGGCTCGGTCGCGAACCCGCTGCCGCGCCCGCGGCGCAGAGTGACAGTGCAGCAGTTGCCGTTCCGGATGCTCTCTGGGAGGCAGTAGAAGAGCTGCTCGCCGATGCGGAGCAGGGCTTTGATGCCGGCACCATCACTGCGCGGGTGGCCGCGCTCGGCGGGCTCACCGCGCCGGAATTCGGTGAGCTGGCAGAAGCAGCGGCACGACAGCATCCCGGTGCCGCTGAACCGCTGCTGCAGGCCGTTCCCGAGATGATCCGGCTTGAATCCATTGCCGATGCGCCGGCCGGCAGCCTGGCCTCGGCCCTGCACCGGATGCTGGTCGACAACGGCTACGACGCCGAAGTGCTCGATCGCGACGCGATTGGTCTTACGGCACTACCGCCGGCGCTGCGGTTTCTCAACACGCGTATTCTGCAGATGCACGATGTCTGGCACCTGGCCGCCGGCTACGAGACAACGGCACTCCATGAGATTGCGATCTCAGCGTTCCAGCTGGCGCAGTTTGGCCACAACTACTCGGCGATGTTTCTTGCCGTTGTGGGGTTGATCAGCGGGATCCGTACGCCGGAAGGCTTTCCGTTGTTGCAGCAGACGGTGTATGAGGCCTGGTCGCATGGCCGCAGCACGCCGCCACTAATGGACGTTGCCTGGGAGGACTGCTGGCGGGAACCGCTGGAACAGATCCGCGAGGAACAGGGTATTGAGCCCTTTCGGGGCAGCTTTCCAGCCGATCTGCTGGAACAGCTTGCCGCGACGCCCGCGGCTTAGCAGGGCGCTCTCAAACGCGGCTAGGCAGCCTGCTCTCGATGAGCGCGACCCTGGTCTTTGGCTAGAGTGGTGGCGACGACGTTCCATACCCTCGGGTTGACGCCCAGGCCCAGGTGCGTGCCGAACACTTCGATATTCCGCGCCTGTGGGTTGTAGCTGTCGACCGCCGCTTGCCAGCCGACGACGCCATCGAGCTTGCTGTAGATCACGGTCAGCGGCTGGCGGAGACCGATGGAATTGCGGCGATGGATTTCCCACTCGAACCGATCCAGGTCAATGCCGCGTGCCGAAGCAAAGGCGGAACCGATGGACGTGTACTTCGGTCCGCCCTTCACCGGCGTACCCATTGTTACGATCTCCGAGACCAGCTCGCTGCGCGTGCGGGCCAGCTCACGAGCGACTACCCCGCCAAGGCTCCAGCCGATCATGGTGACCGGTTCGCCGGCGCGGTCGGCAACGGCGTCGACTCTCGGTCCGATGCGTCGTACCAGGGTATCTACGCCACCAGAGTTGCGGCCCAGGCCCCAGTTGTAAACGCGATAGCCCAGATACCGGAGGAACGCGCCTAGCGGCGCCATGGAAGATTCGTCGGCCATGTAGCCGGGGCACAGCACGATGGGTCGGGACCGGCCGCGTGGCGCCAGCGCCAGCGCCGGGCTCGCTAGAAACAGTCCGCTGATCTCGAGCGGCACGCGTGCCTCCAGCAGCGCGTTGAAGGGGGACGGTCGCTCAGGCTTCAGCAGCGGCGGAAAAGGGCTGGCGGTCATCGGAATTCCTTGTGCTCCGGATGTGGCGAGCCGGCCGGACGGCCGGCGTGCGTAGTACTACCGTCCGGTAGGGTGCCGTGCTGGCTGTGGTCCGACAGTGATTGTTTGGCCGTTCCGGACGTCTGCCGGGGCGCAGGCGAGCGTGCCGTGACTCAGCCCACGGCGCCGTCGATGCACTGGTTCAGGGTCCAGACCAGCAGGGGTTTTTCCGTGCGCTGCACACGCTCCTGCAGGGTGGTCGTGTCGTCTTCGGGCAATACCGCCACTCGAGCCTGGGCCAGTATCGGGCCGCGATCGTAGTCACCGGTCACTCGGTGCACGGTCACCCCCGTGTCACTTTCACCGGCGTCGAGCACTGCCTGGTGCACCCGTTCGCCGTAGTAACCGCGGCCGCCGTGGCGTGGCAGCAGGGCGGGGTGCGTGTTGATCAACCGCCCCTCCCAGTCAGTCAGCGTGCGCGGTTGCAGCTGCTTCATGTAGCCCGCGAGCACGACCCAGTCCGCAGCGGCCGCTTTCAGCGCGGTGGTCATGGCAAGGTCTTCAGCACCCGGTTCCGGGTGTGTTCGACCGCTCAGATGCAGTGCCTCGATCCCCGCCGCGCGGGCCCGGACCAGGGCGCCGGAGGCGCTGTTGTTGCTGATGACGAGGACAATGGACCCGTGGAGCGAACCGTCAGCGGCGGCATCGATCAGTGCTTGCAGGGTGGTTCCGCCGTGCGATGCCAGCACCGCGATCCGGGCCCGGTCAGCTGTCATAGGCCTGGGCCGGTAACCAGGTCACCAGTTCCTGCCAGTAGAAGATCAGTATCAGCCCGAGCAGCTGGATCAGGATGTAGGGCACCACGCCGCGGTAGATGGTGACGACATCGATGTCCCGTGGCGCAACGCCCTTCAGGTAAAAAATCGCGAATCCCACGGGTGGTGTCAGAAAGCTGGTCTGCAGGCAGACCGCAAAGAGCACGGTGAACCAGACCGGGTCGAAACCGAGCTGCACGACCACCGGCGAGACCAGCGGCAGAATGATCAGCGTGAGTTCGATCCAGTCGAGGAAGAAGCCGAGAATGAAGGTGGCAAACAGGATGCAGATCAGAATGCCGTTTGCTTCGAAGGGCAGGGACAGCAATGCGCCCTCGATCAGCTCGTCGCCGCCGAGCCCACGCAGCACGAGCGAGAACGCTGTTGCACCCAAAAGGATGGCAAAGATGAAGGCTGTCGTCCGCGTCGTTTCCTCGAGCACCTCCTGCAGTACCTGCCGGTTCGCTGCGCCATTGACCCAGGCCAGCAGCAGGGCACCGGCGGCGCCAACCCCGGCCGCCTCGGTGGGCGTTGCGACGCCGAAGAAGATGCTGCCCAACACGGCAATGATCAGCAGCGCCGGAGGCAGGATGGCCCGCATCAGCCCGACCACGATGCCCCAGTCTGCTTCGATGGTTGCTCCGGCCGGGGCCGCCTCCGGCCGCAGCCGGCCGGTGAGCAGGATGTAGCCGATGTAGAGCAGGCTCAGCAGCAGACCGGGGAACACGGCGCCCAGAAACAGATCGCCAACGCTCATGGCCATGCGGTCGGCCATCAGCACCAGCATGATCGACGGCGGGATCAGGATGCCCAGCGTTCCGACCGCGCACACCGTGCCAGCGGCGAAGGCTTTGTCGTAGTCCTGCTCCAGCATTGCCGGCAACCCGAGCAGGGCGAGCAGTACAACCGAGGCTCCGATGATGCCCGTGGTGGCGGCCAGCAGGACGCCGATCAGTGTCACGGTGATAGCCAGCCCGCCACGCACGCCACCGAGCAGTTTGGAGAAGTTCTCCATCAGCGCGCGGGCGATGCCGGAGCGGTCGAGCAGCAGGCCCATGAAGATGAACATGGGTAGCGCAACCATTACCCAGTTTTCCATCACGTTCCACATGCGATCGACGCTGAGCGATGCATAGGACCAGTCCACGCCCGTCGGCAGCTGGAAATCTGCTTCGAGCACGATGGCCAGCGCCGTAAACAGCACGGCGAGGCCGCCGAGGATCCAGGCCACCGGATAGCCGGTGAACACCAGGGCGATGAAGGCGGCAAACATGGCCAGGGACAGCCAGTGGTTAGCTGGCATCGGTATAGCCCCCGTACTTCGGGAACAGATACACCCAGATTCGGCTCAGCCTGGCCAGCGTCGTCAGCAGCAGCAGGCTGAAGCCGAGCGGCAGCAGGCTCTTTGCCAGCCAGCGCAGGCCGAGGCCCCCGGGTGCCTGGGAGCGTTCGCTGATGGCGTAGCTGGCCATGACGAAGGGCACGCTGTAGATCAGGATCAGCAGAATGAACGGGAGCAGCAGCAGCACGATGCCGTAGAGTTCGATCCAGGCCTGATGGCGCAGCGACAACCGCTCGTAGAGCAGATCAACCCGCACGTGAGCGTTGGCCTGCTGCGCATAAGACAGCCCGAGCAGAAATCCCGCTGAGTACAGATGCCACTGCAGCTCCTCGAACTCGATCCGACCCTGGTCCAGCACGTAGCGCATGAGCACGTTGGTTACGATGACGCCAAGCAGAATGATCCAGAGGTAGGAGGTCCAGCGACCGATGAGTGTCACCGAGCGATCCACCCAGCGCGAAAAGGCGGTATGCGGCAACTGCAGGATGGACATGCTCAGAAATCCCGGGGCAGGTAGGCGCGTTCTTTCCAGTAGCGGTGATCGGCCCGAAACTCGCGCTGCGCCTTGAGGATCTTTGCAAACCAGGGATCGGCCGCGGCTTCCTCGTCGAGGACTGACTCGGTGACGGCGCGCAGCTCTTCGAGGATCGGGCGCGGCAGCGTGACAGCGGAAACCCCGCGCTCTTCGAACCCGGCGATCACCGGGCCCTGCAGGGCTTCGGAGCGGGCCAGGTTACGCGTGACGCCAGCGGTGCAGGCGACTTCGATCAGCGCCTGTTCGGTCTCGCTGAGGCTATTCCACAAGCCCAGGTTGATGACCATGTGCATCCCGGTGGCAGGCTGGTGCCAGCCCGGGAAGTAGTTGAAGCGCGCAACGCGATCGAAGCCCAGCGACTGATCGACGATAGGCAACGCAAATTCGGTGGCGTCGATCGCACCCTTCTCGAGCGCCTGAAAGATTTCTCCCCCGGGCAGCATGGTCACGGAAGCACCGAGCCGTGAGATCACTTTGCCGCCGATGCCTGCAAAGCGGATCTTGAGCCCGTCGAAGTCCTTCAGCTCGCGGATCTCGAAGCGGAACCAGCCAGCGGTCTCCGGTCCGGTAATGCCGCAGAACACCGGGTGCAGGTTGTGAGGTTCATACAACGCCTGAGCGAGCTCGCGACCACCGGCTTCGTACCACCAGCCGGCAAACTCCCAGGGTTCCATGCCGAACGGCACGGCACCCAGCAAGGCACTGGCGGGGATCTTGCCCTGGTCGTAACCGAGCCAGGTGTAGCCTGCTTCGATCTTCCCGTCCCGCACTGCGTCGGTGATGCTGAAGGCGGGTACCAGTTCACCCGGCTCAAAAACGGTCAGATCAAACTGCCCGCCACTAGCGCGTTCGAGCACATCCGTGACGTAGAGAATGTTGTCACCGAGCACAGGCATCGTGGTCTGGAAAGCGCCGGGCACGCGCCAGGTGTGCGTCGCCGACGTTGTTGTGCCAGTTCCTGCTTGGCCCGGTGATACGGAGGGAGTAGCGCCACCGGTGGGCCTAAGCGCCAGACTGCCCAGCAGCCCAGCGATCAAAGCGACGGTAACGGCAAACGCTGCGGCTCTGTAACTGATCATCAGCGGCCGAGTTGCTGGCGATGCACTGGCTCAGCGCCGCTGATTGTCAGGCATTTCACAGGTATAGAACCGACAATTGAGAATTGAGCGCTGGATTTTGAGAAGGGTTGGCTGCAGATGCAACCGCTGGGCGGACCGCAAGGCAGCCTCAATCTGTGACCGAAGTGCAAACAGTCCGTTGGGAAAACGTTGGCTACAAATCGCTGCTTGTGTTGCCCAGGGGCATCCTTTAGCGTTCGGGCCCGCCTGCCGGTCGGCTCGCGATCCCGCAGCAATTGCCAGTGCTTGAGCAGGGCAAATGTGCTGGCAAGTGACCGACGTGCCGGAAAACGACCGCAAGAATAACGGGTGGCAGCGAAGTCGCCCGAATATAACGTAGAGCTTCTAACCAAAGGGGATGGGCATGCAGATTGGGGTGCCAAAGGAAACTTGGCCTGGGGAGCATCGCTGCGCGATTTCCCCACAGACGGCCAAGAAACTCGTCAAGGCAGGCTGGCAGGTCACAGCTGAAGCCGGGGTCGGTGAATCGTCCGGGTTCACCGATGCAGAGTTTCAGGAAGCCGGCGCGTCGATCAGTCCAGATCACGGCGCGGTGCTCGGCGCTAGCGATGTGATCCTCCGCGTGCGCAAGCCGGCGGTGGAAGAGATCGGCCAGTTCAAGAAGGGCGCCGTACACGTCAGCTTCCTCGATCCCTTTAACGAAAAGGACCTCGTTCAGTCCATGGCGCAGGCCGGTGTGACGGCCATCAGCATGGAAATGGTTCCGCGGTCCACGCGGGCTCAGAAAATGGATGCGCTGTCCTCACAGGCCAACCTGGCCGGCTACGTGACGGTAATCCTCGCCGCTCAGCACTGCCCGAAGATCATGCCAATGATGATGACGCCGGCCGGCACCATCGCACCGGCGCGCGTGTTCATCATCGGCGCTGGCGTTGCCGGCCTGCAGGCCATCGCTACGGCGAAACGGCTTGGTGCCCGGGTCGACGCCTTCGACACGCGCCCGGTGGTCGCTGAGCAGGTTCGCTCCCTCGGCGGCAAGTTCGTCGAGATCGATCTTGGCGATACCGGACAGACCGATCAGGGCTACGCGAAAGAGCTGACGGCAGAGCAGCTTGAGCTTCAGCGGCAGGGCCAGGCCAAGATCATTGCGCAGTCCGATGTCGTCATCACAACCGCGCAGCTGTTCGGCCGACCGGCGCCGCGCATCGTTACGAAGGACATGGTCGAAGGCATGCAGCCCGGCAGCGTCGTCGTGGACATGGCCGTTGAAACCGGCGGCAACGTTGAAGGCTCGGCGCTCAACGAGGTCGTCGACGTCAACGGCGTCAAGATCATCGGTCAGGGCAACCTGCCCGCGCTGGTTGCCCGCAACGCGACCGAGATGTACGCCAACAACCTGTTCAATCTCGTGGATGAGTTCTGGGATGCCGAGAACAAGGCGCTCAACCTCGATCCGGAAGACGAAATCGTCCAGGCCTGCGTGATTACGCGGGATGGTGAGATCGTCAACGAAACCATCAAGAATCTGTAAGCGGGGGTTGGCTATGGAAGCGGTCTTTCTGGCATTCGTATTGATGCTGTCTATTTTTCTCGGCTTTGAGCTGATCTCCAAGGTACCTGCCACGCTGCATACGCCGCTCATGAGCGGCGCCAACGCGATCTCGGGCATTACCGTCGTTGGTGCGCTGGCTTCCGCCGGAGCCGCCATCGATTCCGAAGTGATTGCAAACATCCTCGGTGCCGCTGCGGTTGCACTCGCGACCATCAATGTGGTGGGTGGTTACATGGTGACAGACCGAATGCTGTCGATGTTCAAGAAGAAAGAAACCGGTGATGCGCCGGGCACGCCGGGGAACTGACTATGAGCATTGAACTGATCAATGTGTGGTACATCATTGCTGCCGCGCTATTCATCTTTGGCCTGAAGCAGCTGGGCTCGCCGGCAACGGCAGTCCGCGGCAACCTGCTGTCCTCGGTTGGCATGTTGCTGGCGGTGGTGGTCACGCTGTTCTCGCGTGACATCGTAACCTTCGAGTACATCATCGTGGGTGCGCTGATCGGCGCCGCCATCGGTGCCTTCGCGGCTCGAACCGTCGCCATGACCGAAATGCCGGAAATGGTCGCACTGTTCAACGGTTCCGGCGGTCTCGCGAGCCTGCTGGTCGGCTGGGCGGCGCTGTACACGGCCAGCATCACGACTTTTACCGCCTTCACCATCGTTCTGTCTGTGCTGATCGGCGGTGTGACCTTCACCGGCAGTATTCTCGCTTACCTGAAGCTCTCCGAGCGCATCGACGGCAAGCCGATCGTCTTTGGCGCACAGCGGATTGTGAACGGCGCACTGCTCGCGGTATTGGTTGGTGCGGGCGTGATGTTCACCCTGGATCCGAACCCGACGGCGCTCATGTTCTACATCGTCATCGCGCTGTCCCTGGTCCTTGGCGTGATGGTCGTTATCCCGATCGGTGGCGCTGATATGCCGGTCGTCATCTCGCTGCTCAACAGCTACTCCGGTCTTGCCGCTTGTGCAGCTGGATTCGCCATCGGCAACAACATCCTGATCGTTGCCGGTTCCCTGGTGGGTGCGGCCGGTATCATTCTGACCAACATCATGTGCCGGGCGATGAACCGCTCGCTCGCGAACGTGTTATTCAGCGGCTTTGGTGCCGCCAAGCAGGCCACCAAGGTCGAGGGTGAGGTCAAGCCGATCAACACTGAAGACGCTTACCTGATTCTGGAAGCGGCCTCCAACGTGACCTTCGTCCCGGGCTACGGCATGGCCGTCGCCCAGGCCCAGCACGTGGTGCGGGAGCTTGGTGAGCTGCTTGAGTCCAACGGTGCCGAAGTGAGCTTTGCGATTCACCCGGTAGCCGGCCGAATGCCCGGGCACATGAACGTGCTGCTTGCTGAGGCCAATGTGTCGTACGATCAACTGGTTGAGATGGACGACATCAATCCGCGTATGGAGGGCATCGACGTGGCTGTGGTTATCGGCGCGAACGACGTTGTAAACCCCGCGGCCCGCGAAGATGAGAACAGCCCGATCTACGGCATGCCCATCATTAACGTGGACCACGCGCGTACCGTGTTCGTCCTCAAGCGCTCCATGAGCAGCGGCTTCTCCGGCGTCGACAACCCGCTGTTCTTCGGCGAGAACACGCGGATGCTGTTCGGTGACGCCAAAGAGTCCATTGCATCCGTGGTTGCCGAGTTCAAGAGCTGACCACTCTTGTGTCCGCCCTAAGGCAGCGGTGGCTGCCTTACTGCTTCCTCTCTGCGCTGAGCGCTACTCTGTGCTCAGCGTAATTGCATCCCCTGGGGCTATATCGCCGCTCCCACGTACGTAAGCGCGTAGCCCTCCGGATACGCGAAAGCCGCGAACGACGGCGGCTGCACTGACCGTCTCGGTTTCGAGATCCTGCCCCAGCTTGGCGCAGGGGTCGCACAGCTCCATACCTTCGAGCTCGATACCATTGATCCAGAAGGTCTTGCCGACCAGCGGATTGAGTGCCACGCCTTGCGTCAGCAGGCAGCGTCGCGTTTCGGGTGCGGTCACGCCGGTGCCATGATCGAGGTTGAAGCGTTCGATGGCTTCCGTCTCGATCAGCGAGATCACGCCACCGGGCCGCCCGAAGTACCGGTCACCTTCGAGCCCTTGGCCGGCAACGAGCCGACCCTCAGCCTGCTCCCTGAGCGGCCGCCCTGAGCTCGGTGCGGTATAGATTCCGATCAGCGTGCCGGTCTGATTGTCCATAGCAGTAAGTGCAGCAGATGCCTCGCGGGCGGAAGCCGCAGCTTTGCGGTTTGCATTCGGGCGGTCAACTGGTGAAGCTGCGCGGCTTCGATTGTCCGAGGAACTCGAGCCATGAAAATTTCGATCGTGGATGTATTTGCCGAAACCAAGTACGCGGGCAACCAGCTGGCGGTGGTGGAAGATGCGGCGAGCCTTGATACCGAGGCGATGCAGTCGATTGCCCGGGAAACCAATTTTTCGGAGACCACGTTTGTGGTCTCGCAGGACGAGCACAGCGCCCGGGTGCGCATCTTTACGCCGGACTATGAGCTGCCCTTTGCGGGTCATCCAACGCTCGGTACAGCCTGGGTGCTGACCGGTGGCGCGCGTCCGATCACCCTGGAGCTCGATGCTGGCCCGGTCCCTGTGACCTTCGATGCTGATGGTATGGCCTGGATGCAGCCGCCCGAGGTCGAGTTCGGCGAGACGGCGGATCCCGCCGCTATAGCGCCGATGGTGGGGCTCGCGGCAAGCGATCTGCTCGCTGACTGGCCCCTCCAGTGGGCGTTTATCGGCCCGGATTTTCTGCTCGTGCCGGTCGAGCACCTCGAGCGGTTGCAGGCCGCCCGCGTGGACGTCGAGCGCTACGCCGCGTTCAGGGCGGCAGTACCCGGCAATGGCAGCCTGTTTCTGTTCTCACCGGAAGCCTACGGCGCGGATGCGGACTATGCGGCCCGCATGTTCTTTGAATCCGCCGGTACGCGGGAGGATGCCGCCACGGGCAGTGCTAATTCTGCCTTTGCTGCGTACCTGAAGGCGCAGCGCGGGGTGTCAGGGCGGGTTGTGGTCGACCAGGGAGTCGAGATCGACCGACCTAGCCGGTTGTACCTGGACCTGGGCGAGCGGCTCGCCGTTGGGGGCCGGGTTATCCCCACGGTCAGCGGTACCCTGCTCTGAGGCCGGCGCGCTCGAATCCGCAACATCGCCGCCGGCAGCACCGGCGATCATCTTGCTGAGCGGCGGCAGGCCCAGGGCCAGCATGACGCTGATGGCGAGGCCTGCGCCCGCTTTGGCGAGGTCCTTACCGGCGAGAATGGCGGATTCGGTCACCGTGCGATGTTTCAGCAGGAACGCGAGCGCCAGTTCGCGGCCCGCCAGCAGGCCGAGGAATACCCAGGTGGTGCTCATGGGGATGTTCGATATGCCCTTGAAGTACATGAGCACGAAGCCGTAGGTGAGATCGATCAGGCTGGCAGCACGGATGTCGGTCGTGTTCGTCTTTGACGTGACGATGCCCTGGATCGCGCCCCCGCGGTTTTTGAAAATGATCGCGTGCAGCGCAAGCATCACCACCACAGCGAACACCAGCAGCTCAACGCCGATCGTACGCGGCAGGTAGACGAAGATGTTAGCCAGATCCTGAATCAGCCACTGGCTCCAGAGGAACGCGGTAGAGCCCCACTGAATGAAGATCCAGTGCAGCCCGGGCTGGCGATCGCGGGTGTTCATCCAGTGTGATTCGACGAAGCGGGCGACAATCACGTAGAGAATCAGGCCAACGACGATGGCCACGCCGTAACCGAGCAGCGACTTCTGCAGCATGCTGCCCAGGTTCGTCGGCGCAAATACGGTCAGAATCAGAAAGGTGGTGCTGACCGGGATGCCGTAGCGCGTCAGCAGCAACAGGAAGATGGGCGGAATGCAGTGGATCCAGCTGATGCCGCCAGCGGGCTCAGGGAACTTGACGAGCCGGCCGTAGGCCGGATCGCCGGCGTTGGCCAGCCAGCCGTAGATCAGCACCGCCATCAGAATAGAGCAGGCGTAGAGCCACAGAATCCACCAGGGGCGGTGCGCATTGGAGCTCAGGAAGGTGCCCAGCGTTTGAATGGCATCGTTGGCGACGATGGAATAGGCCGCCATCAGAAACCCCACGAACATGAAAATCTCGGTAGCACCGATATCCATCGTGTCCTCGTACCCCAATCCGCCCTTCAGACCACGCTTTCCGGGTCAGTTATCCATCTTCCGCAAAGTAACGGACTGCGTCAGTCGGCAACCGCTTGCTGCATCAGCGTCCAGAGCTGCTCGACGTTTTCATGTGTCGTGGTCTCAACTCCAATCGAGACCCGTGCGATCAGCATTCCGCGCACTTCGGTGGTGCTCAGGAAAGCCTGCCCCGAGGCGTTGATGCGCTCGACCCAGCGGGCCGTATGGGCATTCAGGGCAGCGGGATTATCCGCTAAATCCGGCGGGATATGTACCAGGCAGACGGTCTGTAATTGCACCGGGGCAACACGCTGCCAGTTGGGAACCCGGGCCACTGCATCGGCCAGCCACTGGGCGTCCGCCAGGTTCTCGCGCAGGCGTGCGCGGATGGCCTCCGGGCCATCCAGGCGCAGGTGAAACCAGAGTTTCAGGGCGCGGAACCGGCGGCCCAGGGGGATACCCCAGTCCCGGTACTGGACCACCGCACCGTCGCTCGCCGAGCGCAGATAGGCCGGATTCATGGCGTACACATCGGTCAGCGCGCTGGGATCCCGGACGTAGAGCAGGGAACAGTCGAGCACCGTGCCCATCCACTTGTGCGGGTTGAGGCTGATGGAGTGGGCGTCCTCGACGCCGCTCCACATCCAGCGGCACTCGCGCAGCAGCATCGCGCTTCCGGCCAGCGCAGCATCTACGTGCAGCCAGCAGCCGTACTCGTTCGCGATGTGGGCTAACCCTTTGATAGGATCAATTGCGGTCACCCCGGTGGAGCCCACGGTGCCGACGATGGCGCAGGGCCGCCGACCCGCGGCGACGTCCTCGTCGAGGGCTTGCCGCAGCTTGTCCGGCCGCATGGCGAAGCTCTGCTGATCGGACTCGATCAGCCGCAGCTGGTCCTTGCCGAATCCTGCGAGCAGAGCGGCCTTTTCGACCGAGGAATGGGCCTGATCCGAGGTGTATACCACGAGCGGAGGCGTCACCGCCTGCAGCCCGCCACCGTACATGGCGTAGTCGCTGGCCTTTTCCCGGGCCGCAATCAGCACCGTCAGGCAGCTGGTGGAAGCCGTGTCCTGAATGCTGCCGTGCCAACCTTCCTGGAGCCCCAGCAGCTGGCGCATCCAGTCGCACACCACCTGCTCGACTTCGGTGAGCGCCGGTGCGCTCTCCCAGCTGATGCCGAGCGCACCGATACCGCTCGACGCCAGATCGCCAAGTACCGATGCCAGGCTCGCGTTCGAGGGGAACCAGCCGTAGTGCATGGGGTGCTGTACCTGGGTCAGGTTCGGCACGACCAGGTCGTCCAGGTCCTTCAACAGCGTCTCGATCGCATCACCGCCATCCGGGGGATCAACCGGCAGCGCTGCGTGCACTGTGCCCGGCTTCGTTGGTGCCCGCACCGGCCGCTCCGCAAGGCTCTCGCGATAGTCGGCAATCCAGTCGATGAGCGCATGGCCAGCACTGCGGAATTCTTCTGGGGTCATGGTCGGTGCGGTCTCGCGGACGGGGGTAGGGGGGCGAAGATTTCGCGCGCGATGCTAGCACGCGGCGGGCCTGAAGCGATCTGCTCGGGCGGTCCGTTGAGACTGGCGGCCGCGTCGCTACATCTGCTTGAACAGGTGCCCGAAGCTCTGGCTCGCCCTGAGCTTCTCCGGCCGTCGCCGTAGCGTCACTTCATAGCGGCCGCGCAGATCGCGTTCAGCCTTGGCGATGTCGCTCACGTTGACTACCAGGCTGCGGTGAATCTGCCAGAACTGGTCCGGCTCGAGCTCTTCCAGCAGGTCCTTGAGCGAGCGTCGCAGCAGGTGTTCCCGATCGCTGGTCACGGCCGTCGTGTACTTCAGCTCCGACCGGAAGTACACGACGTCTTCAACGGGTACCAGCTCCACCTCGTCGCCGCGACCGATGCGCAGCCATCGCAGCGGGGCTTTCGGGTCGGCTCTCTTGTCAGCCAGCTGTTCGAGCAGAGCTTCAACCTGTCGAAGGTCTGGCGCAGCAGCATTCCGATTGACGGCTGCGCGGTGTCTAGCGACTCGCTCGAGGCACTGGGTGAGGCGTTCCGGTGCCACAGGCTTCAACAGGTAGTCCAGCGCTGCGGCTTCGAAAGCGTCGATGGCATGTTCATCGTACGCGGTGACGAACACGATGGTCGTATCCGTGCCGCCGCTGTCGACCAGGGTCCGGGCGACCTCGAGGCCCGACTTGCCGGGCATGCGGATGTCCAGAAACGCCAGGTCCGGTGGCTCCTGCTGCAGTTGCTCAAGAGCGGCGATACCGTCGGCGACCGGCTCATCCAGCTCCAGTGGTCCCAGAGCATCGGCGGGCCAGTGCGTCTCCAGCAGTCGCGCCAGCTGACGTGTCAATGCAGGCTCGTCATCTGCCAGCAGAACGCGCGTCATGGTTCCGGTGTCACGGCTGGGGTGGTTGTTCTGTCGAGCGGCAATCGCAGCTGCGCCCGGGTCCCTTTGGGCTTCAGCGCGAACAGCTGCAGGCTGCCGTGGTGACCATAGGCGGTGTGCAACCGGGCGCGAATGTTGGCCAGCGCGGTCCCGGTCCCCTTGCTGGACCGCATCGGCGATGGGCGCTGCGGATCGGCTTCCGGTCCTGGTCCACTGTCGCTGACCGAGACTTCCAGCATCCCATCTTCTGTTCGAACATCGATCTCGATGGTGCCGGGCCCTGCTTCGACTTCGATGCCGTGCGTGATCGCGTTTTCCACCAGTGGCTGAATCAGCAGCGGCGGGATCTGGATCTGTCCGCAGCCCGGGCCGGTGGCGATGGAAAACTGGAGCCGATCGCCCATACGGATCTGTTGAATCTCGAGGAAAGCGCGGGTCAGCTCGAGTTCCTGCGCCAGCGTCGTGGATCGGCTGCGGGCATTGCCCAGGCTGCCGCGCAGCAGTGTCGTCAGCCGCGTCAGCATGGCATCGGCCTTGTCCGGTTCGTCGTGGATCAGGCTCTGGATGTTGCCCAGGGTGTTGAACAGAAAGTGTGGTTCGATCTGGGCCTGCAGCACCTTCAGCTCGGTCTCAGCCAGCTGCTGAGCCTGCTCGGCGCGGGTCTGCTCCAGCTGCGCGACCTCCAGGCGTGAGTTCAGGAGCCGTTCCCGGGAATTGACGATCTGATACCCGCAGACGCCACCGATGACGCCCAACAGCACCGTTCCGGGCGCATCGAGCAGCAGAAACAGCGGATTACCGAACAGCACGGCACTGGAAAGCAGCAACCCGGTGAGCAGTCCGGAGAGGGTGAGGAGAACGGAGGTAATCAGGATCCCGAC
This sequence comes from Pseudomonadota bacterium, assembly GCA_038757945.1. GTDB lineage: Bacteria > Pseudomonadota > Gammaproteobacteria > Pseudomonadales > Azotimanducaceae > CALHVX01. Next base: position 19,862 of record JBCDGJ010000066.1, read on the forward strand.
GCGGGGTTCGAGCCGCGTTCGCAGCAGCGCAAACAGCGTCTGGATAGACCACCCGATGCTGAAGGAAATCACCGACGCGGAAACCAGCGGAGCGATGCCGAGGAGCCAGAGCAGCAGGGCAACCGCCAGGCAGAATGCCGTCGTAATGGCGAAGCCCCGCAGGTTGCGACCGTGATCGTGCTCTGCTGTCAGCTCGCCGAACTCCAAATCACTGCTGCCCACATCTTTCAGCTCGCTGCCGCCCAGGCACCATGAAACCCGAGCGGCATGGCGTAGGGCAAGCGCGCGTGGGCGATGGGTCCCTTGGCCAGGGCATAGGCATCGAACAGGCTGAGTTCAGTGGTACCGCTCGCGAGATTGAGCGCGGTGCCGATGAGCCAGCCGGCGTTCGAGCGGTCCGGATGACTGATGACCGTGTGCTCTTCGACCAGGTAGTCCGAGCCGTAGGCAAAGCTATCGAGCTGATCCCTTCGACGATCGTAGCGGGTCAGCTGGTTCAGGCTGCCCGGCGCGCTGGACCGCTCGGTGCCGGCCAGGAACCAGACACTGTCGTGCCGGCGGCAGCTGACCCGGGGGTCAACGCGCGGAAACTCCACTGCCAGGGTGTTCCCGAGCGCGCTCTGCTCGCTGATCTGCCTGCGCTTCGGGTCGATCCGGTATTCGGTCCACAGCGGTAGCGGCGGTTCGTGCCAGAGGCCGCGCATCACCGAACGAAAGCTGTGGGTCATGATCTCCGGGGTGGCGCTGCGCGCGGCATCGAAGTGAATGGTGCCGGACTCGTCTTCGTAGCCGTTGCCGAAGTGAAACACCCACTGCGCGGGCAGCTCGTACTCGCCGCGGAGCGTCAGAGAGTCCTTGTCGACGACCAGCACTCGAGTCGATGCGTCCGGATTCCAGCGGTGCAGGTCGAGAAAGCTGCTGTCGGCGGGTGCGTCCTCGATGCGCTCCATGGGTGCGAGCAGCAGCACGATGTGCCGGCGGGTGACGATGAAGTCGTGGGGCATTCCGGTGGCGCCGACCTTAAGCGGCACGCAACGCTTGAGCTGGCCCGCCGCGTCGACGTGCCAGAGCACGATCACCCCGGCGCCGCTCGCGTAGCCGAAGTTCCAGAGGTTACCGTCCGGTTCGATGCGCGGGTGGGCTGAGAAGGGCAGCCCGGCCGTATCTTCGCTGAAGTGTTTCGGCCCCCGGGTGGCCAGGGTTCCCGGGTCGAGTTCGTAGGCGGAGCCCGCTTCCCAGAGCGCGTACAGGCGGTCGTGATGCGGCAGCACGCTGATGTTGGCAGGGTTCAGATCGTCGGCATCAGTCACGCCGATACCGCCTGGTGGCACGGTCCCGAAGGCCGGGAGGGCGGCCCGGCCCAGCGCCTGCTCCGTGCTGCGCTTTGCCGTCGCCACGGCGCGAGCGCGATGCGTAAGAGTCTGGTTACGAACCGCGAATCGTTGCACCAGCCCGTCGCCGTCGAACCAGTGGTCATAGCGAAAGCTTCCGACGTCGTGCTGGGCTGGCCCGTTGCGATAGAAGACCCCATTGAGCAGCTCGGGCCAGGAACCGGTTACCGGAACCTCGGCCTGGTAGAAATCCTGGTCGATGCTGCGGTACCCGAGGGCCCAGCGCGGTCGAGCGGCGGTGCTCGGTGCTGCGTTGCTGCCCGCGTGCGCAGACTGCGCGACTACTGCGCCGCCCGCGACTCCCGAGGCCAGGCTGTGAAGAAAGCGACGGCGTTGCATGGTGCCTCCTCAGCGCAGCGTGATGACGTGGATCTGCTCGGCCTCCCCCGGATGAACAATCCGGACCTGCTCCCAGGTCGGCGGACCGAAACGGCCGCGGGCATCGTTGGATACGCCCCAGGGCTCCTTTGGCATGCCCACCATGTTGGTCGCAAGCTCACCGTCGCCGTCCAGGTCCTGCATCACCCGAACGCCGTATTCGCCTGCGGGCAGCGAATTCAGGCTGAAACGGGCGCTGCCAGCGCGAGCGGGCAGGATGAGCTGTGCGGCGGCTGGCGTGCTCGCTTTGTAGGCTTCCTCACCGGCGAGGATCTGGATGTAGAGCGCGGCATCTGGATCCTCGATGTTCCGGATCTCCACGCTGAAGGTCGGGTTTCCCGCTTCTTCCGCCAGCGCGCCAATGGAGGCCAGCAGCCCAAGCGCGGCGAGGGCGCCGAAGATCAGGCTGTCGACGGGCAGGGAGCTGCCGTGGCGCAGGCCACGGCTCATTGCACGGATCAGGGAGCTTGGAATCAGATGACGCATGAGGGTCTCCTGCAATCGAGTGGTGGGGGTTCGTGAGTTGGCCAGTGTGTGGAGGACAGCCTAGGGGATTCGGCAGCGGTGGTCCGTCCGATGCGACGAACAGGCGTGTCGGGCGATGAACCGGCATCCGGTGCGCTGAAACGGGTATCGGTGCTGGAGCAGCTCCGACTGAGCGCTTAACTCCCATTGGCCAGCGCCTCGCAGCTGTCCCAGAGCCGGGCAGCGGCCGTGCGGTCTGCGGCCGGATCGTCCGGAGTCAGCAGCACGCGCCCGCGCACGTTGTGGTAGTACCCGTCGCCTTCGATGTCCGGCTGCGTGGCGCACCGCAGGCTCGTCTGGGCGCCGGTGGTGGTATCGATCATGAGCTGCGTTTTGAACCAGCCGGACACACCGCTGCTGGGTCCCGCCAGGTCGCTTGCCACCACCCCCGGATGAACGCTGGCGACGGTCAGCTCGGGAAACCTGCGCTGCAGCTCAGCCGCGATCCAGAGGTTGCCGAGCTTGCTGCGGCAATACGCCTTCAGGCCGCCGGTTGCTCCGCGCCAACGAAACGCCGGCGAGCATTCGTGTTCGAGGATGTAGATGTCGCCGGTCACGCAGATCACCCGTGCGCTGGGGCTCAGCAGCGCTGCCCGCTGCAGGGCCCGGCGCAGCGCGAAGTGCCCCAGCACGTTGGTCCCGAACGCGATCTCGTGACCCTGCGCGGTCAACGCATAGGACTGGGGCCAGACACCGGCGTTTTCGATGAGGATATCGATGCACCGGTTCCCGAACCGGTCTGCGATGGCAGCAATGCATCCGGCAACCGAATCCAGGTCATCGAGCTCAAGAGGAATCGGCCAGACGCGCTCGGCCGCGGCGCCGAGGTCGGCAACGAGCGCCTGGGCGCGTGTCGGGTTGCGGCACGGCAGGATCAGCTCCGCGCCTCTTTCCAGCAGTCCCCGTGCGGTTGCCTTGCCGATGCCGCCGGTACCCCCGGTCAGCAGCACGAGCTGACCGTCGAGGGCCGGTGAGTCCGGACAGCGAGCCGTCCTCTGCTGCTGGTTCAGCATACAGCCGAGCACGCGCCGCCAGCGGCTGAGGAGCGGCATCCGGTGGCTTGCCATTGGAAGTCCTTGCGTTGCCTTCGAATCGTCAGATATTCTGAAGAAAGCTTCAGCTTATGACTATTCGTGTTTCTCCAAGCGATTCCTGAATGCCCGCTAAACCATTGATCAAAAGAAGAAAAGAACCCTCTCAGGCACGCTCGCGCAGCACTGTAGAGGCGGTGCTCGAAGCGACCGCTCAGGTTCTTGTCAGGGACGGTTATGCCAGCCTCACGACCACCAGCGTCGCCGAGCGGGCCGGTGTCAGCGTGGGCACGCTGTACCAGTACTTTCCAGGCAAACAGGCGTTGATCGCTGCGCTTGCCGAGCAGACCCTCGAGCGCATGCGGGTGGCGCTGGCTGCTGCGGTTGCCGTTCCGGGTACGCTGGAACAGCAACTCGAGCGGCTCGTCGTCGCACTCCTCGCAGCGAAGGGCGAGTTTCCGGAGCTGTCGATGGTGTTGCCTGCCGCGTACCACGAAGTGGCGGGCCGTGAAGCGCTGCGGGATACCCTTAGTGAAATCGAGACGCTCGTCTTCGACGTGCTGAGGCAGGGCGGCGCACGTGGCACCGAGGACGATCTTAAGCAGA
>JBCDGJ010000067.1:0-23645 GCA_038757945.1 Pseudomonadota bacterium
ACTCTCGAAGCAGTGACTCACCTCGACCTCGCAGGGCGCGGTTTCCGTGGTTCGTGAAAAGAGTCCCATACAGTTTCTCCTTCGATAACCGGCCGCGGGGCTGGGCGGCCCTGACCTGCGAGCCCGGTCCTCGCAAAGACTGTGAATGTCATCACCACCGTACGCTGAGAATGCCAAGCTGGCGCGACACTCTTCAATGGTGGAAAACCGCTAGCTCGTGTCGGGTCGCGCGACGATTAAGCTCAATTTCATCTGTGACGAGCCGGGGAAGGCTGTCGGGGTTGCCTCTCTAGATGATAATGAATATCGTTTACAAAATAAGGGCTGTTGGTTGAGCGTATGGCCGAGACGACCTCAATGTCGGCGGGAGATAAACCTGCGCCCGTTGACCCGGAGCTTGGGGCAGCAAAAGAGTCGCTCAGCAGCGGGTTGCGAGCGCTCCTGCCGTTCGCCCGCCACGCCAGGGCCGGATTGATAACCGCCGGAGCCATCGCAGCCCTGGCAGCGCTGCTTGGCATTGCGCCGTACTGGTCTGTTTACCAAACAGTCGTCGAGCTCCTTGCGCCGACGCCGAACCTTGACTGGCTCTGGACACTGGCGGCCGTAGCGCTCGCAGGCGTCGCCGGACGATTCATGTTGCATGGCGTGGCCACTTTTGTAGCGCATAAAGCGGCCTTCCGTATTCAGTACAACATCCGCCTGCAGCTCGCAGAGCACCTGGTCCGGGTACCGCTCGGCTATGTCAACCGACGCCGTTCCGGTGAGCTGAAGAAAGTCATGGCGGATGACGTTGAGCGTCTGGAGCTGTTTCTCGCCCACGCCGTACCCGACATAGTTGCTGCTGTGGTGACTTTTGTAACGCTGCTGATCTGGATGCTGGCGGTGGACTGGCGGATGGCATGTGTGGTGTTCGCGCCCGCAGCGCCCGCTATGGCGCTGATTGCTTACGCTATGAGGCACGCGGGCATGCATGCTGCCGAGTACAAGACCGCGCAGGGGTCGATGAACGCGGCGATTGTAGAGTTGCTGCGAGGTATGCCGGTGGTAAAAATGTTCAACCGCGCCGAAGACGACGTTCGGGGAACGGAAAACCTTATCAGGCGCTACGTCAGCGTGGTGCGCGATTACAGTCTTGCGTTCCTGCCCTTCGGGACCGGGTTCTACGTGCTGCTTGCATCCAACGTCGTGGTCATCCTCCCGATTGGTGGATGGCTCTGGCTTTCGGGAGAGCTCGCCACCGAAACGCTGCTGTTCTTTCTGATCGTTGGGCTCGGCGCTCTGTCAACGCTGGTCAGCATGTTGTTTCTGTTTGCCAACCTGTCGCATATCGCCTCAGGCGGAACGCTCGTTGCCGAGATTTTTGCGCAGGCCCCGCTCCCGGCCGGGCCGTCATCGAGTCGCGTGGTGTCCAACAGCCGTGTCGATTTTGACAATGTCAGCTTCCGCTATGACGACAGCTGGGCCCTCCAGCAGATTTCTTTCACAGCTGAACCAGGGACGCTGACCGCTATCGTCGGCCCGTCCGGCGGGGGAAAGTCTACGCTGGCTTCGCTGCTCGGCAGATTTTGGGATCCTCAGGTGGGCAGCATTCGAATTGGTGGAGTGCCTGTAGCAGAGCTGAGCAGTGAGGAACTCGCCAGGCAGGTCTCGTTCGTTTTACAAGAGACGTTTCTGTTCAATGACACGATTGCCGGAAACCTGCGGGTGGCAAAAGCGGATGCAACGCTTGCGGAGATTGAATCTGCGATCCGGCGCGCGCAGCTGACCGACTTTCTGGCACGTCTGCCGGAAGGCTTTGAAACCCAGGTCGGGGAGGGCGGTATGCGCCTCTCTGGGGGCGAACGGCAGCGGCTGACCATTGCACGAGCGATGCTTGCCGATGCGCCGGTCGTGGTGCTGGATGAAGCAACGGCCTTCGTCGATCCGGAGAGCGAGGTCGCCATTCAGCAGGCGATTGCGGAGCTGGTGTCGGGAAAGACGGTCATCATGATTGCTCATCGCCTGTCAACGATTGCCGGCGCTGACCAGATCCTGGTCGTCGACGCAGGGCGTATCGTCGAGCGTGGCACCCACCAGCAGTTGCTCGATGCGGATGGCCTTTACGCCGCGCTCTGGACCGACTTCAACGCGGCCAATGCGCTCGGTCTGGCGCCCTCCGCCGAGGAACTGCAATGAGCACCTCCGCAACCGACTGGGAGTTCCGCAAGGCGCGAACCACGATCGGAACCATCTGGGACCTTGCAGGTGATCAGCAGCGCGTCCTGCTGCAGTCGATTGGCTTCAAGGCCCTGCAGGCTATCTGTGAGGCTGCGCCGGTTGCCGTGCTGGTTACTGTGATCAGTGCGTTGCGGACTGAAACGTTCACCCATTCCAGCCTGCTTGTCGCAGTGGCCATCGTGCTCTGCTGTGTTGCTGGTCAGTGGGTGGCCAGCTACTTTGCTAATCGATCTGCCTGGATTGCTACCTTTGAGCTCTTCGCGCGGCTGCGAGCGCGGCTCCTGAACAGGGTGCGGTGTATTCCCATGAGCGCGCACGACCGGCTGGCCAGTGGGCACCTGACCACCGTGATGACCCAGGATGTCAGCGCGGTAGAAACGTTTACCCACGAACCACTGCAACAGATGATCGGTGCAACTGTGGCTCCATTCGTCGTTTTTGTTGTGTTGTCGCTGACGGACTTCCCGATGGCGGTGGCCACTATGCTGAGCGTTGTCCTGGCTTTTCCGGTGTTCCTGTGGACGAATCGTGTGTTTCGTACGCTGGCCATCAAGCGCCAGGATCTGCAGGCCGATGCGGCCAGCCGCATGATCGAGTATGTCCAGGGCCTCGCAGTCGTTCGTGCATTTGGTGTCGCCGGGAGCAAGCTGAATCAGTTTCGAGACTCTCTGGCCCAGTTCAAGGCAATCAGCGATGAGATGGTGCGTCGTCTGGCGCCGCTTTCGACACTCTTCCTCTCGACGGTGTTCCTCGGAATCCCGCTCGTGTTGTTTGTCGGCAGCTACTGGCTGCTCGGCGGTAAACTGGATGGCGCTGTATTCCTCATCTTCGCCATCCTTGCTTTGCGGGTGTACCTGCCTTTGGTCGCTGCTGCTGAGGGATTTGAGAGCATGCGGATGGCGGATGCGTCGCTCGACCGGATTGCCGCGGTCTTCGCCGAGCCTGTCCAGCAGCCTGTGGTCGAGACGGAGCGTCCGTCTGACTTCAGCGTTCGCTTTGAGCAGCTTTGGTTTGCATACGATGAGGATAAACCTCTGCTTAAAGATCTGTCCTTCACCGCCGAAGCCGGTGCAGTCACAGCACTGGTTGGGCCATCGGGCTCCGGCAAATCTACCGTGTTGCAGCTGGTTGCAGGACTGCGTATTCCCCATCGGGGACACATTCTGTTCGGCGGAGTAGAGCAGCAGTCGCTATCACAACGGCAACTGTTCGATGCCGTTACGCCTGTCTTTCAGGATGTCTACCTGTTCCCCGGAACCATTTTCGACAACATTGCGTTTGGGCAGCCAGGGGCCGATGCTACTGCCGTGCAGCGTGCGGCGAAGCTGGCACAAGCGCATGAGTTCATTGAGCGGCTCCCCCAGGGTTACGAAACGATTGTTCAGGAGGCGGGACAGAATCTGTCTGGTGGTGAACGCCAGCGCGTTACAATTGCCCGAGCAATTCTCAAGGATAGCCCGATTGTGTTGCTCGACGAAGTGACCTCGGCGCTGGACGCCACGAACGAGCGACTGGTGCAAGAAGGGTTAGCTGCGCTGGTGCGGAACAAAACTGTGCTGGTCGTCGCTCATCGGTTAGCGACGATCCGAAGCGCAGATCAGATCATTGTGCTCGATCAGGGGCGGATCGTGCAGCGCGGACGTCACGAAGGGCTGATCGAGGAGCGCGATGGACTCTATCGAAGTCTGTGGGCGTCAAAGGAAAGAGCGGCAGCATGGCGGGTTCGTTAGGCGGTCTGCTCTTATCAGCTCCGGGCTGGGTTGGTTGTTCGCACGCGACGCGGTCCGTACGGTCCCGCAGGAGAGAAGCGTTCTAATGCCTTCCGCAGTTCGTTCCGCGCTTGCGATATTGCTTGGCCTGGCAGCGGGCAGTGTCGTGAACATGTCTTTGATTCTGCTTGGCGCGACTGTCGTCCCTGCGCCGGAAGGAGTAGACCCCATGAACGCTGATTCAATAGCGTCAGCAATTGGCCGCTTTGAAGCCAAACACTTCGTTTTTCCTTTTCTCGCTCACGCATTGGGGACCCTTGCCGGTGCTTGCGTTGCGATTCTGGCTACGCCGTTCCACCAGCCCGTCGTTGCCACGGTCGTCGGAGTCTGTTTTCTTATGGGCGGCATAGCTGCCAGCCGCTCAATACCGGCGCCCCAGGCGTTTCTGATGGCTGATCTCGGCGTTGCCTACCTGCCTATGGCTGCTCTTGCGCTCTGGATGATGAAAAAGCTGGGCCGGTTGCGCTAGTTGGTTCGCTATCGTTTAAGAGCGGAAGGGCGAGTGATCGCCCTCCTACAGGGTGACTGTGAACGAGTACGGCCCGCTCCAGCGCAATCTCAAACGCGCCGTCGATCCCATCAGCGAGCAGAATGCCCAGTGAGTCTATGTCGCCTGCTTCGATGGGCGGGCGATTCAATCGGCGTCCTCGCCACGTCGCTCGAAACGCGGCTAAGGGGAGTTCCACGTTGATCCACTCCCCTGCCAGCGTGTCGAAGCGTGCTTGATAAGTGGTTCCTGTAGCCCGTGTGTGCAGGCGGCACAGATAGGTTCGGCCATCTCCACGTACCCTCATCCGGATACGATCGAAGGACCCGTCGGTACGGTTGATTTTTGGGCCACGTACGGATGCAAAACCGCCGCCTCTGGTGTTGAGGTAGCCTGCAAACAGGAGCGCACCGTCGCGCAGCACATACTGACTACGCGATCGTCCGCCCATCACGGTGTCGTTGACTATCTGCCAGCCGCTGTCGTTCGATTGACTAAAGTCTGCGAGGACAAATTCTTCTGCGCTGACCGTAGACGAGAGGAACAGGATCAGACAACAGCGAGCAAACATAGGGGATTCCAAAACCCAGCAGCTTAGAGCTAACGCTTCAGATCGTCGATGGCTCGTGAAATGCTGTTGTGCGAGGCAGGCTGCTGTCAATCCTGGCCTAGCACCGTAGGCACTGGTAGCAGACAGAGGAGGGGCCGCGTTGGGGTGTCGGACTGTTCGGATCGGGTTTGGACAGGCTGGATGACGCCGGTGTGGCCGTCGATCCGGCCAGTCTGATTCTCTACGCTGATGCTGGCTGCGAAGCTGGTGGTCAAGGGTACCTGGCCCTTCCTTTTGAACCGGGCGTAGAGCTGCGAGTCAAAGCTAGGGATGGGTTGGATGAGGCTTCAATTCGATAGCGGCTGGGCCCCGATGGTTGAGCGGTAGCAACGATTCGCCTCCGGCTTCACCGGTTCTGGAGGCGGCGATCCCCTAATGGCGTGCCGCTCCTTGTGTCTGATGACTCGAGATCGGGACTCCCGACATGCAAAGTGAATAGTCAACGAGCTCGTAGCCTTCCCGCTCGGCGGCCTCGGAGAGCAAACGGTACAGACCCGTGCTGTCGATTCGGCATAGCGTACCGTTGTCTCGATCGATGATGTGATCGCGCTGTCTGGTCGAGGCTTTTTCGTAGTAAGCGGGTTGAGCTGGACGTTCTCGTCTGCGAATCAAGTGGTGTCGTTCCAAGTCGGCAAGAATACGGTAGATCGAACTCAGTGCGACTTTGGGTTTGCTGGGCAAATTAACCCGTTGATGGATTGCCTGCGCGTCCAGACGGTCAGTGCTGGCTTCCAGGACCTCACAGACTTCGATTCGCCGGGGCGTGGAGCGGAGGGCTGATGTTTGAAGCTGTTCGGTCAAGGTAGGTTCTGCCACGGTTGCGTTCCATCTCCGTCGAATTTTGCAGGTCGAGCGATCAGCACCGGCCTCAACATAAAGACGTCGCTCGGCAGGAAAACCACACCTTTCGTAACACACTGAAACGAATTTCCTTGGCTTATCGCGACGCCGGTCCGTGGCTGCGCCCCGGAGCGGCTGGATGACAGATGTTGGTCGGCCGCGCTCGTTCGGCGATCTGGCACCGGCTCAATGTCCTTAAGAAATCTGGTAACCTAACTAAGAGTGATTTCCTTTCCCAAAATAGCGTTCCCCTCTAGGATCTTTTACCGGAAGGCCAACCGCCGTTGTGCCATTTGCCGGATCCTCTGGACCGATCAGGGCTGGTGTCTGGGCCCTCCATGAGGCGTTCCGCAGAAGAGACCGAAGCAAACCCACCGGGCATGCAAGCGCCGGCTAGAGCCGACGTCGGCCCGATCGATTACGCTGCCAACGCCGATCCACGAATCCGCAAGCTCTATGAAGAATCCTTGGGAGAACTCGTCGCTGGCCTGCGTCGCCGGTTTGGCGACGGTCCGCCGGCGCCCGATGATGTCATTCAGGAATCCTTTCGCCGTGTGTTCGAGCAGCCGGACACCTCTGCGATCAGCAATCTGAAGGCCTATGTCTGGCGAATTGCGAGAAATCTGGTGCTCGACGGCAAGAAGGCTGCTGCTGTCCGTTCGCAGTATGATTTTGAGGTTGAACAGCTGTTCTTTCCGTTGCGGGGTGACAATCTGAGTCCGGAAATCGTCATTACCGCTAGGGCGCAGCTCAGGGCGATCAATGAACTGCTGCTCGAGATGCCGGCTGCGCGCCGACGTGCATTGCTGCTCTATCGCGTGGAAGGGCTGACGCTGGCAAAGGTTGCGGAGGAGATGGGCTTGAGCGTTTCGGGTGTAAGAAAGCACGTCAGCCGAGCTCAGGCGCAGCTGCATGCCCTGTTTCTTGATGGCTGGGCCGACTGAGGGCACGACGATGAGCAGTCACGGCGATCCGGAAGGGCTCCTCGAGGCTGCGCACGAGTGGGCTTTGCTACTCGAAGATCCGGCGGCGACGCGGCAGGATCGCGAGCGGTTCGAGATGTGGCGCGCTGAAAGCCCTGCTCATGCTGACCTTTTCGATCGTGCCGTTACGTTTCGTGAGGCGTTCGTGCGGCTCGAACCCGGTGACTTCGAAGCCTCGGTGCGCTCTTCTCTCCGCAGGCGCTCGCGTATCGACCCACCGGCACGCTTTCCCCGCTCCGCTTTCCGCTGGCCGCAGCTGATCATTCCACTGGCTGCAGTGTTCGTAGTCGTGGTGCTTGCGGCGCCGCTACTGTTGGCACCCACACAGCCGGAGGCTCAACCTTCAGTTGCCGTAGAGACAACCGCTACCGCCGTAGCTGAGACGCGGATACTGACGTTGCAGGACGGTACCCGGGTTACGCTGGGTCCGGCGACGGAACTTCGCGTTAGGTATTCTCATAGCGAGCGCGTGCTGGCATTCGATGAGGGTGCGGCGTACTTCGAAGTTGCCGAGGATCAGGATCGACCTCTTTCTGTTACGGCAGGGAAGTTGACCGCAACCGCTCTCGGTACGGCTTTCGAGATACGCACGGGCGGCGGCGTTGCGCGGGTAGCGGTTGCTGAAGGCGAAGTTCAGGTCAGCTATTCGGAGACTGCCGTTCCGGAGCCCGTGCCTGCATCGACCCGAACCCGGCTGCAGCCGGGTCAGATGATAGCGGCCGGGAAAGGGGGCCTGCGCGCTGTTGAGTCAGTTGCACTCGACGAGATCGGAGCGTGGCGGGAAAACCGACTCATCTATAGCGGTGCGACGGTTGCTGAAGTTATTGATGATGTGAATCGCTATTCCCAGCGTCCGGTTGTCGTTGCGCCTGGATCCGAGGCGGTGCTCGGCTTTCAGATTCGCGGGGTGTTTCTGGGCACCAATGTGGATGCACTCCTTGAGTCTTTGAGCGCAATTCATCCAATCGAGGTGGATCGGTCGGACACTGAGCAGATTGTGCTGCGACAAGGAGACGACTGAGCCAACCTGGCCCGCCAAAAAAAAGATCTGATTCAAGGTGCACTTTTTGCCGCCTCAATCTTCATTGATCAGAGCGGGCCGCGGCCATTTCCTGGCTGCTGGCTCTGAGTCACGGATTGGAGGGAAAATCAGTGAGGCAGCACTTTGATCACCCAGTGGCTGCGGCCGTCTTTGCTGCGCTGGTGGCTGTTGCTGCAGGGGCAGTGAGCCTGTCGGCTTCGGCTGCAACCGGCTCATCAGCAGAACCTAGCGTTGAGGTCAGGATCGCGGCGCAGCCGCTTGGAGACGCGCTGATACGGCTTTCGAATGTGTTCGGGGTAAGCATCATCGCTGATGAAACCCTGATCCGCAGGCGCCAAGCCCCGCCAGTTTCTGGCACGCTAACCCTCAATCAGACGCTGAGTGCACTACTTAAAGGCTCTGGGCTCGGAGTTGAGCGCACGGGCAACGGGGTCTATGTAGTGATCCGCCAGACACAGGTACGCATTGAAAGCGCGCGATCGAGAAGTTCCCGAGCTGAGCGCGCCGCCGCTGATGTCCCGGAAGAGCTGGTGGTTCGCGGGGAGAAGTTCGATCGCACCTTGCAGGATACGATTTCCAGCGTTGCCGTCCTTGAGGGAGAAACGGTCGATGCGAGCTATCTCACGGACATTTCGCAAATTTTGCAGCGGGTCCCTAACGTTACCGATGCCGGTGCGCTAGCCATTCGTGGAATTCCTGAGCGCGGAGTCGGGAGCGGCACCGGGGATACCGCGCAGACCTCAGCGATTTACGTTGACGGTGCCGTACAGTCCCAGATCGGCGGCTCCAGCGGGCTGACGAACACCTGGGACGTTGAGCAGGTTGAGGTGTTCCGTGGCGCTCAGACCACGACCCAGGGCCGTGCCGCGCTGGGTGGTGCCATCGTCGTCAACACGGTGGACCCGAGTTTTGAGTGGACCGGTCGTGCCCGGCTGGCCGCCGGGGAGTTCGAAGCGACTCAGGCAGCGATCGCTTTCGGTGGACCGGTGATCGACGACCGGCTGGCCTTTCGGATCGCTGCGGATTCCCTGCGCAGCTCGGGTTTTACTGAGTTCGAAACGGCATCCGGTGTCGTTCTGGATGACATCGGTGAATCTGAGCGGGATCTGCTGCGCGCCAAGCTGTTGTGGCGCTTCGGAGCGGATACCGAAGCCGTGTTGTCCATTGCTGATTCCCGGAGCACGGAGGGTGTGAATGTGGTGAATGGGCCCGATCTCTTCGCCCGTCGGGCAACGGAGGTCATTAACGTGAACGATACGGATGTGAGCTCCTATGCCCTGAACGTCACTCATCGCTTATCCGCTGCCTTGAGCTTAACTTCTGTCACTTCCTATACCGATCTGACGCTTGCCGTTGCTCCAATCGCTGCGACCCAGGCCGGTCGCGGAACCAGCACGGTGCTGGATGCCAACGATGAAACATTCACTCAGGAGTTTCGATTGAATTACGATGGCGGGGGAGCAGTTCGAGCCATCGTTGGGGCTTACTACAACAGCTTCGATGAGTTAAGTCAGCGAACAATCAGTGGGACTATCCCGGACTTCGGCGTAACACTGCGCCGCAGTGATGGGTACGACAATCGCTTCACCAACTATGCTCTGTTTGGTGAAGGCGAATTCCGGCTGTCTGACAGATGGTCGCTGACGGTTGGCGCGCGCTACGACGTCGAGGATTCGAACCGGCGGGAGAACGCGACAACCATCGTTGATCCTCCCCTGCCGTTCCTGCCCAGCGGAAGTTCGGAGCTGGATGGCGATTCGGAGTTCGACGCGTTCCTGCCAAAGCTGGGCGTGACCTACCAGTTCACCGACAATTTGAGTTTAAGCGCCATCTATCAGCGTGCCTATCGGCCGGGAGGGGCGGATATTCGCCCAGACACCGATGAGCCAATCGAGTTCGATCCGGAGTATACGGACAATTACGAGCTCGCCTTTCGCGGTCTCTTCTTGGATGGGGCGCTTGCAGTCAACGCCAACGCGTTTTATGTCGACTACACCGACATGCAGATCCGATTTGCGCCGGATCCCCTGGTCATCGTCAATCGATTCATTGCGAACGCCGGAGAAGCCAAGCTCTATGGGCTCGAGGTCGAGTCGTTCTGGCGGCCAGCGGCATCGCTTTCCCTCTATGGCTCCGTTGGCCTCGCCGCATCTGAATTCGGTGAGTTTCTGTTTCAGGGTGGCAACTTTGAGGGCAACGAGTTCCCGAATCAGCCAGGATTCAATGCCTCCTTCGGGGGAACCTATCGCCTCTGGAACAGGCTGGCGCTGACCGTGGATAACATCTACTCCGCTGACTTCTTCAGTAACGTGCAGAACGAGCCGGGACAGGAGGTCGACGGCTACTTCATAACCAACGTCCGCGTTGGTTATGAAAGGCCGCGCTGGGGAGCGTACCTCTATGGACAGAATATATTCGATGAGGATTATCTCTTGAGCGTTGGTGGAAACACCCCGGGCAGTACCTTCGTATCCGGACTGCTCGGGCAACCGCAGTCCTTCGGCGTTGTACTCGAAGCCTCTTTTTGAGCGGGTTGTCATGAGTGCCCTCCGCCAGCGCAACTGGAATGTCGAAAACATGCCATCTGCGAGGGCGGAACCTTAGAGACTGCTTGCACCAGCAGGGAGCGTCACCGATCATAGGGACTCGTAAAATCCGAGAACCGAAGTGCCGGCTATCACCCTTGTGTTCGCAGCGATGCTCATCCTGCTTGGCGTTGGAACGTGGATTGCTGCAGGGCAGAGCAGTGTCACTGCACTCATTCCCGCATTTTTTGGCGTGCCGCTCGGACTGACGGGTGTTGCGGCGCTCCGCGAATCCTGGCGCAAGCACGCTATGCACGTTGCAGCCACAGTTGCTTTGCTTGGCGCCTTCGGTGCGCTGGGGCGGGCGCTCCCCGGCCTTGATCTTACAGCACCGTTACGCCTGGCGACTGTGTCGCAGCTGGTCATGGGGGCTATCCTGCTGGTTTTTCTTGGTTTGTGTGTCAGATCATTCATTGCGGCGCGCAAGAGTGCGTCTTCGGCACCGGCAGACCCTGCGAGTCGGGTCTGACGTCAGCCTCTCCCTGCGCGAGGCCGGTCGAGCCGGCCCGTTGAACATGAACCAGATTTCTGAAGGCTCGGAAACCCCAAATCGCCGCGGATCGTTGATCCGCGCCCGGTGGATCTGGGACGGTCCGGTAGTGCTTCAGCTCGGTAGCAGGCCCGATGGAAAGCCCGGTTAGAGCCCAGCGGCTGTCGCCGCCTTATGTAACGTTCGTTCAGCAGAGTGTTGGCAAATGCCGTGTTCCGCCCGCAGCGACGGCATAGACTGAAAATGGCGGCGCAGGAGCTCTGCTCTCGAAGAAACCATTAAGTGGACTACTCGTAGCGCAAGGCGTCTATTGGATTCAGATCGGCAGCTTTAGACGCAGGCAGGATACCAAACAGGACGCCGATTGCACCGGAGAAGCCGAGGGCGATACCGACGGCCCACCAGGGCACCGCTACCGGGGGAAACTGCGGTACGAAGGACGCTATCGTTATCCCGATCAGGTAGCCCAGCACGAGCCCAGCGAGTCCGCCAAGCAGTGACAGCGTCAGCGCTTCAATCAGGAACTGCAGCAGAATATCCTGGCGGCGCGCCCCGAGGGCTTTGCAGATACCAATTTCCCGAGTCCTCTCGGTAACCGAAACCAGCATGATGTTCATGATCCCAATTCCGCCGACCAGCAGGGAGATTCCCACGATCCCGCTGACTATTACGGTCACTGTGTTAATGATCTTGTTGAAAGACTCGGAGATCTGTTCAGGCGTTTGAATGCGAAAGTCGTTGTCCTCAGTGGGAGATAGGGCGTGCGCCCGACGTAGCAGCGTTGCGATCTGTTCAGAGACGGCACTCATATCTTCAAGGTTGCTTACCGTGAGCTGCATGATCAGGTTGGGCTCATTCTGCAGGCCGTTCATACTGCGGACCGTCTCAAAGGGCAGCAGCACGTAGTCGTCCTGGTTTCTGCCGAACAGCTCCCCCCGGCTCTCCATGATACCGACCACCTTGATCCAGTTGCCGCTGATGTTGATGAACGCCCCAAGCGGATCCTCGATGCCGAGGTCCGCCACCACCTTCGCACCCAGCACACCGACTCGACGTCGTTTCAGGTCGTCCTCGATGGTGAGAAACCGACCCTGTTCCGCAAAGAGATTGCTGACGTCCTGATAACTGTGGGTCGTGCCCTGGACCTGCGTCAGCGTCGTGTTGCCGTTCCAGTTCACCTGGCCACCGGATTCGGTCAACAGCAGGGGCGTAATGGTTTCAATTCCAACGACACGGTCGCGCACGGTGAGGTAGTCCGCAGGGGTGAGCCTCGCATTCTGGCCTTGCAGCCGCTTTTCGAAGGGCGTGTACGCGCGCACGGTCAGCGTGTTCGTGCCGAGGGATTGAAACTCTTCTGCGATCGAAACACGCAGCCCCTGGACCAGCGATATAACGGCGATGACCGAGCCAACGCCGATGACGATACCGAGCATCGTCAACAGGCTGCGCAGGCCGTGCGCCCGAATTGATGACCATGCTGCCCGACTGGCTTCGAGGAGCGTAAAGATCATGGTGTAGCTGCCGCCCCCGAGCGGCTGGGGTGGTCTGTCCTGACGCGGCCGTCCATCAGTTCGATGGTACGCGCGCAGCGGGCCGCAATATCGGCCTCGTGGGTTACGATGATCAATGTCTGCCCCTCGTCGTGCAGCTGATCGAACAGCGTCATGATGTTGGCCGTCGTTTCCGAATCGAGGTTGCCGGTCGGCTCATCCGCGAGCACGATGGACGGTGCCGTGACCAGCGCTCGAGCGATGGCAACCCGTTGCCGTTGTCCGCCGGAGAGCTGATTCGGCAGATGGTCTGCGCGATTGCTCAGCCCCACTCGCTCCAGGGCCGCCGCTGCCCGCGCTTTGCGATCGGCCTGAGACAGGCGTCGGTACACCAGCGGCTGCATGACGTTGCCCAGCGCCGTGGCCCTGGTCAGCAGATTGAAGCTCTGAAACACGAAGCCGATTTCCCGATTGCGGATCGCAGACAGCTCGTCTTCGGTACGCTGCTGGACATCGGTTCCGTTTAATCGATAGATGCCGGACGTCGGCTGATCGAGGCAGCCGAGGATGTTCATCAGCGTAGACTTTCCGGAACCAGAAGAGCCAACAATCGCGACGTAGTCGTTGCGGTCGATTTCAAGGTCGATGCCTGCAAGTGCGGCAACCGGTTCGTCGCCGAGCTCGTAGATCTTGGTAATGTCCTCCATGTCGATGAGTGACATGTGTGGAGCCTCAGCGAATTGCCGGCTGTACGGGATCGCCGTCCCGCAGCCGGCGCAGTACGCGGGCCGGCCCCACGATGACACGGTCCTCGGTGGTCAGGCCATCGGTCACCTGCTGGAAGCTGTCATCGGACAGACCGGTCTGAACGTCGAGCTTTCTCGCACGTCCTTCGCGAACAACGAAGACGGTTGGGCGCTGAGAGCGCGTACTCAGGTTCTCTTCCACCACCACGCTCTGAACCGGAACGGAGAGCAGGGCTTCTTCGCCGGCGGTAAAGATCGCGGCGCGGCAGGACATGCCGGGTCGCAGCTGAATGCCGTTCGTGTCGGTGATCGCGATGCGCACCAGAAAGGACAGCCCTTGACTGTGCGCACCGAGTTTCGCTGTATTTGCGATGAACTGGACGACGCCGGTCAGCGGGCGGTCTGGATAGGCCACGGCAACGATTTCAGCTGTCTGGCCTACCGTGATATCGGCGATATCCGCTTCGTCCACGTTGACCTCGGTAATAATGTTGCTTGGATCTGAAATAGTGAGCAGGCCAGAACCGGGAATGTTGGTGGTACTTGAAACCGCAGTTTCGCCGACTTCTATATCCAGTGAGGTCACGATGCCATCGATCGGAGCAAGCACGCTCGTCTTGTCCCGTTGATCCTGAAATTGCTGCAGTGCCGCCTGGGTCTGCACAAGACTTTCCCTGGCCGAACGCAGATCGACCTCTGCAACGGCAAATTCGAGCTGTGCGTCTTCGAAGGCGTCTTCATCGAGCAACTTCCGTGCGTAGAGCGCTTTGGCACGATTGAGCCGCCGCTCGAGGTTCTTGAGCCGCAGTTCTGTTCGTTCGATGTCTATGGCCTGCATGCGGACAGAGGCTTCGCTCTGCGCTACCTGCGCGGCGAGGGCTTCGTCGTCGATCTGCAGCACCCGCTGGCCAGCGCGAACCAGGTCCCCTTCCTCAACATAGATAGCCTCAACGCGACCGATGACCTCCGCCGTGAGCGTCACTTCTTCTTCGTGCGCGAGACTGCCGGAGGCCAGCACGGACGTCCGCAGTGGTCTCACCGTCGGTTGGTCGAGTTCGACGAGTGCACCGCGATTGTTGGTTCCCCTGCTCAGTACCGGGACCGCGATCACGGCGGCAATGATGAGGACGAAAAGCCAACGGCGACCGTTCATGATGTGGTTACCACGTTAAAGAAGAAAGGCGAGACTAACGCCGTAGTACGAGGCGATCGGCGCAGCCGCGACCGTTAGACTCCGATGCCAGGTGCTGTCTGTCCAGCAGCGATAGCCGATGGCCAGCAGTGCGGTGGTCCAGAACTGCGCGATATCCAGTCTATCGAGGAGCCGGCTCGCGCCGCGCCCGGTCTCCAGATTCAGCAGGCTTGCCAGCGATAGCGGATTCAGCTCCCGGAAGCCCAGCTCGTAACCGGGTGAGAGGTAGAGAGCAACGGCGCCGCCGAGGACCGGCAAGATCGCTGGCAAAGACGCCCAGCTCACCATCCCCAGCCAGCGTCGATAGGTGATCCCGTGGCCGGATGCGAGAGAAACAATACTGAAATAGGCCGCCTGCAGCAGCAGTATCAGACTCGTAGTGGCGAAAGGACCGAGCAGCGCGAACCAGCGGCCGTTGGACCGGTCACCCTGACCAAAGTCACGGATGCGCTGCTCTTCTTCTCGGGACAGGTCGTCGCCGACGCGTCTCAGGATATCTTCAACCAGAAATTCCGGATCCACGAGACTGAAGTACATCGCGTTCAGCGCTGTCGCGCTTAGTACGATCAACAGCATGGGAGGCAAAAACGGGGCGCGTTCACGCAGGTTCTCAAACGCCACAGCAGGCGCGGTGAAGATGTCGATCACCTGGTTCAACACTGAGGGATCACTGCATCACAGCGGTTCAGCTGACGCTCTTGTTCGGGTCGATCTGATCGATCGCTGTGCGCCCTGGACGGGTAGCTGCGGATGAGGAGCTCTGGCCCTGCATCTGAACAGCATAGGCGAATGAGACTCATTAGTGAATGAGAAATAGTTGTGAATAGGACCGCGCGCGACTCGGGGCGGCGGCACAGGGTGCCGAATTTCGCGGGTACACAGGGCCTTCCGGGAGGACGCCCCCCCGCGGCCAATGTGAGCGCCGTTATCAAGTGACGGAGGCGGCGAAGATGCTCTCAATTGCTGAGTCCAGCGCAGCGTCGAACTCGCTGTCGGATTGTTGTGCCGTGAGCCCCTCAGTGAGCGCCCGCGAGAAACTTGCAACAACGCCAGAATTTCGACTCAGACGGGCGTTGGCCTCATCCCGGCTGTAGCCCCCGGACAGAGCGACGACACGGAGAACGCGCGGGTGGTCGACGCATGGACGGTAGAAGCCGTCGGCTTCAGGCAACGTCAGCTTCAGCATGACGCTGGCGTCTTCAGGCAGGGCGTTCAGCTCCGCCAGCAACGCGGACAGCAAGTGCGATTCTGCGGCGGCCTTATCAGGACAATGAATGTCGACTTCTGGCTCGATGATCGGCACGAGCCCGGCTGCAATGATCTGCCTGCCGATTTCGAACTGCTGAGCCACCACAGCCTGAATCCCAGCTTCGACAGCCTGCTTGATGACTGACCGCATTTTCGTACCGAAGATGCCCGCAGCGCGGGCGCGTTGCAGCAGCGCATTCAGCTCGGGCATGGGTTTCATGAGCTGAACACCTCCATCCTCATCCGCCAGACCATTGTCGACCTTGAGGATCGGAACCACCTTCTGCTCTTCCCAGAGATAGGCGGCAGTGGATTTGCCTTCGACCTGTCGATCCATCGTGTTTTCGAACAGGATCGCTGCGAGAATGCGGTCTCCGGTGAAGGCCGAGGACGTCATGATGCGCGTGCGCATGGCGTGGATTAGGTTGAACATCTCGTCGTCATCGTGCCACGAATCTTCCTGAAGGCCGTACAGGCCGAGCGCCTTGGGCGTGCTGCCGCCGCTCTGATCCAGAGCCGCAATGAACCCGTTGTGGTTTGCCAGTTTTTCGCGCTGTTGATCGAATTCCCTCAAGGGACGTCTCCTTGAATCCTAGGTTGTGTAGTGCTTATCGAGGACTGCAGTGCTCTCACGCCGACTGGGTGAAACCTGCCATTCTGGCCGGCTCCTGCCAGCTCAATTGGTGGCGCACCCTGAATCAGGATAGCGGGTTAGCCACCCGTTTTCGTTGGCATGCGACTCAGCATGCGGATCGCGCGCTCCGTTCCAGGAATGAGAATTGTCCTCATTTGCAGCCGTTTCTCCGTATGATGCCGTGACGGACGACGGAATGGTCAAGTGACGGGAGCAAAAAAAACCGGCAGAGAGTATAGAGGGGACGACCTTGCGACGCCTGGCGGATCGCAGACGCCGGCGCCTGCGGTGCCCCCGGACGTCGCATCGCTTTACAGCGAGTATGCGGCGGAACTCGAGGCATCGCTGCGTCGTATCTTCGGTGGTGGCCCCCCGGAGCCTGCCGATGTCGTCCAGGAAGCCTTTCAGAGGCTACTCGCGCGTGGCGATCTTTCGTCGATTGGGAACGTGCGGGCCTTTATCTGGCAGATCGCGCGTAACCTGATCCTCAAAGATCGCCAAACCACCGGCAAGCGGTCGAAACGTCAGCTCGACGTGCAGCACGCTCTGTATCCCGGCGAGGGTGACGATTTGACCCTTGAAAGGATCATTATCTCTAAGCAGGAGGTGGCTTTCGTGACGGCATTTCTGAGATCAATGCCGGCCAAGCGGCGTCGTGCGCTGATCTTGCACCGACTGGAGGGTGTGCCCATCGCCGAGGTCGCACGCCGGCTTGGCATGAGTCCAACTGCCGCACGGAAACACCTGGTGCGCGGGGCTGCGGAACTGAATGCTGCGCTGCTCAAACGGGGGGGAGAGTGAGCATCGTGGAACCCGGACCCGAAAACCTGATCGAACTGCTTGAGGTCGCGCATGATTGGCGTGCCCGGTTGGACAGTCCGGACGCGACGCCTGCAGACCGTGCCCAGTGCCAGCGCTGGCTTGAGGCTGATCCCCGGCATGCATTGGCCTACCACCAGGCTGAATCGTTCTGGGCCGATCTCGGGACCTTAGACCCGACAGCGCTCGATGCTGATCTTCTCCTGCCGACACGCCGCGAGCGCTTGGCTGATCTGATCGACGGGTTGCGGGCCGGTCTGTGGTCACCCGCGCGCATCGGACTGGCCGTGACCGGAATGGCCGCCCTGGTGGTGCTGACCGTCTGGATGAACGATCTGAGGCTGCCCCACGCGGGGGAAGTACCGCGGGCTGTTGATGCGATTCGATACACGAGCCCTTCTGGCCTGACCCGGGAGTTCGCCCTTGACGACGGCTCCCTTGTTACGCTCGCACCCGGTAGCGAGCTTCGCTGGCTGACGACGAATCGCACTCGGACCGCAACGCTGACGGCTGGTGCGGTGCTATTTGACGTTGCCGTGGATGGCAACCGCCCTTTTACCGTGCATGCCGGTGAGCTTCGCGCTGTAGCGCTCGGCACGACCTTTGCTGTAAATCGTAGCCCCGACCGAACCCGTGTCGCGGTCGCTGAAGGTAACGTCGAGGTGAGTTATCCGACCCTGGTCGCTGGCCGTCGTACCGGGGGAGCAAGCCGTGTTGCCCTGTCGTTGGGGCAACAGGTCACAGCAACTGCAGCCGCTGGGCTCCAGCCAGTAGAACCGATCAGTGCAGCAGCGGTCGGAGCCTGGAAGGATGGGCGGCTGGTCTACTCCCGGACTCCGCTCCCCGCGTTAGTAGCGGACATGAACCGCTATTCGGACACCCCGATCGTGATTGATCTTGATGGCGGCGTTGCTGAGCAGTTCCTGGTTCGTGGCGCGTTTGATGCCGGCGACGTTGATGGCATGTTGCAGACGCTGCTCGAGATTTACCCGATTGTCGTCGACCGGAGTGATCCGGCGGTAATCGTGCTTCGCTCGCGGCCCTAGGCATGCTGCTACTCGCATCGCTTTTGGTGCTCAGGTCAGTCGGCTACCAAAAATATCCAGGCCCGGGGTGTCGATCCGGCTCCTGAATAGATCATTTAGTAACGGGCGTCCGGCGCCTGTTTAACTATTTGAATTCAGGGGGTAGCTTGATGAGTTCCGAACGCGGGATCGCGTGTGTTGTGTTTGCTTTGGGTTGTTCGTTGATGCTTTGGGCCCTGGCCGGTCCAGCTTCGGCACAGAACGCGGAGCGGGCCGAGAAGCAGCGGCAGATATCAATTCCCGCCGGCACGCTGGGCGAAAGTCTGGTCGCCGTTTCGAATCTTTACGGCATCAATGTGCTGTCTCCGGAGCAGCTGGTCGCGGGGAAGCGCGCACCGGCAATCACCGGTGCGATGAGTGCAGAGGATGCCATTCAACGGCTCCTCCGTGGCTCCGGACTCGCTTGGCAGAAGTCCCGGTCTGGGGCTCTCATCATCGTCAGAGCCCCTACCGGCGAGGGCGGCGCGGTCGGTGAACAGTCGGACCGGAACAGCAGTGTGCGGCTTGAGGAGATGGTGGTTCGAGAAGCCCGGCTCAGCGCCTACCGAGTAGAAGATGCGAGCTCAGGCACCCTGTTTTCGCTGCCCGTCGACGAAACTCCTTTCAACATCGGCATCGTAACGGAAGCGCTCATCGATGAGCTGCAGCTTGATACGCTCGAAGAAGCTGTACTCACCAACGCCAGCGTAAATCGTAGCCACCTGCATACGTCGACGGTGCCTGGCTATTTTATAAGGGGCTTCAGTCTTGATCCGGATCGGCTCGGCTTTTTGGTTAACGGCGTGCCTGTGACGAGTGGTGATACGCCTCCTGCGCACACTTCCGCCCTGTCCCGTATCGAAATCCTGAAGGGGACGTCGGCGCTGTATTACGGCGCAGGCGAACCCGCTGGCGTGATCAACTACGTGTACAAAGAGCCGGAAGAGACTGCTCGCTATCGCTTGCAAACCACCATCGGCCAGTTTGATGAGTATCGCGCAGAGCTTGACGCGACCGGGTCCCTCGGTAGTAATCGGCTGCTGTATCGCTTTACGCTGGGTTGGGAAGATTCGAAAGGCGTGATTGACTATGACTATTCGCGGGATTTCGCGCCGACGCTGCAGCTGCTCTGGAAGCCGACCGATGCCACCAGTGTCCGACTGATCGCTGAGTACGTGGAACACGAGGGTAACCCCGTCATTGCCAATGCGGTTTTTCTTGATGGCCGCTATCTGATTGGACCAGAAGAGCAGTATCTCGGTCTCACGACGGATTACGAGAATTCTGATAGCGAAGGCGTCCAGCTGCATGTCGACCACGAGTTTACGGAGACTCTGAAGCTCAAGGCGCAGATCGGCTACAAAGAGGGTGGCCGGGAAACGGGTAACTCCGGCTATCTGGCGTTTTTGCCGCTCACTATTCCAGGGATTGTTGATCGCGAGGCAGGTCTCGCGATGCGCAGTGCCTTCGACCAGAATCGTTCTGCCGAATCGGAATACGCGGCAGCTCACCTTGCCTGGGATCGCAACCTGTTCGGCAGCAGTCATCAGTTTGTCGTCGGCCTCAATTACTCCCGTTCAGAGGTAACGAACGTCGCTTTCTTCAACAGCGTCACCACGCTGCTGCCGGAGCTGTTCAGTGGCAATTTTGCAGCCTTGTCGGCGCTGCCACCGAGCGTCAATGTTTTTGACCCGGTAGCGGTTCCCTACGACCATCGCACCAACTTCGGCGACTCTCCGCCATTTTCACGAGATACGTTTGCATACGATAACTTCGGGCTGAATCTGCAGGACGCGATCGACATACCGTCCATGAATCTGCATGTTCTGATCGGCTTGCGTTACGCCCGGTCGGGTTTTGAGGATCTGGTATCTTTAGACACTGAGGGTAACCCCAGCTTTTTTGACGTTGGTGACGAAGATCAGGATGCCTGGGTGCCTCGCGCAGGGATCGTTTATGACATTAACGATGACCATAACGTCTTCTTCAGCTACGGAGAGTCGTTCAATCCGCCGTTTTCGAGCAGCCTGGATCTCGAGGGAAACTTCATTACCGAACCTGAGACCGGTGAACAGTATGAGCTGGGATGGCGGGGCAAATTTTTTGGAGGGCGACTCTCCAGCACGATTTCACTCTATGAGCTGACAAAGCAGAACATCATCGTTCCGACCGGTGTGCCGAATGTCTCCTCTGTTGCTGGCGAGCAGCGCAGCCGAGGCGCTGAACTCGATCTGAGTGGCAAGCCAACGGACGGCTGGGATCTCTACTTCAGTTACGCGTACACCGACACCGAGGTCATTGAGGCGGGCACATCCGCGCAGAGCCCGGGAGACCCTCTGCCAGGTGTTCCGGACAACAAGCTGGTTTTCTGGAACAACTTCTCTCTCGGTTGGACCGGTATCGACGGCCTTCGCTTCGGGTACGGCTTGGAGTACGTGAGTGGTTCTCTGGCCGCTACGGTCGACTTTTCGACGCTGTCCTTTGGTGAGGCGGTCGTCCCGTCTCAGGGAACTGTGCACAACGCAAATCTGAGCTACAGTCGCACAACCAGCTTGGGCGAACTGTTCTTGAACCTCGGCGTCAAGAATCTGACCGACAGGGTCTACGTGCTCAACACCAGCAACACGATTGCGGCTAAGCGGGGACAGCCTCGAACCGTTCTACTCACTGCATCCATGGCTTTTTAGGACGGACGTCCCTGCCTTTTCGTGACGTCCTGACGGACTTCAAGTGGCAACGTTCAGAGTGAAGACAGTGCTGCCGGCTAGGCGCTGGCGGGGAGATTGTGTCGCACGTCAATTTTTCCTGTTTATTCAGGCAGTTAAACTGCTTTTAAATGTGGGTTAAAATGTCCGCCTCAGCAGGCGGCTGTCTCCGTGTCGCTGCAACCGGAACAACCCACAGGGAAACGCATGAGCCTTTACGCAGACTATCTGGATGAAATTGCCGCGCGAAAAGAGCAGGGCCTCAATCCGAAGCCAATTGAAGACGGTGCCCTGGTACGGGCATTGATCGAACAGATCAAGGATCAGGAGCACGCCTATCGCGCTGATTCCCTGCACTTTTTTATCTATAACACCCTTCCCGGCACCACTAGTGCAGCGGGAGTCAAAGCCCGCTTTCTACAGGAGATCATCTCCGGGGACACGGTTGTCGAAGAGATCGCGCCGGAGTTCGCCTTCGAACTGCTGTCGCATATGAAAGGAGGACCTTCGGTAGAGGTGTTGCTCGACCTTGCGCTTGGGGGTGAGCCATCTATCGCGGCGCAGGCTGCTGACGTGTTGAAGACTCAGGTGTTCCTGTACGAGGCGGATACGGAGCGGCTGGCCGCGGCCTATGCTGATGGTAACCCCGTCGCGAAGGACATGCTCGAGAGCTACGCGCGCGCCGAGTTCTTTACTGAACTCGACGACATCGAGGAAGAGATCAAAGTGGTCACCTACGTTGCGGCCGAAGGCGACGTATCAACCGATCTACTGTCACCGGGCAATCAGGCGCATTCCCGCTCGGACCGGGAGTTGCACGGCAAATGCATGATTTCGAACGCGGCGCAGTTCGAAATTCAGGGTCTGCAGAAATTACACCCTGATGCCCGTGTGATGCTGGTTGCGGAAAAAGGAACTATGGGCGTTGGTTCATCCCGGATGTCCGGTGTGAACAACGTGGCTCTGTGGACGGGCAGGCCCGCCAGCCCTTATGTGCCGTTCGTGAACATCGCACCGATAGTTGGTGGTACCAATGGCATCTCTCCGATCTTCCTGACTACCGTGGGCGTAACCGGTGGGATTGGATTGGATTTGAAGAACTGGGTCAAGAAAACGGATTCCAACGGTGAGCCAGTGCTTGATGAATCCGGGGATCCGGTTCTGGAGGAAGTGTTCTCGGTTGCGACCGGAACGGTGCTGACCATCAACACCAGAACCAAAAAGCTGTATGACGCCTCCGGCGAAACCGAACTGGCCGACATCTCCGCAGCGCTGACACCACAGAAAGTGGAGTTCATCCGCGCTGGAGGGTCCTATGCAGTTGTTTTCGGTAAAAAGCTGCAGAACTTTGCCGCAGTAACCCTCGGGATTGAGGCGCCGCAGGTGTTTGCTGCCTCTCGGGAGGTTTCCGTTGAAGGGCAGGGGCTGACCGCGGTGGAGAAAATATTCAATGCCAATGCGGTTGGTGTTGCACCGGGTAAAACGCTACATGCCGGCTCTGACGTTCGGGTGACGGTCAACATCGTCGGCTCGCAGGACACGACGGGCCTCATGACCTCGCAGGAACTGGAAGCGATGGCGGCGACGATCATCTCGCCTACGGTGGATGGGGCATATCAGTCGGGGTGCCACACGGCTTCGGTCTGGGACAAGAAAGCGCAGGCCAATATCCCGAAGTTGATGGCGTTCATGAACCGGTTCGGCCTGATCACGGCGCGGGATCCCGAAGGGGAGTATCCAGCGATGACCGATGTCATTCACAAAGTGCTGAACGACCTGACCGTAGACGATTGGTCGGTCATCATCGGTGGCGACTCCCACACGCGTATGTCCAAAGGCGTTGCTTTTGGGGCCGATTCGGGCACGGTTGCGCTGGCGCTCGCGACCGGAGAGGCCACCATGCCCATTCCCGAGTCGGTAAAGGTGACCTTCCGAGGTACGCTGAAGGATCACATGGACTTCCGGGATGTGGTCCACGCCACTCAGGCCCAGATGTTGAAAAAGTTTGGAGACAACGTTTTTCAGGGCCGGGTGATAGAGGTTCACATCGGAACCCTGCTGTCAGACCAGGCGTTCACCTTCACGGACTGGACGGCGGAAATGAAAGCCAAGGCCGCCATCTGCATCTCTCAGCCCGACACGCTAATTGACTCTCTGGAAATCGCTCGTGATCGAATCCAGATCATGATCGATAAAGGGATGGACAATGAGGTTCAGACGCTGAAGGGGCTGACTGAAATTGCGGAGCGGCGTATCCAGGAGATTCGCAGCGGTGAAAAGCCTGCGCTGATGCCGGATGACAATGCCGACTACTTCGCGGAGTTTGAGGTTGACCTCGATCAGATCGTCGAGCCGATGATCGCTGATCCGGATGTGAACAACGAAGACGTATCTAAACGCTACACGCACGATACGATCCGCCCGATTTCGTTTTATGCAGCCGAAAAGGAAGTGGATCTGGGATTCATTGGTTCGTGCATGGTGCACAAGGGCGATCTGAAAATCGTCGCGCAAATGCTCCGCAATGTGGAGCAGCAGCAAGGTGAGGTCACGTTCAAAGCCCCGCTCGTGGTCGCGGCACCAACGTACAACATCATCGATGAGCTCAAAGCGGAGGGTGACTGGGAGGTGCTGCAGAAGTACTCCGGCTTCGAATTTGATGACGCTGCGCCAAAGGGTACTGCACGAACCGAATACGAAAACATCCTCTACCTCGAACGGCCG
>JBCDGJ010000068.1:0-22750 GCA_038757945.1 Pseudomonadota bacterium
AAAGTCATCGATCAGATCGTAGGCGATGTCCCGCACTTCGGGATCGAGCTCCTGCACGACCTTGGGTCGGAACGCCTGGTTGAAGATCGACCGCATCTGCTTGTGCTCGGGATCATCACGCCCGGCCAGCGTCGGCGCCGGTAGCCAGCCTTCGCGCTCAAAGAGCTGGTTGACGAGCTGGGTGCGGGCCTCGCGCTCAGGACCGCCGCGGCGCCCGCCGGTTTTGCTGCTGAAGTTGTCGGTGTTGGTGAGTACCTCACGAACGTCGTCATAGCGGGTCACCAGATACATGCCGGTTATCGGGCACTGATGGACCGGCGCTTCATCCCGCAGCTGCTTGTAGGCGGGGTACGGGCAGGCCTGCGTATCCAGGTCAAAGAAGTGAATCTCTTCGGTCTTCATCTCCGTCACCGGTAGTTGCTCCCTCAAGTTTTCGAACAGCCTTGCTCGACTGCCGTGGCGTCGATGATCATGCCGGTCGCGGCGTGAACGTCAGGGATCCAGCCGTCGCCGCATCTTCTCGCGATCGTAGAGCGGATCGTCGGGCTTGCGGGCGCCACGGATCATGGCGCTGCCGACAAACCACTCATCCGCCGCCGGATCATCGCGGGTCCAGTCGACGAGCTCGCTGCGGTAGGCGATGCGCCACTCACCATCACGCTGCTCGTAGCGATCCACATAGCGGCCGCTGATGAGCAGGTCGCGCGCTGCACCATCCTCCGCAAAGGTGCGATGGTAAGCCTGATAGTAAATCTCACCAAAGGCCTCAGCGCCCTCAAGATCGATGTTCATCTGTCCGAGCAGGTGCTGATTGGCGCCATGGCTGCGCAGCGCCTCCATACAGAACCCGACGAAGGGTGCGGCAGCTCCCTCATAGATACCGTACTCGAGCCAGGCATCGGGCCAGAAGACGCTCTCGAGCGCAGCCGGATCGAGCCGATCGAGCCCACGCATGTAGGTTCCCGACAGCGCCATGATCTCCAGCCGGTCAGCCGCCTCCTGCAAACGCCGCTGCGCATTTTGCTCCGCCATCGCTGCCCTCCCTCCGCGGTCGCTTTCCGCTACAGTGTGCCCAACTCGCAGCCGCAGGGGGAGACTACGCACGTGAGCACCGATCGCGAACCCGGCACCGTCCCGAGCCTCACGGAACTGGCGAATCGTTCGGCCATCGCCGAAATCCTGGCTCGCCACAGCCGAGGCGTGGATCGTGCCGTCGAAGCCGACCTGAAGGCCTGCTACTGGCCGGACAGTACCGTCGCCTACGGGGCCTTCAACGGCAATGCGCACGAGTTCTGCGCGATGTTGCCGCAGGCCATCCGTGGTTTCGCACGCACCCAGCACGTGGTGTCCAATACGCTCGTCGAGCTCGCTGACGACGGCCTGCGTGCCGCGGTCGAGTCCTGCGTCACGGCCTACCACTACCGTGCAATCGACGCTGCCGACGACCAGGAAATGATATTCATCGGCCGTTACCTGGACCGCTTCGAACGTCGTGGTGACGTCTGGAAAATTCGCCATCGCCAGGTGCTGATGGACTGGAACATCAACCAGAACGCCAGTGCCATCCACAGCGGGCCACCCTTCGAGGGCCTGGCGGTTGGCGCACGAGCGCCGGACGATCCGCTCTACGCCATGCTCGGGGAGCTCTGACCCGAGATCGATCGTTCAGTCCCGTCGGGCGCCGGTGCGGACCTGGTGACTGCCGGGCCAACCCACGCCGGTGCGCCCCGGACGGCGAGTGCTGGGTCCTGGCTCAGCCCGCCAGGTACTCATCCAGCGTCTGGTGCAGATGCCGAATCCGGGCCTCCTGATAGTTGCCGAGCGTCTGCGCGCCCTTGCGTGACGCCTTGATGCCCGCCCGCTGGCGCCTGAAGTTCTCGGTGTCCTGATCCAGCACGAAACCCAATGGAAAGTCGGGAATGGTCTGGTAGTCATCGTCGATACCGAGATCGATCGGCTCGGCAGGCGGTGGCCGCTCACCGCCCTCGGGCACCGGATGCAGCAACAGTATCTCGTGTACGCAGTGATCCACATCGAGGGGAGTGAACCGGTAGATGAGCGGAATAGATACGCCGGGAAAGAAACAGGCGTTCGGAAACAGGAAATACTCGATGGAATCGAGCATCTCGCTGGTCGACACATCGCTGAGGTTGACGCCCAGCTGCGCACCCAGTTCCTCCCGCAGGCGCCTGGCATGCTCAGCGCGGGCGCTCGCCCCCGCTGGCAGCGACGCTGGATCCCGGCCGAGGGCTTCGAACAGCTCCGCCTCGCTCGGCCGCTGCTTCAGGTGCGGGCTTGAGTAGCCAATGGCGTGGACGAACCGGTTGACGTGGCGGCCGAAGAGGTCGTACTGCGCATTGGCATCACCCGCCGTCCGCAGCGCCTGCGGGTGGGTGGCAATGATGTGATAAGCCTCGAGAAAGCCTTCGATAGCGGTTTTCCAGTTGGCCGGCAGCACCTTACGGGTGTGCTGCGCGACGTAGCGCTGCGCTAGATCCCAGTCCTTGAAGTGCTCCGGGAGCACTTCGAGATACGCCTCAAGCGGCCCTGCCTGCGGATCCAGATTGATGAACACGAAGCCACCCCAGGTATCGCAGTGCACCTCGTCGAGCCCGAACTCAGCCGGATCGACGTGGGGGAAGTCCCAGTCGCAGGGGATCTCCCGCAGCCTGCCGTCGAGTTGCCAGGACATGCCGTGAAACGGACAGCGCAGGAACTGCTTGCCGCTGCCGCTGCTGCCGGAAGGGCACAGCTGCATGCCCCGGTGCGGGCAGGAATTGACGAACGCACGCAGCGAATGGTCGCTGCCGCGCACGATCAGCACCGAATAAGGGCCGACGTCGTAGACCGTGTAGTCACCGGGCTGCGGCACGTGTTCCTCGCGGCACGCCCACTGCCAGACCCGGGACCAGAGCTGATCGATCTCGCGCTGGAAGAACGCTTCAGAGGTAACCCGGCTGTACGGCAGATCCGCGTCGCCGAGAAACTGGTAGCGCTCTTCGCGCAGCGCCGCCGGCGGGTTATCGCCGTCGCGGGCGATGATGTCCTGCATGCTCGGCCCGGGGCATCGTGCACCCGCGGGCACTGGGTTGCTCGCCATGATTACTCCTGCTGAATCAACGCTTTAGTGCTGTGTTCGCCGCGCTCTGGCAGTTCAGCCTGCGAGGCCCGACCTGTGAGGCCCAACCCCTACCCCATACGGCTCGGCTCAACCGTGTAGGGTCCGGATTCGTCCACCTGACAGAACAGATGCTGGAACTTCCAGACCCCATCGATGCGCCGGTAGCGCTCCCGGTACCAGCCGATAATGCGCATGTACTGCGTGCCGCCGTCAGGTGTATTTGCAGTCCACAGCATGATCAGCCGCCAGTGGCCGGTGGCCTCATCACCCTCGACGTCGATGTCCGGGTTGATGGCATTGTGCGCCAGCTTGCGCATGGTGCCGCCGTCGCGCAGCCCCTGAAAGAACGCCCGTATCTGCTCATGCCCTTCGCAACGGGCAATGTCAGAGGCCTCCCAGACCGCGTCAGGCCAGAACAGCGCCGTCAGTGTCTCGGGATTGTGGTCGTCGTCGCAGCCCGCACAGTAGCGGGCCTTCAGCTGCCGGATCGCCTCGATCGACTCCAGCCGGTCGAGGCGCGCCGCAAGGGCATCGAGCTCGGTCGCGGGCATCGCGATCAGCGGGTTTCCAGACCACGCTCCGTACGCAGCTTGTTCATGCGCACGGCGTCGCTCTCAAGGCGCTCGCCGAGCTCATCGGCGGTAACCGTGCCGGCCATGTGCTTACCGGCGGTGCCGGAGTTGTACATGATCTTCTTCACCGGCGTCACGGAGATGATCACGCGGGTCGGCGTGTTGAGCAGCTCGTTGAAGAACGCCTCGCCGTCGGGATTGTTGGGATTCACCTTCTTGGCCAGGGCCGGGTAGAACCAGGCCTTGGTCTCGTCGTCGCTGAAAAACTCGACGGTGCCCTTGAAGGTGATGGCGCCGGTCGGTGCGTTCTCCGGCATCCGTGCGCCGTAGCTTGCGCTGCTCACGTTCACGGACACGCGCGGATCGCGCTTGAT
Source organism: Pseudomonadota bacterium (assembly GCA_038757945.1). Lineage (GTDB taxonomy): Bacteria > Pseudomonadota > Gammaproteobacteria > Pseudomonadales > Azotimanducaceae > CALHVX01. The sequence continues at coordinate 4,068 of JBCDGJ010000068.1, forward strand.
GGCCACCGAGCGGTGCCGGTGCTCGGCGAAGGTCAGCCAGATCTTGCCGTCTTTCCAGACGAAGGCGTGCGTTACGCCGACAGGCCAGCCATCTTTGGTCGCCCACATGAGCACCGCCTCACCGGCATTGGTCATCATCGTATCGACTTCTTCGTCGCTGAACGGATAGATCGAAACGATCTCGTGATCGTTAGTTTTCAAGAACTCCTTGTTCTCAGCCATGGCTTCCTCCCCGGTGACAGTGCGTGAAACTCAAACTCTCGATTCGTACCTTCAACTCGTACCTTCGATTCGTACTTTCGATTCGTACTTTCGATTCGTACTTTCGATTCGTACTTTCGATTCGTACTTTCGATTTGTACCCTCGGTTTGTACTTATTGAGACTACCTTAACTCTGCGCTCGATGTGCAGCCTAGCGCGGCACCAGGGAGTCGTGCTCGACGGCGTGAACCAGGCGTTCTCCAGCCCAACCCCGGGTGGTTTCCCGAACTCGCAGTTGATCCGATCCGGACGACGCCGCAGATACCTCGCAGGTCACCTCGACCCGTGGCTGCCATCCAGGCCGGCTCCAGCTGCGCTGCCGCTGTGCCTGATAGCGAAAGCCGCCATCGGCGAACAGCAGCGCTTCCTCGCGCAGGCCGCCCGCCAGCACCGTTTGCGTCGCCGCAACGGTCGTCGGCGCCGATGCCACCGAACGCTGGTAGGCCAGGGCACCATCCGCCCTATGCGTTAGCGGTGCCGGATCCGTAAGCGGTGGTGCAGGTGCGTCGCGGCTTTCGAGCGGTGAAACCTCAAGTTCGCCCGCCGCCAGCGGCCAGCAGGTCAGTGCCGAGGCCGACGGATCAAACTCGACAACCGCTTGTCCGGGCAGGGGCAACGTCAGCGGCCAAGGAGCAGGATCGATACGCAGCTCGATCCGAGCCCCCGCCGGGACCAGCATGCCGAAGGCCGGAACGGCAATCCGTTGCTCGAACCAGGTATCCGCTGCGGGGCGCTGCCAGGTCCCCGTTGCCCCATCGAAGCCGAGCTCTACGATGGCGTCGCTCAGCAGCCAGGCGGCGCCTCCGGTCGAGGACGGTCGCAGGATCAGCCGCACCCAGACCGCCGCCGGGCCACCCCGCAGCCGGAATCGTCCGTTGAGTACCGTGCCCTCCGGCCAGAACTCAACCGACCGTCCGACCTCGAGCACGTGGGTGAAGGCAGACTGACCGTGCACCTGCTGTGGGCCGGGCAAAACCTCGAGCCATTCCGGTCGCGCACCGCCTGCGGCAGCGTGCTGGAACGATCGATCGAGACGCACCAGCGCCGCACTGCGGGTTCCCAGGCCGTAGCGGCGCCGCGGCGGCAGTGGCTCTGCAGGCAGCCGATACCAGGCCCCGGCGATGGCCTGCGGGTGGACGGCGCGCGGCGCCGTACGACCGAGAAACAGGTGGCTGGCGCCGGCATCGAAGCCGTTTGCGGCGGTCTTCGGAGCGGCATCGAAGCGGCCCCGCCACCAGGCAATCTCGCGCTCCGCCCAGCGGACCCCGTTGGGCGCCGCAAAGCTTGGATAGGTATGACCCCAGGCGCCCACGATGAGCTCCGCCTGCGCGCCAAGCACTGCCTTGAGCCGGCGCATGGGCACCGCGTACGGATCCTGCCAGCCGGCGACCAGCAGCACCGGGACATCGATGGCCCGCACATCGAGCCGCCGCGCATGCCACTCCGGAATGCGGGCCCGGCGATCGAACCAGGACGCCAGCACCGGTCCGGCCGCTTCAAGCCGTTCCGTCCAGGCGCCGAGCCAGCCGGGTCCGAACACCGCCGGATCGGGCGGCGCCGCGGCAACGAGCCGGAAAGTCAGGCCCCAGTCGAGGTTCGGCTTGCCCACCACCCCGCCCAGAAAGTGCGCATCGTCCCGTGACCGATCATCGGTGCCTGCCATCGCCAGCACGGCGGCCAGCGCAGGCGGACGTCGGGCCGCCAGCAGCAGCGCGTTGATGGCCCCCCAGGACAGGCCACGCAACCCGACCTGGCCGTTGCACCAGCGCAGGTTCGCTAGCTGGGCGATGACGGCGACGCCGTCATTCAGCTCCTGGTCCGTGTACTCGTCCTGGAGCAGGCCTTCGGAGTCGCCACTGCCGCGCACGTCCACGCGAGCAAAGCCAATACCCGCGGTGCTCAGCATGGCCCCGAAAAAGTCATCGATGCCCCGATACAGGTCGCGCTTCCGGTAGGGGATGTACTCCAGCACGATGGGCACCGGGGTACGTTCGGCCGCCGGCGGAATCCAGAGCCTGGCCGACAGCTGTACGCCATCTGCCATGCGCAGGGACTGGTGCTCGACGATCTGCGCTGCCCCGGGTTCCGCTGGTGTCGCCGCAGCACAGCCACCGAAGGTAGCGAGCGCGGGTAGCCCGGACCCGGCGGCCAACGTTGCCAGCGCCCGCCTGCGGGACCTATCCAACTGTTCCGGCATTCCCCGTCTCCTGGCGCTCTACAAATTGCCGCCTTGAGACCGTACGACCAAAGTCTCGGTACCGCCACCCACCGCAATGAGGGAGACTTTCCCGGTACAGGCAGGTAACAGGGGAGCCATAGCTGTGAACAAATCTGAGAGGGAAATCGATGTCCGAGGCTACTGGGCGGCCAATTTGAGGCTGACGATCACGCTGATGGTGATCTGGTTCATCGCCTCCTACGGAGCGGGCATCGTGTTCCGCGAGTTTCTGGACCAGTTCGCCATCGGCGGCGCGCCGCTGGGTTTCTGGTTTGCTCAACAGGGATCGATCTACGTGTTCGTCGGACTGATCTTCTACTACTGCCTGGCCATGAAGCGGCTGGAGCGCAAATTCGGCCTGGAGGACTGAGCCATGGATCAGAGTTTCTGGAGCTACTTCTTCGTCGGCATCACCTTTGCGCTCTACATCGGTATCGCCATCAAGACCCGCGCCGGATCGACCGATGACTTCTACGTCGCCGGCCACGACGTGCACCCGGCGGTCAACGGCATGGCCACCGCGGCCGACTGGATGTCGGCCGCATCCTTCCTGTCCATGGCCGGTCTCATCGCCTTCATGGGCTACGGCGGCTCCGTCTACCTCATGGGCTGGACCGGAGGTTACGTGCTGCTGGCGCTGCTGCTCGCGCCGTACCTGCGCGAGTTCGGCAAGTTCACCGTTCCCGACTTCGTCGGCGATCGCTACTACTCCACCTTCGCCCGGATCGTCGCGGTGATCTGCGCGCTGTTCGTATCCTTCACCTACATTGCCGGACAGATGAAAGGCGTCGGTGTGGCGTTCTCCGGCTTTCTCGGCATTCCGTACGAGTGGGGCATCATCATCGGTATGGTGATCGTGTTCGTCTATGCGGTCCTCGGCGGCATGAAGGGCATCACCTACACGCAGGTAGCGCAGTACTGCGTGCTCATCTTCGCCTATACGGTGCCGGCCATCTTCATCTCCCTGATGCTCACAGGCAACGCTATCCCGCAGCTCGGCTTCATCAGCAACGTGGTCGGCGAAGACGTCTCCATGCTCGAGAAGCTGAATACGGTGGTTAAGGATCTGGGTTTCCTCGAGTACACCTCGACCGACAAGTCGATGGCCGACGTGTTCTGCATAACCGCCGCGCTCATGTTCGGGACCGCTGGCCTGCCGCACGTGATCATCCGCTTCTTCACCGTTCGCAACGCAAGCTCAGCCCGGGTCTCAGCCGGCTACGCGCTGGTGTTCATTGCCCTGCTGTACACGATCGCTCCGGCGGTCGGCGCTTTTGCGCGGCTGAACTTCATCGACAGCGTCAATGAAGCCACCTACGTAAGCAGCGAAACGTACACCGCAGAAGCTGCTTCTATTGCTGCCCGAGGCGAGACGCCGGTACCGCAGTGGTTCAAGTCCTGGGAAAAGACCGGCCTGCTCGAATTCGAAGACAAGAACGGCGACGGCCTGATGCAGGTCCGTGGACCCAACGCTCCGGACGGCCTGGAAAACGAAGTCATCGCCAACCGCGACATCTTCGTGCTGGCCAACCCCGAGATCGCCAACCTGCCCGGCTGGGTGATCGGCCTGGTGGTCGCTGGTGGTCTGGCAGCAGCGCTGTCCACGGCGGCCGGCCTGCTGATGGTGATCTCTTCGGCGGTCAGCCACGATCTGTGCCGGCGCACGCTGTTCAAGACGATGAGCGATCGCACCGAGCTGCGCGTCGCCCGCTGCTCTGCCGCGGGGGCGGTGGCGGCCGCCGGATTGCTGGGTCTCTACGCCTCTCAGCTCGGCTTCGTTGCCCAGGTGGTCGCCTTCGCTTTCGGCCTCGCGGCTGCCTCGCTGTTCCCGATCATCTTCCTCGGCATTTTCTGGAAGCGGATGAACAAAGAAGGTGCCATCGCTGCAATGTTGACCGGGCTGATCACCACCTTCGGCTACATCTACTACTTCAAGTTCGGCGGCGGTACGCCTGAGAGCTACCTGTTCGGCGTCTCTCCGGAAGGCATCGGTTTTGTCTTCATGTGGCTGTCGCTGTGCGTCGGCGTCGGCGTGGCCCTCGCAACCAAGGCGCCGCCGAAGGAAGTGCAGGATCTGGTCGAGGATATCCGTGTACCGGGTACCCGACGACCACATGGCGCAGCCGACGGCGGCATGGTGCCGCTCATGGAAGGGGCCTGAGGGGCCTGAGGTGCGCGGCTGAACCGCATCAGTCCCGGTGGCTGAGCCTCTGGCAAAGGTCACCGGGACACACCTCACCCCACCCGCCCGAGGTCCTCAGCTGAGGACCTCGACGCACCGACTACGCACAACCCCCATTGTTTGAGCCGCCCGCTTTCGCCACCCTTTACCGCATCCGGTTTTTGTCGCGCAGGACACCGCAGGTGGCAGCCCACAGCAGAATTTCGAAATGCCCGTCTGGCTCGTCGTAGCAGCAACGCTTGCGTACACGGCCGGGCTGTTCGTGCTGGCCTGGCGCCGCGATCGTCGCGCCCGCAGGCCCGGATTCACGCAAAGCCCGACCATCTACGCGCTGGCCCTCGGCGTCTACTGCACGAGCTGGACCTACTTCGGCGCCGTCGGCACCGCATCCGCATCAGGCTGGGATTACCTGCCGATCTACCTGGGGCCGATCATCACGTACCTGTTTGCCTGGCGGTTCGTCGAACGGCTGGCCCGCATCAGCCGGCGCGAGAGCACGACGTCGCTGTCCGACTTTCTGGCCGCCCGGTACGGCAAGAGTCGTGGCGTCGGAGCCCTTGCTGCGCTGGCGGCGCTGATCGGCAGCCTGCCCTACATCGCGCTGCAGCTGCAGTCGATCGGCCAGAGCTTTACCGAGCTGACGGATCTCAGCGGCACGGCACTGTCGACCGACGGGCTGGTGCTGCTGATCGCTGTCGCCCTTGCCGCCTTCGCGATCCTCTTCGGTGCCCGCAGCGCCGACACCACGGCCAGCAACGCGGGGCTGATGCGCGTGCTGGCCTTCGAGTCGGTGATCAAGCTGGCAGCCCTGCTGGCCGTCTGCCTGTTGTCGGTAACGCTGCTGTCCGGCCCGACCCCGCTGCCGGAGACCATCACCGCGAGCAACCTCGGCGCAGCGCCAGCATCGGGTCGCTTCCTGAGCATCACGGTGCTCGCCATGATCGCCGTGCTGTGCCTGCCGCGACAGTTTCATGTCGCCAACATCGAGTGGCGTTCGGAACGGGAACTCAAGCAGGCACGCTGGGCGTTTCCGCTCTACCTGCTGCTGACCAGCCTGGTGGTGATTCCCATTGCCCTGGCCGGCACGCAGCAGTTCGGCGGGTCCGTCACGGCGGACATGTACGTGCTGGCGCTGCCCCTGTCGGAAGGCGATGGCCTGCTGGCACTGCTCGTGTTCCTCGGCGGGTTCTCGGCCTCGAGCAGCATGGTGATCGTCGCCACCATCGCCCTTTCGACCATGCTGTCGAACGACCTCCTGGTCCCGGCAGCGCTGCGTCCGGGACGCCGGCCCGGCGGCAACCTGACGACGGCGTCGCCGCTCGCGCTGCGCCGCCTGAGCTGCGTTGGCATCCTGCTGCTGGCCTGGGGGTACTACCAGCTCGCCGGCGGCACGGCAGTGCTTGCCGAGTTCGGCCTGCTGTCGTTCGCAGCAACCGCGCAGTTCGCACCGGCGCTGCTCGGCGCGCTGCTGTGGCGTGGCGGCCAGTGGCAGGGCGTGTGCCTGGGGCTCAGCGCCGGCATGCTGGTGTGGGCCCATACGCTGCTGCTGCCGAGCGCCCTTGGTGACACCTACCTGCAGCTCGGCTTTCCGGCGCTGCTCGAACCGCACGGTCTCTTCGGCGCTCCCTTCAGCGACCCGCTGACCCATGGGGTGGTCATGAGCCTCACCGTCAACGCGCTGCTCTACGTGCTAGGTTCGGTGCTCGCGCAGCGCAGCCTGGTCGATCAGGTCCAGGCCGTAGCATTCACCGAGCGCCAGAGCAGCGACGGCTATCAGCCCCCGGAATCGCTGCGCGCGCACACCGCTACCCCGGCCGGCCTGCAGGCGCTGGCGGCACGCTTTCTCGAGGCCCCCGCCGTCGATCAGGCGTTCCGAGCCTTCGAGGTAGAAACCGGCATCCCGGCCAGCGGTTCCGAACGCGCCGACTGGCGGCTGGTGTCCCGTACCGAGAAGCTCCTCGCCGCTGCGCTCGGAGCACCGTCGGCCCGGCTGGTAATGGCCTCGGCACTGCGCGGCAGCGAAGGCGACCTCGACGACGTGCTGTCCGTGTTCTCGTCGCGCGATCGCGACCAGCTGTTCAATCAGCACATGCTGCAGTCAATGCTCGAAAACATCGATCAGGGTATCAGCGTCGTCGATCACGAGCAGCGGCTGGTGGCCTGGAACGATAAGTACGTTGAGCTGTTCGGTTATCCGGCCGCGCTGCTCAAGATCGGACAACCGATTGGCGACCTGATCAGCTACAACACGCGGACCGGCTGGCTCGACGCCGGCGGTGCCGAAGCGCAGGCGCAGCGCCGGGTGGCACACATGCGCGCCGGGACACAACATGTCTACGAACGGCGCAGCCCTGCGGGCACCTGGCTGCGCATCGCCGGCAACCCGATGCCCGGGGGCGGTTACGTCACCACCTTCACCGACATCACCAAAGACAAGGCCCGTGAGCAGGCTCTGATCGAAGCCAACGAGAGCCTGGAAACCCGCGTCGAGGAACGCACTCAGGCGCTCAAGACGCTGACCGAGGAGCTTCGCGAAGCCCGCCGCGAAGCCGACCGTGCCAACGCATCGAAAACCCGGTTTCTCGCCGCCGCGAGCCATGATCTGCTGCAGCCGTTGAACGCTGCGCGGCTGTTTCTTGGCGCCATCGATCGCCACAAGGTAGATGCGGATGCTGACCAGGAGGCACTGCACAAGGCCGACAAGGCCATCCGTTCCGCCGATGATCTGCTGACCGGCCTGCTCGACATCACGCGCCTCGATCACGGCGCACCGCAGCCGGAGCCGGAGGTGTTCCCGATCGCACCGTTCCTCGAAGAGCTGGTCGAAGAAGCAACGCCGATGGCCGAGGCCGCCGGCCTCAGCATCCGCCTGGCACCGTCGCGCCTGCATGTGCGGACCGATGCCAACTACCTGCAGAGCATCGTCCGCAACTTCATCTCCAACGCACATCGCTACACGCGCCGCGGCGGCATCCTGGTTGGCGCACGGCGTGCGGGGGACCAGGTCCGGATCGAAGTGTGCGATACCGGACCTGGTATTCCGGAAGATCAGGTCGAACGGCTGTTCGAAGAGTTTGCGCGACTGGAAGACGTCGATAACCAGGGGCTGCGCGGCGCCGGCCTGGGGCTCTCGGTCGCGCACCGGCTTGCAGCGCTGTGCGGCGCACGGATCGATTGTCGTTCCCGGGTCGGTCGTGGCACGGTCTTCAGCGTGTCAGTGCCGCGTGCCGACGCGCCTGGTGCCAGAGCCAGCAGTACCGCTGTCCCGGGGTCGGCAACGCAGCCGGCCGATGCGCTCAAGGGCTTGCGCTGCCTGTGCCTCGATGACGAAGAAACGGTGCTCGACGGATTGCGCATGCTGCTTGAAAGCTGCGGCTGCCACGTGGCCTGCGCCACCGATCTGGCCGGCGCCCGCAGGCTGCTGTCGAGCTTCAAACCGGACGTGGTCATTGCCGACCTGCAGCTCAAGGATCACGAATCCGGGCTGACCCTGCTGCGCGAAGCGCAGGCACGGCCCCATGCGGTGAACACCATTCTGATCACCGCGAACAGCGCACCGACGGTCAAGGATCAGTGCGAACGGCTGGGCATCCGGCATTTCCGCAAGCCGGTGGATTCAACCGGGCTCCTCGCCGCCATCAGCCCCGCGAACGCGGCCTGACGCCGCCGCCCCTGTTCCGCTCCGCGCACTACTCTCCGGTCAGGCCGAGCGCCTGCCGATAGATCAGCAATGCCTGCGTCCGGTTTGACGCACCGAGCTTGCGCAGGATCGCCGTCATGTGCGCCTTGACCGTTGCCTCGGATATCTCCATGCGATGCGCGATCTGCTTGTTCAGCAGGCCCTCAGCAAGACCCTCCATGACGCGTTGCTGCGCGGGCGTTAACGTCGCAACGCGAGTCGACGGCGAATCACCATTCTCGACCGCGCCGGTCGCCTCCGGAAACCAGGGACGGCCAGCGAGTGCCGCGCGAAGCGCGGTCGCGAGCTCATCGGCCGGCAAGGTTTTCGGCAGGTAGCCTGAGGCCCCAAGCGCTCGTGCGCTGCTGATGCGCTGGGCGTCGTCCGCCGCAGAGCAGATATAGATCGGCAGCTCCGGGAAACGGCTGCGCAGGCTCTGCAGCCCGCCAAGGCTCTCGCTGTCGGCCATGTGCAGGTCCAGCAACACCATCTGGCAGCTGCCGGAGTCAAGCACCGCGTTGGCAGCACCAAGCGATTCCGCATGCAGCAGCTCCGTCGTCGCTCCGCAGAGCGGACGCAGGGCGGTAGCCAGTGCTTCCCGGTACAGCGGATGGTCATCCACGATCAGCACCCGATGCACGGCTTCGGACGCACCGGCGTTCGCCGGTCGATGCTCTGTCATTCTCGGTAACTGCCCCTCTCAGCCGACCGAGCCTTGATCTAACCAGAGCCCGGAGACAGGCTCAAGCGCACACCAGATGCCATACGACGATGGTCTTAGCACCAATGGCGAATGGTCGATGCCCCAGGCCCTGTCGATACTTCTGTCGACGGGAGAGATTGGGGAACAGTGAATGAAACAAGCCATGCTGTCAGCGCTGCCGCTGCTGCTTACGGGGCTCTACTTCTGGACGCCCGCCGCCGCTGCCGATACGGCAGCGCTGGAGCAACGGATCGCCGAGCTCGAAGCGCAGATGCAGCAGCTCGCCGGGCAACTCGCAGCAGCGCGGGCCAACCCGCCGGCGGTTCCGGTCGAGGAACTGGACGTACTGAAGGTCATCGAGAAAACCCGGGGCGATGGCTTCCGGGTGGGTGACACGGCCATCCGCGTCGGCGGGTTCGTCGATCTGGACACCCACTTTACCGAACTCTCCGATGGCGCCATCGCGCCGAACTCCATCGCCCGCGACTTCTACATCCCCAGCGCCACGCCGATCGGCGGCGATGGCACCACCGCGTCGGACGTGACGGCCGAAGCCACGCGGCTGTTCTTCGGTGCCGAGCACCTGGGCGGCAACGAAAAAGTCTCTGCCTACGTCGAGATGGACTTTCTCGGTTCCTTCCAGGGTAACCAGCGCGTGTCGAGCTCCTTTGCACCGCGGCTGCGCCTGGGCTACCTGGACATCGGTGCCTGGCGGCTCGGGCAGGACTGGTCCACGTTTCAGAACACGTCTGCCATTCCCGAAAGCGCGAGCTTCCTGATTTCCTCGGACGGCATGATCTTCGAACGCCAGGCCCTCATCCGCTACACCCGCGGCCCCTGGCAGTTCGCGCTGGAGAACGCGGCCACAACCGTCGCCCAGCCAGACGGTAGCAGCATGGAAGCCGATACCAGCGAGATTCCGGATCTGGTTGCGCGCTACAACTTCAAAGGCGACTACGGCAACGTGTCTGTCGCAGCCCTGGTCCGACAGCTGCGCATGGATACGGCGAGCGGCGCCAACGAAAGCGAAGAGCTCGGCTGGGGGCTGTCGACCTCCGGCCGCGTGCAGCTCGGGCCCAACGATCAGCTGCGCTTCAATCTGGCCACCGGATCCGGTATCGGCCGCTACATCGGCCTGAACGCCATCAACGGGGCGCTCATGGATCCCGTCGACGGTGATCTGAGCAGCATCGACTCGACCGGCGGCCTGCTGAACTGGCGCCACGTCTTCGGCAACGGCTATCGCCTCAACCTGGGCTACTCAGGCCTCTTCGCCAACTACGACCAGAGCCCAACCACACCGCTGACGGAATCGGTGCAGTCCTTCTATACGGCGCTGCTCTGGAACTCGGCACCGAAGGTGACGATCGGGGTCGAGGCGCTGTTCGGGCGTCGCGAGCTGACCAACGGCGACGAGGGTGACATCACCCGCTTCACCTTCTCCACCAAATACAGCTTCTGAAATCACTGCGAGGTAGCTATGGCCCGTCGAGCTCAACCCCTGCCGGAACCCTGCGACACTCCGGATCTCGTTGCGGTACCGCCCGCCTTCGCCGCCACCGCGCGGATGGACCGCCAGACCTACGAGGCCTGGTATCGCCAGTCCATCGAGGACCCGGACGGGTTCTGGATGGCGCAGGGGCAGCGCATCGACTGGTTCAAGCCTTACAGCTACGCCAGCCGGAGCAGCTGGCGGGCAGGTGCACACGACGTGTCCTGGTATGGTGATGGCGAAACCAACGCCTGCTACAACTGCGTCGACCGCCATCTGCCGGAGCGCGCGGAAAAAACCGCGCTGCTGTGGGAAGGTGACAGCCCGAATCAGCAGGACGCCCTGACCTACGCCGAGCTGCATCGGCGCGTCTGCCGGTTTGCCAACGTGCTGAAGAACGAGGGCGTCCGCAAAGGCGACCGCGTCACCCTGTACCTGCCCATGATCCTCGACGCGGTGGTCGCCATGCTGGCCTGCGCGCGCATCGGTGCCATTCATTCCGTGGTCTTCGGCGGCTTCTCGCCGGAGGCACTGGCCGGGCGGATCGATGATTGCCGGTCCGACTTCGTCATCACCGCCGACGCCGGCCGCCGCGGCGGTCGCGAAATCGATCTGAAGGGCAACTGCGACCGTGCCTGCGAAATCGCCAGCGGCGTCCGCCGCGTGCTGGTGATCCGCAACACGGGCAGCGCCATCGACATGCAGGCGGGCCGCGACCTGTGGCTGCACGAAGCGCTGACTGCAGCCAGCGACGACTGCCCGCCGGAGCCGATGCGGGCCGAGGATCCGCTGTTCATCCTCTACACCTCAGGTTCCACCGGCAAACCCAAAGGTGTTCTGCACACGACCGGCGGCTACCTGGTCTACGCCGCAATGACCTTCGACTGTGTGTTCGACCACCAGGAAGACGATGTCTACTGGTGTACGGCCGACGTCGGCTGGGTCACCGGGCACTCATACATCGTCTACGGGCCCCTGGCTAACGGAGCAACCAGTCTGGTGTTCGAAGGAGTACCGAGCTATCCGGACGCTGGCCGCTGCTGGGAAGTGGTCGACAAACACCAGGTGAGCATCTTCTACACGGCGCCGACCGCCATCCGCGCCCTGATGCGCGAAGGCGCGGCGCCTGTCGAACGCAGCAGCCGCACTTCGCTGCGGCTGCTCGGCAGCGTTGGCGAGCCGATCAACCCGGAAGCCTGGCACTGGTACTACAGCGTCGTCGGCGGTGAGCGCTGCCCGATCGTCGACACCTGGTGGCAGACCGAAACCGGGGGCGCCATGATCGTGCCCCTGCCCGGCACCGGCCCCATGAAACCCGGGGCGGCGTCGAGGCCCTTCTTCGGCGTACAGCCGGCGCTGCTGGACGCCGAGGGCAAGGTGCTGGAGGGGCCGGCCACCGGCAACCTGGTGCTGACCGGCAGCTGGCCCGGCCAGCTGCGCAGCGTCTATGGCGATCACGATCGCTACCTCGAGACGTACTTCAGCACCTATCCGGAGCGCTACTTCACCGGCGACGGCTGCCGCCGGGACGCGGACGGCGACTACTGGATCACCGGACGGGTCGACGACGTCCTCAACGTGTCCGGTCACCGGCTCGGCACCGCGGAGTTGGAAAGCGCGCTGGTCAGCCACCCGGATGTCGCGGAGGCGGCGGTCGTCGGCGTGCCCTGCGATCTCAAGGGTCAAGGCATCTATGCCTTCGTGACCCTCCGCGCCGGCGTCGCGGTTACGGAGGCGCATCAGCCCGGGCTGGTCCGCACCCTGCGCAAGGTCGTGGGACCGATCGCCACGCCAGACGTCATCCAGTTTGCCGACGGCCTGCCGAAGACCCGTTCCGGCAAGATCATGCGACGGATCCTGCGCAAGATCGCAACGAACGAGGTCGACAGCATCGGCGACGTCAGCACGCTGGCAGACCCGGATATTGTTCGGAAGCTGATTGCGGAGCGGCCCGAAACCGCCACCGGCTGAGCCGGGCACCGCGGCTGCGGTCGGGCCTTCACGCACGCTGCACCAGCGCTGGCCGATTGTGATGCCTCCTCCAGTGGCCACGGCATCAGACCGCATTGACCAAGCCCGCAGTTCAGGTCGTCTGGTTCAAACGCGACCTGCGCGTGCAGGACCATCGACCGCTGGCGGCCGCCGCAGCGGCCGGGCCGGTCCTGCCGCTGTTCATCATCGAACCGGCCGCCTGGCAGCAACCGGACGCCGCCGGTCGCCATTGGGCTTTCCTGTCTGAATCCCTGGCGGCGCTGCGGCGGACGCTGGCCGAGTTGGGCCAGACCCTGATCATTCGCGTCGGCCCGGCGACCGACGTGCTCGCCACCCTGCGGGACGACTACCGGATCAGCGCGCTGTGGTCGCATGAGGAAACGGGCAACGCCTGGAGCTATGAGCGCGACCGGGCCGTGGCTGCCTGGTGCCAGTCCCTTGGTATTCGCTGGCACGAGCAACCCCAGCACGGCGTCATCCGCCGGCTCGGGCGGCGCGACGGCTGGGCCCGGCGCTGGGATCGGTTCATGGGTGAAGAGCAGACTCCGGCGCCGCAGCTGCAACCGCTGCCGCCGCCGGCCGGGCGAACGCTGCCAGCAGGTCGGTTGCCGGCGCGTGCGTCTCTCGGATTGCCAGCGGATCCCTGCCCCGAGCGACAGGCCGGCGGACGCACGGCGGGGCTCAGCAACCTGGCGAGCTTCCTGGCAGACCGCGGTACCCATTACCGCACCGCGATGTCCAGCCCTGCGGCGGGTGCCCGAGCCTGCTCCCGCCTGTCGCCCTACCTAGCCTGGGGCTGCCTGTCGATGCGCGAGGTCGCTCAGACCACCTGGGATCGTCAGCGCGCGCTGAAAGCAGACGCCGCGAACGACAACACGGAGCGGGTGCAAGCGTTTCGCGCTTCGCTGAAGTCTTTCAGCGGGCGCCTGCACTGGCACTGCCACTTCATGCAGAAGCTCGAAGATGAGCCCGCCCTCGAGATCCGCAACCTGCATCCCGCCTACCACGGACTGCGGCCGGCGACCCCGGATGCCGACCGTCTGGCTGCCTGGTGTGCGGGGGAAACCGGCCTGCCTTTCGTTGACGCCTGCATGCGCTCCCTCAAGGCCACCGGCTGGCTCAACTTCCGCATGCGGGCCATGCTCATGGCCGTCGCCAGCTATCACCTCTGGCTTGACTGGCGGCGGCCCGGGGAACACCTGGCGCGCTGCTTCACCGACTACGAGCCCGGCATCCACTGGCCGCAGGTGCAGATGCAATCCGGCACGACCGGAATCAACACGGTACGGATCTACAACCCGGTGAAACAGGGGAAGGACCAGGATCCCGACGGCACGTTCGTGCGTCGCTGGGTGCCGGAGCTTGCGGCCATCGAAGATCAGTGGCTGCAGGAACCGTGGCAAGCGCCGAACGCCGCTGCCGTGCTCGACCGGCGCTACCCACGCCCGGTCGTCGATCATCTGGAGGCAGCCAGAACCGCAAAGACGCAGATTTATGCCGTTCGCTGGGGCGCGGACTACCGCCACGCGGCAGATGCCATTCAGCAGAAACATGGCAGCCGACGCAGCGGCATCCGTCCGGTGTCCCGCAGCACCCGGGCGGGAACGTCAGCAACGGCACGGAAAGCGAAAAAAGCGGCAGCCGATAGTCAGATCGAGCTGCCGCTCAAGGGCGGCGGGGGAGTGCCGCCCGGGGATCGGCGTGGAAGGGGGAGAACACGCCGGAGAGAAACCTAACTGTTGTCGCTCACGTAGCTTAGGACCACGCTGCGCGCCAACCGTTCCCTGTCATGGGCACGAAACTACAGAGGCACGGCATTACAGGTGCACGAAATCACCGCGCCGGATTCGCGCCCCTTCCGTGAGGGAGCCGGGAACGATCTCGCCCCGGGCATAGCGCTCGGTCACCTCGACCAGCTTCACCTTGCCTACCTGCCGCTCGATCGTATCGAGTATCAAGCCGGTTGCCGGATCAACCAGCGTGCGGACTACCGTCGAGATGGTGTAGGTATCGCCCGCCCGGGCACCGGAAGCGCTGTTAGCGTTCAGGAAGATCTCGTCGCCATCGAGACTGGCGATCTGAAACCGTCGGTCGCTGCCGGCCGAGAGGTCCCGGGCAATCTTCACCACCGCCTCGCCAAGCGCGTTGCGGGATGCGATACCGAGCGGCGATTTGGCGAACCGGTCGCCACCGAGGCTGCCGCGTTCGTGGTCGAGACCCAGGGTCCAGCCGCCGGTCTTGGCATCTGCCGTTACCCGATGTGCGGTCTTGACCTGCCCGGTGCTCGCGTCGATCAGGCTGACGTCGAGACCAACGTGGGCCCGCCCGCCGTTCCGACCGATGCGCACTCCAAGCGGCGTGTTCGGCAGGGCAACGCCGAGGGTGATGCCGCCGCCGCGCTTGTTGGGATCAAATTCGGTGATCGTGCCTTTAACGATCACCTCGGCGCCGACCATGCGCCCGGCGGCCGGTGCCGTTCCGCGCCCGACCACGCCGGCAAGGCCCAGCTCCTGCTCCCGCAGCACGTCGGACAACCCGGTCCGATCGAGGACCACGAAGCAGCCGGTGCGGGTCAGCTCGGTCGCAAGCTGCGCCGCGAGACCTTCGCCGATGTTGTAGCCTTCGAAGGAAGCCATCTTGCCCGTGGCATAGAAGCCGTAGATGGCCACCCGGGGCTTCAGCGCCGGGCACTCGAGCTCTGCCAGCGCCGTCGCCAGTTCCTTTGCCGTCATTCCCCGGTCCTTGCCGCGCTTCTTGCCCTTGGCCTGCGCATCGAGCGGCGCCAGCAGCAACAGGCTGAGGCAGCACAGTGCAAGAATGATTCGTTGAAGCTGTTCCATCGTCGTTCCCCCGGTCGATCGGCTGTAGTGCCGGTGCTGTGTTGTCTGATGAGTCACGGGCAATGAGTTGGGGGTTCACCACCCGCTTCAGTTTTGCGGTGTCGTCGCTGCCGGCGCGGCGCCATCATCCTGGCCGCTCTCGCTTTCCCGCTGGCCACGCTCGCGCAGGAGCACCTCGAGATAACGGATCTGCATCGCTTCCTCGCCGCGGCTGACGCCGGTCGGCACCAGGTAGAAGAGCTGTCCGCCGTACAGTGGCAGGGCCCGCAGGGACCGTTCCGCCATCAGCCGTTGCACGAAGGGATCAAAACGGCGCTCGGCAAGAATGATGAGCCCCAGCCCCGGCGCAAAACCGTTGACCAGACCAGGACCAAAGGCTGGCAGCGGCTGTGCCGATGCCACCGGCGCCAGCAGGGGTAGCCCAGCCAGCAGCGTAATCAGGGTCAGACGTTTCATTGGGGACCTCCGGGGATCGTGACGATGTCGCGCTCGGCGGACACGTTGGAACCGCTGATGTCGCCGCTGTTGTTGCCGCAGATCACCACGGTGTTGCCGCCGTTGGCATCCACGTCGAGATCAAGGCACCGGAACTGCTGTTCGAAGCGAGCCAGCTGCTGATTGGTCTGCGCTCGCAGGCCGCTGACCGTCGGCGTATCGACCTGGCCGGGGTTGCCGGGGCCAACCAGGCGGGCGTTGGCTCGCGCCTCGTTATCGCGGCCGGCGCGTTCGCGCTCGAGCTGGATACGCATCTGGTAGACCTTCTGGAGCAGGATCTGCTCTGGTGTCGGCTGCGCTTCAGCCTGCTCAACGGCAGCTCCGAGGCTCAGCAGCAACAGGATCATCGGACGGTTCATGGTTTCCTCCTGCCGTAGCAGCACCCGGGTTCGAAACGGCGCAGCACCGGACGCAAGGCTGTCGGTGCTCCGCTTGCGGTGTGCAACGGCGGTGCTAAATCAAACAGAAAAGGGGGCCGCTACTGCTGGCCCCCTCGCGTTCAGATCGACCGAGATCGATCACGAAGCTCAGCGACGGATGCCGGAAGTAATCGGATCCTGGATCGAGTTCGCTGAGTCGCCCGCCTGGTCGAAGGAGACCCCGGACTGCTGACCCACGTTGCCGCCAACACTGGCAGAGGTGTTGCCAACAGGGGCGAAGACACCCTTCGGACCCATGTCGCGACCGGCAAAGGTGTTGCTCTGGCTGATCGGCGCCATGTTGTGGCCGAGGATGTTGGCCGTGTTGGTCGGCAGCTGGTTGGTGTTGTTGTTCACCATGGCCGGACCGTAGAAGCGCTGCTCGTCGTTGCCGGCGCTGATCAGGGTGTCGCCACCGGTGACGCCAACACTGTGGCCGCTGGCCGTACCGAAGGCAGTTCCGCTGGCCGCGTGGCCGGCTGTCTGGTCCTGATCCTTGTTCGACGTAATGGTCGGCGTAGCGATCTGGAAGTCGACGTCAATGGCGGTGTCGTTGTCTTCCGTGTTGGTCCAGTCGTTGTCTTCGCTGTGCGTGTAGTCGTTGTCTTCCGTGTTGGTCCAGTCGTTATCTTCGGACTTGGTCCAATGCTTGGTGATGTCGTTGTCTTCGCTGGTCTTGTAGACGCTGGACAGATCGAAATCGAGGGAGCTGTCGTTGTCCTCGCTGACCGTCGTGGTGACATCATTGTCTTCTTTGGTCTTGTAGACGCTCGAGTAGTCGAGGCTCTTCGTGACGTCGTTGTCTTCGGTGACGCTCGTCGAGTAGCGGGACTGGTCCTTGAAAGAATCGCTGATCGTCAGCTGATCGTCATCCGATGAACGGTAGCCTTTCCAGGAACCATAGGGGTCGGCTGAGGCAACGCCAGCGGCAAGCAGGCCAGCCATCAGCAGGCTCGGTACGAGTACGGTCTTTTTCATGTCAGTGCTCCAGTAGGGTCGTGCAGACGGGTTGGTCGATTGCGCAAGTCATCTTGCTGCACCCGTAGGTCACGGCCCGCACCAGAGAGGTTCACTGCCGGTTGAATTTTTTTGCATGCTGCCGTTCCGGCAGCACGCAGGAGGTCAGTCGGCGAGCGCCGCGAAGCTCAAGCGCCCCTTCTCGCCGACCTCGAAGGTCATGGGAAAACCCTTGGTCCGGTAGCGGCCGTCCTCAACCGAAGTGATGTGCACAACCGCGATGGTTCCCGGGGTCAGCTCGGCCGGCTGCACGCGGAACACACCACCGGCTGCCCGCAGGCCCTGTACCGGTTTGGCAAAACCAAGTTCCTGCCAGGCCGGCGTGCCGATCTCGTTGCGCAGCTGCGTGCTGTAGGCCTCGTCGGCATTGAGGATCATGCGCTGATCCTCACCGGGCAGCTGATCCCAGATCGAGAACCCGCGATTGACATCGAAGGTGCCGGCCCGGGACCAGGAGGACCGATCGACGGTGCGATCCACGAGCTTACCGTTGCGATAGGTACTACTGGTTTTGGTCACGTTGACGGAGATCTTGAAGCTGCCCCAGAGCCCATACCGCAGATACTGCTCCGGCCAGATCCGCGTGCAGTCCGGCCGCTCGAGAAACATCGTGTGGAACGTCCCCTTACCCTTTGCCTTGTCGACGCGGGCGCTCATCAGCAAGCCGTCCTTGTACAGCTGGCCGCCGACCTGCAACCGCGCGTCACCGCTCGGGTGGGTGATCTTCTCCTTGTACTTCCGTTTGATCGGATCCTTATCGAGCTTCGGCTTTTTGCTGCCGCCACCCGAGGAACCACCGCCGAGCAGGCTGCCAACCAGCTGGCCAACGGCGGCTTTGGCCGCACTGCCAGCCAGGCTGCCGAGGAAACTGTCGGCCTTGCCCAGGTCCAGCGGCGCCGCCGCGAGCCCGGTGCCACAGCGTTCGCCCGCCGCGGTCGCCACCTCGTCCTCAATCGGTTGAAGATCGAGCTGCACTTCGGGAATGGCGGTCGGTTCACTGTACTGAAAGCCGCCTTTGTCGCTCGGATAGATAAACGTCGCCGGCTCTGCCGCGGCGGGTCTGCCGGTCACATCGGCCACCGTCCGCGCCAGGGCTCCGGCGCCAAGCGCAGAGGCGCCCAGCCCCGCGATGGCAAACTGGGTGACGATGGAGCCGGGTGCCGCGACGAAGGCGTCGTACCCCGCATGCACGGTCACCCCCACCGCCCGTGCCTCCCGCGCAGGGGCGGCGACCACGATGGCCCCGGGCGCAGTCTCGCGGCCAAGCGCGGCGATCTCCAGCCGGGTGAGGGCGCGCAGATCGTAGCTGGTCGCATCCAGCGCCAGATTGCGCATGCGCATGACCCCGGCCAAGGCCTGGGCGGCGCCGGCGGCGGGGGAGGGG
>JBCDGJ010000069.1:0-22667 GCA_038757945.1 Pseudomonadota bacterium
GCCGGCGCCGGCAACGCCACCGGCGGATTATCCGGCTGAGGTCTGGCCGCTCTGGTTCGTTGCCCATGCCTTCGGCTTTACGCGCGCATTCGGCCTGCTGTTCCTGCTCGGTCTGGGCATTGGTGTTGCACTGACTGCGGTTTGACGCGTCCCTTTCCAGACGAGCACCGAGCTGGCACCACGGCGCATTGCCGAAGGGCCTTTTGCAGCCGCGGGCAGACCGGTGCCGTCGGCAACGTGTGCAGACATCGAGGCAGACATCGAGGCAGACATTGAGGCGGGCAATGAGGATTGGGCAGGCGTACCGCCTCTGCAGATGGGAGAAGACTATGTCGAAGCGAGTTGAAAGCGGGCTGCTGATTGCCCTGGCAGTGGTGATGGCTTCCGGCTGCGAACCGCAGGCTCGAGGCTTCGCGTTGCCGCCTGGCGATGCCAGCGCCGGGCTTACGGCCTTCCGCGAGCTGCAGTGCAACCAGTGCCACAGCATTCCGAACCTCATCAAGAAGCGTTACGACTCCCTGTATCCGGAGGTTGAGGTTGTCCTCGGCGGCCCGGTGCAGCGCATCAAGACCTATGGTCAGCTGGTGACTGCGATCATCCACCCGGGCAAAGCCGTAACGCGTGCGGTTCCCGAGTCCGGGATGGCAGACGAAGACACGTCGATCATGCCGGTCTACAACGGCGCCATGACCGTGGAGCAGCTTGTGAACCTGACGACTTTCCTGCAGGAAACCTACGAGCTCAGCCCGCCGCCATACTACCCGATGGTCATGCACTGACGCCGGTTGCGTCGGTGATGGCCCGGCGGCGCCAGCGGCTTGCTGATGATGGCCTCCGCCCGGATTCCTGACCACCTGCTCCTGCCGTCGGCCTATGACCATCCGGTCGAGGCCGTGCGGCTGATCGAGACGCACATGTCCTGGGTCTTTCTGACCGGTCCCTACGCCTACAAGGTCAAGAAACCGGTGAACTTCGGGTTTGTGAATTTCGCCACCCTCGATCGCCGCCACCATTTCTGCGTCGAGGAGCTGCGCTGTAACCGTCAGTTTGCGGCGGCGCTCTATCGCGCTGTGCTGCCGATCGTGGTGGGCGCGCAGGGCCGCCTGCGGATCGGCGCTCCGGACGAAGGTGCCGCTGCCGTGGACTGGGCCGTGCAGATGGTCCAGTTTGATCCGACGCAGCAGGCCGATGTGCTGCTTGCCGGGGGTCACCTTCGCAGTGACGATCTGCACCGTTTTGGCAGTGAGTTGGCTGTGCAGCACAGCTCGCTGGTGCCGTTCGCTGGTGACTACGACCCCATCACGCCGGTGGCGGACAACTTTGCCAGCCTGTTGCGCGGAGCCCTGCAGCCGACGCTGCGCCAGCGGGTCGAACGGCTCGCCGAGGCAACGGCCGGCGAGTCTTCGCGCTACGCCGCCCGGCTGCTGCGGCGCCAGGACGCTGGCCGGGTGCGTGAGTGTCACGGCGACCTGCACCTGACGAACATGGTTCGTCTTGCCGATGGGCTCTGTGCCTTCGACTGCCTGGAGTTCGACCAGGCGCTGCGCTGTATCGATGTCTACTGCGATGCGGCGTTTCTGCTGATGGACTGCCTGGTTCGGGATCGCCCCGATCTGGCCTATGCCTTCCTCGATGGTTACCTCAACGCGGCCGGAGACTACGATGGGTTGTCGCTGGTGCCTTACTTCGCGCGCTACCGTTCGCTGGTGCGCGCCAAGGTCGCCGCGCTGCGGCTGGCGCAGGTACCGGGCGAACGCGCTGCCAGCGACAAGCTCGAACGGCACCTCGGCTGGGCCGCAGCCCACAGCCAGCGTCCGGCGGGCGATCTGCTGATCATGAACGGGGTCTCTGGAACCGGAAAGTCCTTCTGGGCCGAACAGCTGGTACCCGCGCTGGGGGCGATGCGGCTGCGGTCCGACGTGCTCCGCAAGGCGGAGTTCGCGGCGGCCGATACTACTGCCCGGCACCTTCGGGCAGGGCTCTACGAAGCGTCGGTTTCCGAGCAGGTTTACGTCCGTCTCGCGGAGCTCAGCGAGGCTTTGCTCCGGGCAGGAGAGACGGTGATCGTCGACGCGGCCTGTCTGCAGCGATCCTCGCGGGCGCTGCTGCAGAGGGCTGCCGAGAAAGCCGGTGCAAAGGTCCGCATACTTCGTCTCACAGCACCCGATGCGGTGCTGGCGGCGCGCATCGAGGCGCGGCAGCGAACCGGCAACGACGCATCGGATGCCGATGTCGAGGTGCTCCGCTGGCAGCAGGCGGATGAACAGCCGCCAGTTGCGCCGCAGGAATCGGTGGTCACGGTGGACACCGGTAACCTGAATCTCACACGCCTGCTTGCGGCGCACCGGTAGACTGCCGTTTTGGCCCGAACCCTGGCCCAGGCGGAGTTGAGATGAGCGGACTGCTTGCCCTGCTGGACGATGTTGCAGCCATTGCGAAGATTGCCGCGACCTCGGTAGACGATATCGTCGGCCAGGCGACGAAAACCGGCGCCCAGGCTGCCGGCGCTGTCATCGATGATGCGGCGGTTACCCCGAACTACGTGCAGGGCTTTTCCGCGGACCGGGAGCTGCCTATTGTCTGGCGTATCGCCCGCGGCTCACTGTTCAACAAGCTGGTCATCCTGTTGCCGATCGCAATGGCGTTGTCCGCGTTTGCACCCTGGGTGATCCCCGGCCTGCTGCTCCTGGGCGGGGCATATCTGTGCTACGAAGGAGCCGAGAAGGTGGCTCATGTCTTTGGGCATGCCTCTGCGGGAGCAGCCCAGGACGCCGGTCCGGCCTCCGCAGCGCACCTTGAACAGGCCAGGGTCAGGGGCGCCATCAAGACGGACTTCGTGCTCTCGGCTGAAATCATGACGATCGCGCTCGCCGCGCTGCCCGAGGGCAGCCTCATCTACGAAGCGGCCATCCTCGCAGTTGTTGCGGTTGGGATCACCGCGCTGGTCTACGGTAGCGTGGCGCTGATCGTCAAGGCCGACGACTTCGGGCTTTACCTGGCCCGGGACGGCCGCAGCGGCTTCGTCCAAAGCTTCGGACGATCGCTGGTGCGAGCCATGCCCGGATTCATGCGCCTGCTGACGACCGTGGGCACGGCCGCCATGCTCTGGGTGGGGGGCGCCATCATCCTGCATGCCCTGAACCAGATGGGCTTCACCCAGCCGGAGCATCTCGTGCATGACCTTGCCGTTGCCGTCAGCCAGGCTGCGGGCGCTGCCCAGGGCCTGATCGAATGGCTGGTCACCGCGACCACCGGTGGGGTGCTGGGCCTGCTGCTCGGGCTGCTCCTGCTGTCCGTGGCCAGCCTCGTTGAGCGGCTGTTCCGCTGAGCCGGCTGGCGGCTTTTTGGGTATCGGGGTAGTTCCGGTAAACTGATCGGCAGCGAGTCGAGCGGGAGAAACGACGTGTCTGCAGCGATCGAGCGTATCCAGCGATTGTGTTGTGTCCTTTCCGGATTGCTCGCTAGCACTGCCGCGCTGGCGGCACCGGACTGGTCGCTCAACCTGTCGACGGCCGACATGGAACAAGCCGAAGGCCTGTATCAGCAATACTGCGCCCTCTGCCACGGCAAAGACCGGGAGGGGTACCAGGCCGATCACGCGCCGTCGCTGCGCAGCCAGTCGCTGCTCTCTACCGCCTACCCGCGCTTCCTGTTTGCCACCATCGGCTACGGCCGCGCCAACACCGCGATGGAAGGCTACAGCACCGAGATGGGCGGTCCGCTGGAGCGCAATGACATCCGTCTGCTCGCCAAGTGGCTGCTGCAGAGCGAGGG
Source organism: Pseudomonadota bacterium (assembly GCA_038757945.1). GTDB lineage: Bacteria > Pseudomonadota > Gammaproteobacteria > Pseudomonadales > Azotimanducaceae > CALHVX01. The sequence continues at coordinate 3,775 of JBCDGJ010000069.1, forward strand.
CATTGAGCCCGTGACGCTCGGTAACGAGGTAATCACGGGCGATACGCAGCGCGGTGGCGAGCTGTACGCCGCGCAGTGCGCCGAGTGCCACGGGGCTGACGGCCAGGGGATAACGGCACCGTCCCTCGGTGATCCAGCGCTGCTGGCCAATGCGTCCGACGCTTTCCTGCGCCATGCGATCGTCAACGGCCGCGACAATACGCCGATGGTGGCCTTTGGCGGGCAGCTGCCGGAATCGGACATCAACTCGCTGGTGGCCTACCTGCGGAGCCAGGCGTCCGGCTGGAGCCCGCAGCCGCCGAAACTGCGCCCCGCGCCGTCGGTAGATGACTATGTTCTCAACCCGGAGGGTGAAGAACCGCAGTTCACGCTCCGTGATGATCGGTACGTACCGGCGGCCGAAGTCGTGCAGGCGCTGGAAGAAGGAAAGCGCTTCATTCTGCTCGATACGCGGCCTGCGTCCGCCTGGCAGCGCAGCCATATTCCCGGTGCCGTGCCCATGCCGTACTACCGGGACAAGGAGCGCGCCGGAGCAAACCTGCCGAACGATGGCACCTGGATTGTTGCCTACTGCGCTTGCCCACACGCGGCCTCAGACTTCGTGGTCAACAACTTGAAGGCGCTCGGCTACAAGAATCTGGCAGTGATCGACGAAGGGATCCTGGTGTGGACCGCAATGGGTCTGCCGCTGATCGCCGGCGAGCAGCTCGACTAGCGCTCCCCGCCACGCCAATGGCCGGCGCAGCACCGCCGAACGTTGCGCCGCAGCATTTGCGTGTAGTCAGCGCGGCCTGATCGTGCCGCGGAAGAAACAACCCAGGCTGCTGCGCCGCACCGGATCCGGCGGCGAGCCGCTCGCGCGCAGCAAGCAGCGCGTCTCCTTCGGAATCGATCGGCAGGAGGCTCGCAGCCGGCACCAGCTGTTCGAAGAAACCGATCCGGTCGCACTCGCCGAGGCGGATCGCGGTGACCAGTGGTACGCGTGGGTCTGTGCCGATCGAGAGCGTGACTACGACTACGAGGGGCGGTTCCACGAGCGGTCGCTGGATGAGCTGCAGGCGCTGCTCGGCGAGCTGACGACTCAGCGTACGCTTATGGATGCGCTGCCGGACGAGGTGCGTGCGACGTGGCTGCCGGTTGCGGCTGCGGAGGTGGATGCGACGGTTGATCGCGAGGGGCTGGAGTGGCGCATCGTCTATCCCTGGGGTGAGGAAGGTACCGTCAGCCGCTCGCAGCTGCTGTCCGCGATAGGGGGCGGGCACAACGTCAGCCTGGTCAATCGCCTGCTGCGCAGCTGTAGTCAGCCCTTCGCTGCAGAGACGATTTTCTATTTCGCGCCGCTGTGGATCCGCGGTCCGGACAGCTTTTCCGGCTCGACCCTGCGAGCGCTGGTCGAGCATCTGTTCGTGCGGTACCCGGTTCCCGAATGCCTGTATCGCGCCTGGGAGCGTTCCGCTGCCGGTGTTCAGCCGGATTACAAGTGGCTGCGCTGGTTCCTGATCTACGGCCAGGGCGGCAGCCTCAGCAAGGCCTCGGCGATCGACTACGGCTGGTCGGTGTCCCGCCGTTTTCAGCATTGCTTCGCGCTTGCCCCGGGCCATCTTTCGCCGCTCCTGGCCACGCAGCATGCGGAGTTCGAGCGCCTCGACCTGGCTGCGGGCACCCGTCGGTTGCTGTGGTCGGATCGCCGGCTGATGCGCGATCTCACCGCGCAGTGGACGGACCTGGATCGTCGGCGCATTGAGCAATGGACCGAGTTTGCGCTCTGGCTCGAGCGCTGGCACGACGTCATTGCACCGCTCGATGTGTCACGGCTGCTGGATTGGGCTGCACACGAGCGGGCCGTGGCGCGCTCGTTCAGCTGGTCCGGACGCAGCGCAACCGCCGCCCTGGCCCGTGCGCGTGCGCACCGGGAGCAGCAGCTTGCCCGCCTGCACGGTCGCCGCTCGCTGCGCCGCTGGCGCGCGCATGGCATGAATTGGGATGGCCTCCCCGAGAAGCCGGGCCTGTGGCGAATTCGCGAGCTCCTGAGCGATCTGGAGCTGGTGGAAGAAGGCTTGCGGCTGCGGCACTGCGTGGGTAGCTACGGCTTCCGCTGCGTTGACGGCAGCAGCGCCATCTTTGCCCTCCTGCGTCTGAACCAGCCCTGGATCACGATCGAGCTTGATCTCGCCACAGGCAGCATCCGCCAGGCGCTCGGGCGTCGGAACCGGGCTGCAACGGCAGAGGAGCAGACGGTGCTGCAGCGTTGGCACGCGGAAGTCGTGCAGCCCGTGTTAGCGGCGGGCAGCAACCCGCCGTAGCCTGATGCGGTTGGGGTGGTGAACGGGTATCGTACTGAGCTTCCTGCCGTCTCTGCTCAAGATCCGCACCAGTTATGCTGCAAGCCGTACTTGTTTACTTTGAGGGGCCCCTCGGCAGGCTCGAGCTGGTGGCGACGCTGCTGCTGATGGCCAACGTCTACCTGCTCGGCCAGCAGCGGCTCAACAATTATCTGTTCGGTTTTGCCGGCGTCGTCCTGTTCGGTTTCCTGTTCCGCGAATCGAAACTCTATTCCGACATGCTGCTGCAGTGGGCATTTTTTGCGCCGCTGCAGGTCGTCGGCTTTCTGTTGTGGAAGTACGGCCGGACGCTTGGTGCCGAGGTTGCGCCGGAGCAGACCGACAGCATGCGGGTCGTCATGCTGACCCCCCGCTACTGGCCGTTGATCGCCTTGCTCGTCATCGCGGCGACCTGGGCCCTCGGCGGCTACATGGCGCATCGAACCGATGCCAGCTTTCCCTATGCCGATGCGCTGACAACGACCATGAGCGTTGCCGCCAGCATCCTGATGCTGAAGAAGATTCTGGAAAACTGGGTGCTCTGGATTGCCGTCGACCTGGTGGCCGTGCCGGTGTACTACCTGAAGGGGCTGTACGTTACGGCGGGGCTGTATGTGGTGTTTCTGGCGCTGGCGGTGATTGGGCTCGTACGCTGGTGGACCGACTACCAGCAGTCGCGGCTGACCGCCGATGCCCGCTGAGCGGGGACTGACCCTCGGCCGGTTTCTGCCGTTGCACGAGGGCCATGCGCTGCTGCTCCGCGCAGCGGTTGCGCACAGCGCGGTGCTGACGGTGCTGATCGGAACAACAGCCGAAGATCCCTACAGCTACGAGCAGCGCCGGCAGTGGATCAGGGCGTTGCTGCAACCAGAGCTCGAGCGGTTCGGAACACGGCTCGAGATACATCCGGATCCCGACATCGACCCACCCTTCGCCACGGTTGCGAAAGACGAGCAGGGTACCGTCGCCGACGAGCGCTACTGGGCACGCTGGCTCGAGCAGAACGCGCGCCACTGTCAGGGCGTCGATCATGTCTTCACTTCCGATGCCTACGGTGCCGAACTGGCGCGGCGTATTGGTGCCCGCTGGTTTCCGGTGGATCCGGAGCGTGAGGCCGTTCCCGTCGCTGCGACCGAAATCCGTGCTGACGTGTTCGATCACTTTGATCTGGTCTGCGATGTAGCCAAGCCTGAGGTCGGCCTGACCGTTGCCGTGCTCGGGGCGGAATCCACCGGCAAATCCACGCTCGTGCAGACGCTCGCGCGGCACTACGGCACACGTTATGCACCGGAGTGGGGGCGTATTCTGAGCGAAGCGCAACCGGTGCTCGGGTATGACGATTTCACCGCTATCGTCACCATGCAGAGCCACCTGATCGCTTGTGCACAGCGGCTCGGCAGCGGACTCTGCTTTACCGACACGGAAGCGATCACCACCGCGCTGTTTGCGCCGGTGTATCTCGACCGTGAGCATGCCTACGCCTGGTCGCAGGCGCGCGAACAGCATTTTGCGCTCTACCTCGTACTGGCCCCGAGCGTGCCCTGGGTCGATGATGGCACACGGATCCTCGACCAGGCGCAGCGCCAGCGCTTTCATGAGGAGATTCTCGCCGCGCTCGAACGGCTGGCCAAACCCTACCTGGTGATCGACGCACCAGACTTTCCGCGGCGCGTTGCCGCCGCTCAGCGGGCGGTGGATCGGCTGCTCCGTGAAGCGCGCGCTTGACCCGCACGGTGCAAAGCGGCGGGTGGCTCCGTAAACTCTGCGGGTAACCTGTTTCCAGCCGCGCCGAGCGGCCCCTTATCGATGCTGCCAAAGACCGTCCTGCTGTTCTGCGTCCTGCTGACTTGTGCCTGTGCTCGGCAATCTGCGACGACTCCGACCGCACCGCCGGCGGGCGCAGCCGATAGCGACGTTGATGCAGCCATGGCGCAGATCCGAGGCGCTGCGATCCGGCGGCACATGACCGTGCTGGCAGACGACGCGATGCGCGGGCGCGAAGCGGGAACCGGTGACTTTCAGCGGGCAGCGGACTATGTGGCAGGGCAGTTCGAAGCGCTCGGACTGGAGCCGTTCGGTGATGACGGCTCTTACTTCCAGAACATCGAGTTCCTCGAGTCCAGGCTGGTGCTCAGTTCACCGGAGCTCGCCTTGAGCAAAGGTGGAGCGATGCTCGACCTGGCATTTCGTCGCGACTTCATCACCCGCGGCGGCTATGCGGCACAGATGCAGACCGTGACGGCCGATCTCGTCTTCGTCGGCTACGGCATCCATGCGCCGGAGCTTGGCCATGATGACTACGCGGGCGTCGATGTCGACGGCAAGATCCTCGTTCGCCTGAGCGGCGCGCCACCGGGCTTCGATACGGATCGGCGCGCGTTTTACTCGTCCGGGCGCCGTAAATCGGCGGTTGCGGCCGAACGGGGAGCAGTCGGGATCATTGGTCTTCGTACGCCCGTGGATCAGGCCCGGCGACCCTGGTCACGCTATCTGCCTGGTCTCGGCTCGGCGGGCCTGCGCTGGCTCGACGAAGAGGGCCGACCGTTCCTCGGTTACCCGCCGATGCAGGGCAGCGCAACCCTGAGCGAGCGTGGTGCCACGCGGCTCTTCGAGTTGTCCGGCCATGATCTGGACGATCTGTTCGAACGCCATGTGCAGGGCGCCACCGGCAGCTTCGATCTGGCGGTCAGTGCAACGCTGAGCCGCCGCTCGACGCATCGTCAGGTGCGCTCGGCGAACGTGCTGGCAGTGCTTCGCGGTAGTGATCCAGCGCTCAAGGACGAGTACCTGGTCTACACCGGTCATCTCGATCACATCGGGCGGCGCCCCAGCGTGACCGGTGATGAGATCCACAACGGCGCATACGACAACGCGGCCGGCGTGGGCACAATTCTCGAGATCGCCAAAGCGATGAGCAGCAGCGCTACGCCGCCACGCCGGTCGGTGATTTTTGCAATGGTGACAGCGGAAGAAAAAGGCTTGCGGGGTTCCTCCTACTTTACGCGCAACCCGCCGGTGCCGGTGGCGCAGATTGTTGCGAACATCAACATTGATATGCCGTACCTCGGCTTTCCGATCAACGATGTTCATGCCTTCGGTGCCGAACACTCGACGCTCGAGACGGCTGCACGACAGGCCACCGCGCGCCTCGGGATGGCGTTGACGCCGGACCCGAAGCCTGAGGAGGTGCGGTTCATTCGCTCCGATCAGTTTTCCTTCGTGCTGCAAGGCATACCGGCGGTCGCCTTCAAGGCCGGCATGCAGTCCTCCGACCCTGCCATCGACGGCGCCGCGGCTCTGGATGGGTTTCTGAAGCAGCATTACCACCGCCCGAGCGACGATCTGTCGTTACCGTTCAGCGTGGCAGGCGCCGAGCGGTTTGCGCGGGCTGGGCTGGTCATGGGGCTGCTTGTCGCCAACACCACGGAACGTCCGGCCTGGTATACGGACGATTTCTTTGGTGACAAGTTTGCGCCCAACGCCGCCAAGGTGGCACCGCCGACCGATGCTGGCAGCCAGCCTGCTGGCAGGTGATCCTGCGCCGCTGGCGCTAAGCTCATAACCAACCGGTTTGCAGCGGACCGCGGTGCGCGGGTCGCATCCCGCGGACACTGATGGTAGTTTCTCCGTCCCTTCCGAGCTGAGGCGTCTTCATGTTTGTTGCGCTGAACCTCCTGCTATTTGCTGCCATCAGCGTCGCGCTCTACCGCTTCGGTCGCGAGCTGTCGCTGTCCCGGCAGATCCTTGCCGGCCTGGTTGCGGGTGTCTGCTATGGGCTGGCGCTGCAACTCATGAGCGGTGGCGATCCGACACGGCTTGCGGGCACGCTCGAGTGGACGAACATCGTCGGTACCAGCTACGTCAACCTGCTGCGCATGATCGTCATGCCGCTGGTGCTGGTCATGATGATTGCGGCAGTGGTGAAGATGCGCGAGGTAGCGGCGCTCGGACGCATCGGTGGGTCGGTCATCGGCATTCTCGTGGGCACCACGATGATCGCAGCGCTGGTCGGCATTCTGGTGTCGAACCTGTTCGGGCTCAGCGCTGACTCCATAACGCAGGGGGCGCGGGAGCTGGAGCGGGCACAGGTGCTCGAGCAGCGCTATTCCGGCGTTGCCGATCTTGGTCTTGCGGACATGCTCGTTCGCTTCGTGCCGAAGAACATTTTTCTCGATCTCACCGGTGCTCGGGATACCTCCGTCATTGCGGTCGTCATCTTCGGCATTCTCTTTGGTCTCGCTGCACTCGCCGTCATGCGCGAGCACCCCGAACGCGCCGAACCCATCGCCGAGTTCACGGAAACGGTTCGGCTGATCGTCATGAAGCTGGTGCACATGGTGATGTTGCTCACTCCCTGGGGCATTCTGGCCCTGATCACGAAGGTTGTTGCTGGCTCTAACGCCGGTGACATCGTCAACCTGCTCACTTTCGTGCTTGCTTCCTACGTGGCCATAGCGATCATGTTCGGCGTCCACGCGCTGCTGCTGACCACCGCGGGCGGAACCTCCCTGCGCGACTACTTCGCCAAGGTCTGGCCCGTACTGACCTTTGCGTTCACCTCGCGCAGCTCGGCCGCCACGATTCCGCTGAACGTTGATACGCAGATCGAGCAGCTGCGGGTGCCGACGCCGATCGCCAACCTTTCTGCAACCTTCGGCGCCACCATCGGGCAGAACGGCTGTGCGGGTATCTATCCGGCGATGCTGGCAGTGATGATTGCGCCTTCCATGGGCATCGATCCGCTGGCCATCGGCTTTATCGCAAAGCTCGTGCTGGTGGTAGCCATCAGCTCCTTCGGCATCGCGGGCGTCGGCGGCGGTGCCACCTTCGCCGCTCTGGTGGTGCTGCCGGCGATGGGATTTCCGGTGACCGTTGCTGCGGTGCTGATCTCCATCGAGCCGCTCATCGACATGGCGCGTACTGCGCTGAATGTGAACGGCGCCATGACCGCCGGCGTGATCACCGGCCGCTGGCTGGGCGATACCACGGCCGCAGAGGCGGGCGACTCCACGCAGGCGGTACAGGCCTGACCGACCGAACGCCGGTACGGACACTAGAGCAGCTGGGCAAGTCCAACCCGACGCGACAGCTCGCCGAGCGTCCGGGTGCTCAGGTTTCGGCGCAGATGATCGGCGTCGCGGTAAAGGAACTCGCCGGCGAGCTCTGTCAGGCAGCCACTGCCATCACATAGCCGTTGATGCGGCAGCAGGACCTGCACGTCCGCCTTGCCGAGCTTAAGGAGCAGCTCGTGTACCGGAGCGAAATCCGTCGGCATCGTTGCTGCGGACGGGGTTGGCGTACAGTCCCGGCGCCAGAGTCCATCGAGGCGCGCGGCCACGCACAGGGTCGGGTCGCGCGGCCAGAGCGGTACCTGCCCAACGACCGAAACGGCCGCGCCCGTTGACTTGAGTTCGGCAATGGTTGCCGTCAGCGCTTCCCGCTGCCGACGGTAGCCGGCAGCGCTGTCGTTTCCTGGTGCATGCTCGCGCCAGCGCGTCGCCCATGCGGACGTAATGACAACGCGGTCGATCGGCGCTTTGGAGCCGCGCAGGAACTCGAACAGGCTGCTGCGCTCGGCGGCGCAGTCGGCATTGAAGCGCGCGCCGCGGTTGCCGGCGACAAAGCGGCTGCCGTCAATCGTCGGTGGGCAGCCGGAGGCGAGCACCACGGCGGTTGACCGCTCCTCCTGTGTAATCGTCTGCTCCAGGATCGGTGCAAGGTGTGCGGCATGGCTGTCTCCCCAGAGCACGATGCGTTGGTCCGCCTCGGTCCAGGACGCGCCGAAGGCGGGGTGCCCGGCCCATCCGGATTCGCTTTTCTGCGCAGGCTCCCAGGCCCACAGGTAGTGACGGTCCAGCAGCGGTTTTCCGTCGGCGTAGATCCGCTTCGGCAGGCCGTCCGATTGCATGATGACGGTTGCGCCGAGACTGATCGCGGAAAGGGCGCCAAGCGCGGCGAGCAGGCCGCGACGCTTTGCGAAGCGTCGATAGCGCAATGGGTTCTCGATGCAGTGATAGGAGCCAATGGCCAGCACCAGGGCGAGTCCCAGCAGGCTGACGCCGTCGACTGCCGACAGCGCACGCTCGGCGTTGTAGTGCAGGCCGAACACGAGCACCGGCCAGTGCCACAGGTACAGCGAGTAGGAGATGCGCCCGAGGTAGCGCATGAGGGCCGTGCTGAGCACCGCCGCGAGCCGGGGCTGGCCTGCTTTCGGGTACAGCAGCAGCAGCGTTGCAGCGATGGCGGGCAGGGTGCCGGTGCCGGGTACGCGGTTGAGGGTCGCTTCCGCCGTAAGCGTGTAGAGCAGCAGCGTAAGGCCGGCTGCTGTCATCCAGTCTCCGAGCCGATACTTTGCGCTCGAGGGAAAAAGACGGCCGCGACCAAGGCAATGGCGCGTAGTCCATCGATGTCGGTGCGATAGCGGTCAGCGGCTGAATGAGCAGAGTGGTGCGGCACGTCGGGCAGTCCAGGTTCCATCGCGGCTGCAACCCCGAACCTTAGACCGGCAACCGGGGAAGGCAAGGAATGAAGTCACAGCTCAGCGTGGCGAGCGGGCGGTGCAGCGGCTGCGGCAGGTGAGTGCTTTCGCGCGTCGCTGACGCGTGCCAGGGGAGGCTTGCGGCCGCTTTCGCAGGGACCCCAAGCATGACCAGGCAGACCCTACTGATGACCCACCTGGTGGCTGCGGTGCTCCTGTGCCCGGCTATCTGCCCGGCGAGCGCGGCGGGTGCCGCGGCCGCCGCCCCGGGACCGGAGCCGGGCGCCTACACCGCTGGCCGCGCCAGCCGCGACGGCACCGGCAAACGCTACCTCGGCCGTGAGATTGCACAGGTCATGGGGCATCTGGGTGCCGGTTGGCTGGAGCGCCCGGATCGCGAACGCAGCGAACGGACGGATCTGCTGATCGAGATGCTGCCCCTCGAGCCGGATTCGCAGGTAGCGGATGTTGGCGCCGGTACCGGCTACTTCACTTTTCCGGTGGCGGCGGCGGTGCCGCAGGGGCAGGTGTTTGCGGTCGACATTCAGCCGGAGATGCTCGAGCTTCTCGGTAGTCGTCAGCGCGCTCTGGGGATCGACAACGTCACCCCCGTGCTGGGCTCGCTGACGGACCCGAAGCTGCCGGCAGCGTCGATCGATCTGGTGTTCATCGTCGACGCCTATCACGAGTTTTCGCATCCCTATGAGATGGGCCAGGCACTGTTTGCGGCGCTCAAGCCCGGAGGCAGGCTGGTGCTCATCGAGTACCGGATGGAAGATCGCAGCGTGCCGATCAAACGACTGCACAAGATGAGCCAGCGGCAGGTGAAGCTCGAAATGGCGGCCCTGGGCCTGCGCTGGCTCCGTACCCGGGACGACCTGCCCCAGCAGCACTTCATGATCTTCGAGAAACCGCCGAACCGCCCGGCGGCTCCCTCGACGACGGTTGTTCCGCGACCGGTGCTCCGCTAGCGTTTGCTCCTTTTTCGGAAATGCCCATGGTTGCTCAGACATCTGCCGAGTTTCTGTCTCTCGTGCATCCGGTCGACACGCAGCGCTGGCAGCTCGAGCTGACCGCCGGGGTCAGCGGCGGCCGCGGCTCGCTGTTCGGTGGCGCCGGTCTCGCCGCAGGGATCGTCGCCTTCGAACATGCCACGAATAAGCCGACGATCTGGGCGACCGGCCAGTATCTGTCTCTCACCAGCCTCGGTGAGCGGCTCGACCTTGAGGTGATTCTGCCGGCGATCGGGCGCAACGTCGTACAGGGCCGGGTCGTCGGCCATGTGGGTGATCGCGAGGTCATTACGGTGATCGGGGCGGCTGGCTCGCGACCTTCTGCCGGAGAAGGCTGCTGGGAGGCGTTCCCTGACCCGCCGGCGCCGGAGGACTGCCCGCTGGTTCCGGATCGCATCGATACGGACAGCCTCCACGAGCACATCGAGCTGCGGCTGGCGCGGGGCTCCTTCGGCTTTTCGGGCTTCGGCACACCCAGCGCCGATGGGCGTTCCCTGCTCTGGGCGCGGATGCGCGAGGTGCAGCACGATGCGGGGGCGCTGGCGATCATTGCCGACTACATGCCGTCCGTACTGGGCAATGCGCTGGGTCGGGTGATGCACTGTACCAGCCTCGACAATACGATCCGCTTCGGCCGTCTCGAGCCCACCCGTTGGGTACTTTGTGACAACCGGATGGAGTATGCGGGCAACGGGTTTGGCCACGGTACCGTGCACCTGTGGAGCGAGCAGGGCACGCTGCTCGCGACGGCGAGCCAGTCCATGATCGTCCGTGCGCCGCAGCCGGAGTAGGATAGCGACTTGATCGGAGAAGTTTTCGGGAGCAGATCATGAGCAGTGCAAGCCAGCCCTGGTCGGACGACGTTGCGGCAACTCCGCTGGACGAGATCGACGTGTCGTTGCCGGAGCGCTTCGCCGATGGCAGCTGGCGCGGCTGGTTTGCGCGGCTGCGCGCCGAAGCCCCCGTGCACTACTGTGCCGAGTCTGCTACCGGTCCCTACTGGTCCGTCACCCGGCACGCGGATATCAAGGCGGTCGACACCGACCACCAGCGCTTCTCCTCAGAGCTCGGCGGAATCACCATCGCTGATGTGCCCGAGACGGACGAGGTGCGCCTGGACAACTTCATCGCGATGGACGAGCCGAAGCATGCCGCGCAGCGGCGCACCGTGTCGCCGTCGGTGGCGCCAACCAACCTCGCGCGGCTGGAACCGCTGATCCGGGAGCGTGTGATCGACATCCTTGACAACCTGCCGGTGGGCGAGCCGTTCAACTGGGTGCAGGAAGTGTCGGTCGAGCTGACGGCGCGGATGCTCGCCACGCTGTTCGAGTTTCCTTACGAAGACCGGCACAAGCTCATCTACTGGTCGGACGTGACCACCGCATCGCCGGAGCTGACCGGCGCTGCCGGGGCTTCGCGCGAGGAGCGGGTAGCCGCTTTTCAGGCTTGCGCGGAAGCGTTCATGACCTTGTGGCAGGATCGTGCCAGCGCAGAGCCTGGTGCCGACCTGATCTCGATGCTGGCCCACGGTGAAAGCACGCGCGACATGGTGACGCGGCCCAAGGAGTTTCTCGGCAACATTCTGCTCCTGATCGTCGGCGGCAACGATACGACGCGCAATTCCATCTCCGGCGGCGTGCTGGCCCTGAACCGCCAACCGGAAGAGATGGCCAGGCTCCGTGCCAACCCGTCGCTGACACCGAACATGGTGGCGGAAATGATCCGCCTGCAGTCGCCGGTGATCCACATGCGCAGAACCGCGCGGGAGGACGTCGAGCTTTCCGGCCAGCGCATCCGCGCGGGTGACAAAGTGATTATGTGGTATCTGTCCGGCAATCGGGATGAGCATGTCTTCCCGGAGGCGGATCTGCTGCGCATTCATCGTCCCAATGCGCGACAGCACGTGTCTTTTGGTTATGGGGTGCACCGGTGCATGGGCAACCGGCTGGCGGAAATGCAGCTCAATGTCCTCTGGGAAGAGCTGCTTAAGCGGTTCTCTGCGATCGAGCTGGTCGGTGAGCCTGTGATCAACGCGAACAACTTCATCCACGGCATTGCCGACCTGCCGATACGGCTGCAGCGCTACTAGCAAACGAACTTTTCAGCAGGCTGCTGGCAGCCTGCTCCATGCAGGCAGCTCACTGGTGTGGCAGGACATCAGGTGCTGTCCTTTACTTCTGCGGCTCGAGCTTCGCCTGCCGCTGCCAACCGGATCACCCTATGTCCAGCCCATCGTCAGCTTCGACCTTCGCCGCGCTTGCCCTTGCAGCGCCACTGATCCGTTCGCTCGAGGAGCTCGGCTATGAGACGCCGACGCCGATTCAGCGGCAGGCCATTCCGGCATTGCTCGACGGTCGTGATCTGCTGGGCCATGCACCGACGGGCACGGGCAAAACGGCCGCGTTTGCGCTGCCGCTGCTGTCGCGCATCGAGCCTGGGTCAGACGCTGTGCAGGCACTGGTGCTGACGCCGACGCGCGAGCTGGCGATTCAGGTCGCCGAAGCGTTTCAGAGTTACGCCAGCCACCTTGATGGCTTTCATGTCCTGCCCGTTTACGGCGGGCAGCAGTACGGCGCCCAGATTCGGGCGCTCAAGCGCGGCGTGCAGGTTGTGGTGGGCACGCCAGGACGGCTGATGGATCACATCCGCAGGGGCACGCTGAAGCTCGATGCGCTGCGCGCGCTGGTGCTCGATGAAGCCGATGAAATGCTGCGCATGGGCTTTCTGGAGGAGGTCGAGTGGATCCTTGAACAAACGCCGGACGGCCGGCAGATGGCGCTGTTCTCGGCAACGATGCCGAAGCAGGTGGAGCGCATCGCCCGACGCTATCTGAAGAATCCGCAGGAAATCGCTATCAAGGCGCGCACGGCAACGGCGGAGACCATCCGCCAGCGCTACTGGCAGGTCTCCGGCGTTCACAAGCTGGACGCGTTGACGCGGATCCTAGAGGTTGAGCCGTTCGACGCCATGCTGCTGTTCGTGCGCACGAAGCTGGCGACGACAGAACTGGCTGAGAAGCTCGAAGCGCGGGGTTTTGCTGCGGCCGCCATGAACGGCGATATGGCCCAGGAGCAGCGGGAACAGACGGTGGAACGCCTGAAGCGTGGCCTGCTCAACATATTGGTCGCGACCGATGTCGCTGCCCGCGGGCTGGACGTCGACCGGGTCAGCCACGTGATCAACTACGACGTGCCCTACGATACCGAAGCCTATATCCACCGCATCGGGCGCACGGGGCGCGCCGGTCGCAAAGGTGAAGCCATACTGTTCGTTGCGCCGCGTGAGCGCCGGATGCTGAATGCCATTGAGCGAGCGACGCGGCAGAAGATCGAGCCGATGAAGCTCCCGACGACGGAAACGGTCAACAACCAGCGCATTGCGCGGTTCAAACAGCAGATCACCGACACGCTTGCCGCCGGGGAACTTGCTTTTCTGCGCGGGCTGATTGAGCAGTACCAGAGTGAGCATGACGTTCCGGCGCTTGAGATCGCGGCAGCGCTGGCAAAGCTCACGCTGGGGGAAAAACCGTTGCTGCTCAGTGACGAACAGCCGGAGCAGGCACGGGACCGTGACGCGGCCAGTACTGAGAGGGCTGGCCTGCTACCGCTCGAGGAGGACATGGAACGGTTCCGCCTCGAGGTCGGCCGGGACCATGGCGTGAAGCCGGGCAACATCGTGGGTGCCATAGCCAATGAAGCCGGGCTCGATGGTGAGCACATCGGGCGAATCGTCATCGAAGGTGACCACAGCTATGTTGACTTACCGGTGGGCATGCCCCGAGAGATCTTCCAGGCGCTGAAGAAGGCCGTCGTCTGCGGCCGGCAGCTGCGGCTGACGCGCTTTGGAGAGTCGCCGGCGACGGCCGTGCACGAAGACGCCGCGGCGGACGGTACCCGGCGGCAAGCAGATAGCCGCGGCAACCACGAGGCCGCCCGGAAACCACGCCGCCGCCGCGGCAGCAACCGCTCGGAGGCACAGGGGCGACGCGCGGAACGGCCCGTGAGATCGTCGGGCAAGCCGTCCGGCCGGGATACCGCCAGCCGTGCAGGGTCCGGGCGCGGATCTGGGACCGGTGCGGCCGGAAAATCAGGCGGCAAGCGCCGGTCCAATGCGGCTGGCGTGCGAAACCGGCGCTGAGGCCGTAGCAGGCAGCTTTGGCCCTCCGCCGGTCACACCTTCGTCGCCAGGCTGATGCCGCTCTCAATGGCGGCGCCAACAGTCCGGCCGTGGCACCAGTCACCAGCGGCGCCCAGTCGGCGCCGCGGGTCCCAGAGGCAGGGCGTGCCGGCCGGTTCGGCGACAAGTCCATACCGCCAGCGGTGCAGCATGACCCGCAGCAGGCCGCACTCCTTCAGCGTCCGTGGTACCCGGGCGAGCAGTTGCAGCTGCACGGTGCTGCGAGGGGTCGGGAGGTGGGCTTCCGACCACCGGCGGCTGGCATGCAGCACGATTGAGCGGCCATCCGCACCGATCGACTGATCGACGAAGGGGAACGGCAGTGTTGGGGCCGCATGTAGCGGTCGCCGCAGCCCGAGCAGCAGGCTGAAGCGCGGCTCGTAGCTCGCAGCAGTGATGCCAGGCAGCGGGACCTCACCGCTGGCGGATAGTATGGACACTACCTGCGGGGCTGGCAGGCAGAACAGCAGCGTGTCGCACTCGGCGCTGCTGCCGTCGCCAAAGTCGAGCGCCCAGGTTGCGCCACTGGCCGTACCGGGGCGGACGGTTCGGAGCTCGCTGGCGAAGCGGATGGGCAGTGTTCTGGAAGCCGCCTTGAGGCCGGCGCGATAGGACCGGATGCTCACGGTCTGATCCTGCTCCAGCACGGCGTTGGGGGCTCCGTGATGCCACTCGAATCCGGGACGGCGGCGGCTCGCAAGCCGCCCGCCGATGCTGCGGCTCTTGTCGAAGATCCGAAGCTGAGCGAGGTCGAACCCGCGAGCTGCCAGCGCGGCGGCGCAGTGCAGGCCTGCTGGACCCGCACCAATGATGGCAATGACCGATCGGTTGTTCATGGGGCGACACTAAAGCAGTATGAGGGCTGCTGCGAATCTTCCGCTGTTACCGCTTGTTCGCTGCAGCTTTGTGATCGCCGATGAAGTTGAACGTGCTGAAAGTGCCTGGAACAGCGAGTTACGCGCCACCCGTCGCTGGTTGCTCCAAGGCCCGGAGGACTGCCGCATCGCCATGGCTAGCTTGCGCCTGCTGCTGATCATCGTCGGGGTCGGGGCGCTCGCCATCGCGGCAGCCTGGTCCCTGACCGGGTTGGCGCCGGATCGACAGGCCCGGAGCGGCTATCTCGACATGCACGTCCACGCGGCTGGGATCGGTGCTGGTGGCAGCGGTGCGTTCATCAACCAGGCCATGCGGAACAGCTACAAGTTCGCCATCTACCTCCGGGCCATGGGGGTGACGGAGGCCGAGCTCGAGGCCGAAGGCGACGCCGTGCTGCTGCGTAAGCTGGCCACGCGGATCCGGGAGTCGCAGCGGGTTGATGATGCGGTGATTCTGGCGATGGATGGTGTCATCGGTGCAGACGGCAGCCTCGATGAAGCGCGCACACAGATCTACGTGCCGAACGACTATCTGATCCGTGAGCTCGCCCGTTACCCGAACCTGCATCTCGGCGCGAGCATCAACCCCTACCGTCCGGATGCGTTGGTACGCCTCGATGCGGTGGCCGCGGCGGGCGCGGTACTGGTGAAGTGGATTCCGAACATTCAGTTGATCGATCCGGCGGATCCCGCGATCGAGCCGTTCTACCGGCGGATGGTGGCGCTTGAGCTGCCGTTGCTGTCGCACGCCGGGCAGGAACGCTCCTTCGCCGGCGCCGATGATCGCTTTGGTGATCCACAACGGCTGGAGCTGCCGCTGTCGCTTGGGGTAACGGTCATTGCCGCGCACATCGCGACGACCGGCAGCGTTGACGGCCAGCGCAACTTCGATCGGATCCTGCCGCTGTTCCGTCGTTATCCAAACCTCTACACCGATATCTCGAGCCTGACGCAGATCAACAAGCTGAACTACCTCAACGAGGCTCTTGAGCAGGCTGGCCTGATCGATCGGATGATCTACGGCAGCGATTGGCCGCTGCAGTTTTTTCCGCTGGTGTCGCCGCTTTACCATCTGAATCACATCTCCCTGGGAGAGGCCAAAGGCGCCTGGGCCCATGAGAATCAGTGGGATCGGAACGTCGTGCTGAAAGAACACCTCGGGGTACCCCCGGAGGTCTTTACGCGGGGACGAAAGCTGCTCGGTGTTGCTGCGCGCAGCAACCGGTGACGAAGGGTCTCGGGAAGCGGGCTACAGAAGGCAGGTTGTATGGCAGAAACAGGTTCGCATCCGGGTCGGGACACTACCCTGCGCAAAAAGGTGCTGGTGGTCGGCGCCACAGGCGTGGTTGGCCTGGCGGCCATGCGGCGCTTTGCCCGGCAGGGCGTCGAGACGCTGGCGGTGTCCCGGCGACGGCCCCGCCAGACCTATGGAGCGGAGCATGTGGCTCTGGACCTGCTGGATCGGGACGCGACCAAGGCGCTGGCCGCGACACATCCGGACATCACTCACGTGGTTTACGCTGCGCTCTACGAGCAGCCCGGCCTCATCGCCGGATGGCTCGAGGCCGAGCAGATGGCGACCAACGAGCGCATGCTGTCTAACCTCTTGGAGCCGCTGCTTGCCGGCTCGGGTCCGCTTGCGCACGTCACGCTGCTGCAGGGCACGAAAGCCTACGGGGCCCACGTGCGACCGATTGATCTGCCGGCCCGGGAGGATCGCTCGGAACATGTGCACGACAACTTTTACTGGTTGCAGGAGGCGTTCATCCGCGAGCAGGCGAGCGGCATGCCCTGGTGCTGGACTATCCTGCGTCCGCAGATCATCTTTGGCGACGCAACGGGGGTCGCCATGAATCTGATTCCAGTGCTCGGAGCCTACGGCGCGGTGCTGCGCGCAGAGGGCGCGCCCCTGCACTTCCCGGGCGGCGAGGGCGGCGTGCTCGAGGCGGTGGACGCGGATCTGCTGGCGGAGGTCATCGACTGGGCTGGATCGGCGGCGGCAGCGCAGGACCAGATCTTCAACGTCACTAACGGAGACGTCTTTGCCTGGCGCTCGGTCTGGCCAGCGATCGCCGACGCGCTGGGCATGCCGGTCGGAGAGGATCGACCCATGTCGGTGGCGGCGCTGTTGGCCAATGCGGCTCCAACCTGGCGTGCCATCGCGACCGAGCACGAGCTCATCGAGCCCGACCTCGAGCGGCTGCTTGGCGAATCCCACCACTATGCGGATTTCACTATGGCCTACGGCTTCGACGGCGGAGCGCCACCGCCAGCGCTGGTATCGACCATCAAGCTGCGTCGTGCCGGCTTCCACGGCGTAATCGATACGGAGCTCATGTTCCGAAAATGGATTGCCGTGCTGCAGCAGGAGCGTCTGCTGCCCGGTCGCAGCGGCTCATGAATGCGGCGCATGAGCGCCAGCAGGTGCTGGTGCTGTACCTGACGACATCGGCGCTCGATACCAGGGTGGTCGGTTGGAGCTTCTACGATGGCGGCGGTGCAACGCGCACCTTTGCCGGCGACGCGGGGGACGATCCGGAGCCGCCCTACCGGACCGGGCTCGATGCGCTGCGCGATGGCTGGCGGCTGATTCAGGCGAGCCCGTTGCTGACCCACGAGTCGGGCAACGAGTTCGTGACCGCCTATCTGAAGTACGAGTTCTTCTTCGAGAGACGGGTACCGGTGGAGGCGGAGGACGGATGGGCGAACTGATCAAGCTGAGCACGGTGCAGATGGCGGAGTTTGCTGCCCGTGGCGTGCTGCGCTTCGATGGCGTGGTACCGGACCGGATCAATCAGCAGGTCTGCGCCGAGCTTGATCAGTGTCTGACGTCGGACCGCTTGCCGGAAGCCGACCGGAATGACCCGGTTGCTGTCTACCGGGCGCTGCTGGCGCATCAGGCTCTGCCGTTCATTGCGCCGGGTACGCCGTGGCGCAGCGCTTTTGCAGGGTCGAGCGCGCTTGGTGCGCTGCTTGAGCTGCCGATTGTCGCCGGGGCTATCGAGTCGCTGGTCGGTGCGGCGGCCGTGGTTGACCACCACTTTCTGCACGTGACCTTTCCGCCGCCACCGGGCCGGCGCGAGGTTGCGCAGCACTATCATCAGGACTCCACTATTGATCCCCGTGGCGCTTTCGACGTGCAGATCATGTACTACCCGCACGCGGTCACCGCGGACATGGGCGGCACCCGCTATCTGCCCGGCAGCCACCTGCGCATCGTCAGCGAAAGCGCGATCGCGCGTTACCAGAATATCCGTGGCCAGCAGCATATGGTCTGTCCGGCGGGGACGCTGCTGTTTCTGCACCACGGCCTCTGGCATGGCGGCGGGGCGAACCGGGGCACGGACCGGCGCTATATGTGGAAGCTGCGGCTTGCGCCCCAGGAGCCGCAGGTACGGCTCTGGGACACACGGGATCTGCCGGCGGACTCAAGCCGGCAGCGACCGATCTTCTGGCAGAACCCGGCCGCCGCGCGAGATCCGGTGCACGCTGCGCTGACGACACCGGAGCCCTGGTTCGAAGCCGATGTCGAGCGGCTGGAGTTCATCAACCGGGCCCGGTTCTGGCGCCGGCTCACGGGTACAGACGACTTCGATGCCGACTACTGGCTGACCCGCCTCGAGAACGAGTTTTAGAAGGTCTCCTTGAATGTCAGGGTGCTGTCAGCGGTGCCGCAAGCTGGCATGCTACCCCGCATTCTGCCGGCGGCTGTTATGTCTCTCATTCATCTTCGTCAGGGCCAGCTGGCCTTTGGTCCGACGCCCGTGCTCGATCAGGTAGAGCTGATCATCGAGCCGAAGGAGCGGGTGTGTCTGATCGGCCGCAACGGCTCCGGCAAATCCACCCTGCTGCGCGTTATCGCTGGTGAGCAGCCGCTCGAAGGCGGCCAGCTGCAGCGCCAGGATGGTCTCCGGATCGCGACCCTGGAGCAGGCCGTGCCGGCGGCGGGCGGCCCCCCCCGCGTATGCCGGGGGGGGGGGGGGGGGGGGGGGGGACGGTGGCGGGGGGGGGCCGGCCACCCGGCCCCCCC
>JBCDGJ010000070.1:0-22490 GCA_038757945.1 Pseudomonadota bacterium
AACTACGACTTCCCGCGACCGACCAACATCGATTTCCGCGACATGCATACGGACTTCGAGCCGATCTTCGAAAACGAAGAAGAAATCTGGGCTGGTGGCTTCACCTACGAGTTCGAGAATTTCTCCGTTGGCCTGCTCGGTGCCTATCAGGAGACGGACTATCTTGCGCAGCAGGATTACAACCTGGACGTTGGGCCGACGCTGAACGACATCGGCATCGGTGGGTACCCGACCTCGGCGCCGGCCGGTCGCGCGGGCGAGGACTGGACCAGCGGCGAGTGTAACTACAATGCAGGTACTTCGGGACTCAATGGTGGCTGCGTCGCGGCGGTAGATCAGACGAGGGTCTTTTCCTTTGACCAGGCCAGCGATTCTTCTGAGTACTGGACCGTGGAAGCCAAGGTCAACTCCGCCTTTGACGGGCCGGTCAACTTCGTCCTCGGTGTCAACGCCTACGACTCCGGCTCCAGCAACGACTACTATGTGGCTGCCAATACCCTCGACCTGCTGGGTATCCTGACCGGCGCCTATCCGGCGACTTTCAACTCGACCAATGCGCCGAACAACAATGGTCTCGAACAGGATGGCATCGCCTATTTCGGTGAGCTGTACTTCGACCTGACCGAGTCGCTGAAGCTGACCGTTGGTCTGCGGCAGAACACGGACAACAAGCTGGTCCGGGACGCCAACGTGTTCCTGGATGCCAACTTCATTCCCGGTGCTGGGGGTGAGCTCAGCCGCGAGGCGGCTTTCGCGGCAGGTGCTGATACCTTCCAGGCTGATCGTGCGGCGCTCTACGACGCCACGGATCTGTTCAATGCGGCTGTTGGCACCGCACCGCTGAGCGCCGAACGGCTCGCGGCCGTCCGCGCCATCCCGCTGGTACCGCAGCCCGGTGAACGGCGGAGCCTGACGAACAGCCCGGACGATTTTACCTTTCGGGAAACGACGGGCCGCATCGGTCTCGACTGGTCGGTGAACGACGACACGCTGATCTACGGCTTCTACAGCCGGGGTTACAAGCCCGGCGGCTTCAACCCGCCGGTCAGCGACCAGTTTCAGGGCGACATCAAGTTTGACTTTGCCGAAGAGACCGTTGATTCGCTCGAGATCGGAACGAAGACGACGCTCATGGATGGCCGCATGACGGTAAATGCTGCAGCCTTTTACTATGACTACACGGGCCTGCAGATCACCCGGATCGCCAACAACAGCTCGATCAACGACAACATCGACGCAACGATTTACGGGTTCGAACTCGAAAGCTACTGGTTGCCGGACTTTGCGCCGGGCCTTGCCTTCGACTTCTCTTACTCGTACCTGAACACCTCGGTAGATGGTGGTGAGTCGAATGATCCCACCAACCGTACGGCGAACAATCCGGATTGGGTCACGCTGAATAACATCGATCTGGGTGCGGTCACGGGCGTCAACTACGTGGCGGTGGCTTCGGAAGTCGCGGCAGCGGTGCCTGGCGCGATTGCTGCCGGTGCTGCGTTCCCGATCCCCGGCACGCTGTATCCGGATGGCACGCCGGCCTACATGAGCCGCGCTTACCTCGATGCGGTGGGTGTCACCACCTCTGATGGATTGAACACGCAGCTCGACGGCAATGCACTGCCGAACTCTCCGGAGAACACCGTCCACATCGGTGCCGCGTACACCATTTCGCCAGCAGCCATCGCCGGCTCGCTGACGGCACGGGTGGACTACTACTGGCAGGACGACATGCAGGCGCGGGAGTTCAACACGCCTGGCGATGCCATCGACGCCTGGGACCAGTGGAACCTGTCGCTCATCTACGAGAGCGCTAACGGTCGCTGGCAGGCGCGGGCCTGGGTACGGAACCTGGAGGACGAGAACAACATCACCGGTCACTACCTGACCTCAGATACCTCGGGCTTCTTCCGTAACTACTTCCTGACGGAGCCGCGGATCTTCGGCGCATCCGTGCGCTTCAGCTTCGAATAGGACCACAGCCAATGAGCGGCAACGTTCATTGGCTCCCTTGTCTGACAGGGCGCCGATTGGCGCCCTTTTTTTTGCCCCAGTTCAGGCGGTACGCTGCGAGTCAGAAGATGGTCCTGCCGGATGCGGCAGATGGGTAGGGCTCGTGAATGCCAGGGACGATTCGGATATGACCGTTAGCCGGAAAGGATGCACCCGATGACCGCAGGCAAGCAGCTCGTTTCGGTGATCAGTGTCCTGCTGCTGGCCCTCATGACGTCGGCCTACGCTGCCGAAGGTCTGGGCGGTCGGGTGGCGGAGCTCCGGATCGAAGGCGCCATCGGACCGGTCAACGCCGACTTCATCGTACAGGGCATCCGTCAGGCAGAGGACGAGGCGGCGGCGGCCGTGCTGCTCACGATCGATACCCCCGGCGGCCTGATGACCGCAACGCGCGGTCTCATCAAAGCGATTCTCGGGGCGGAGATCCCGGTGATCTGCTACGTAAGTCCCTCAGGCGCCCAGGCCGCGAGCGCGGGCACCTACATCCTCCTTGCCTGCCACGTGGCCGCCATGGCGCCGACCACCAACCTCGGTTCGGCTACACCGGTGCAGATGGGCGGACTGCCTGGCCTGACCGACGATCAGGATCCCCCAGGCGATGAGCCGGCGGCGGAGGACCAGGGCATCGAAGATGCCGCGCGCGACGCGATCAGGAAGGTCCGGGGCGGCGGTTCGGCGATGGAGCAGAAGGTGCTGGAAGACGCGGTGGCCTATATTCGCGAGCTGGCGCTGCGCCACGGGCGCAATGCCGACTGGGCGGAAGGGGCCGTGCGCAGTGCCGCGAATCTTGGCGCCGAAGAGGCGCTGGCACAGAACGTGGTGGATCTGCTGGCGCCCGATACGGCAGCTCTGCTGCAGCTCGTTGATGGACGCAGCGTAAGCCTGCCTCAGGGCCAGCGCACGCTCAATACCGCCGGTCTCGACGTCGTCACCCTCGAGCCCGGCTGGCGCACGCGACTGCTGTCGGTGATCAGCAACCCGAACATCGCCTATTTTCTGATGCTCATTGGCTTCTATGGGATTCTTTTTGAGCTCTACAATCCCGGCGGCCTGATTCCCGGCGTCGTCGGCGCGACCTGCCTGATCCTTGCGCTCTTCGCCTTTCAGGTGCTGTCGGTGAACTATGCAGGGCTGGCGCTGATGGTGCTGGGTATCGCTTTCATGGTGGCCGAGGCCTTTGTGCCGAGTTTCGGTATCCTGGGCATTGGTGGGTTGTTCGCCTTTGTTGCAGGTTCGATCATTCTGATGGACGGTACGGGTCTTTCGGTTTCTCTGCCCCTGGTCGGCGGCACAGCGCTGCTTGGCGGTGCCTTTCTGTTCTGGGCCATTGGCCGTTTTCTGGCGCTCAGGCGGCACCGTCCGGCCGTTGGGCTCGAAGCCGTCGATGAAGAAAAGGTCTACGCCCTCGATGACTTTACGGCCGAAGAGGGGCGTTACGTCGGCCATGTCCGCATGAGCGGAGAGCGTTGGCGCGCGGTGAGCGAGATCCCGGCTCGAACCGGGCAACGGTTGAAGGTCGTCGCCGTTGACGGCCTCACGGTACAGGTTGTCGAGGGCCCGTAGGTACGGCGCTCGAGAACCTTCTGACGGAATTTCTTTTCCTGCTGGAGACAATGCTGATGGATCAACTGTTGCCTTATCTTTTTGTAGGCATCCTCGGGTTCATGCTGCTCAGCGCGATCATCAAGATCGTGCCGGAGTACGAACGCGCCGTGGTCTTCTTTCTGGGCCGGTTTCAGGCGGTTAAAGGCCCAGGCCTCATCTTTCTGATTCCCGGCATCCAGCGCATGATCAAGGTCGATCTGCGGGTCATCACCCTTGATGTGCCAAGCCAGGACGTGATTTCGAAAGACAACGTTACCGTGCACGTCAACGCGGTGCTGTACTTCCGCGTCGTCGATCCCGAGCGGGCAATCATCCGCGTTGAGGATTTTGGCATCGCGACCAGCCAGCTGGCCCAGACCACGCTGCGTTCGGTCCTGGGCAAGCATGACCTCGATGAGATGCTGTCCGAGCGTGACAAGCTCAACAACGACGTGCAGGAAATCATTGACGCCCAGACGGAGGAGTGGGGCATCAAGGTCGTGAACGTCGAGATCAAGCAGGTGGATCTCGACGAGTCGATGATCCGTGCGATCGGCCGCCAGGCCGAAGCGGAACGGGAACGGCGAGCTAAGGTCATCAACGCCGAAGGCGAGCTGCAGGCATCGCAGAAGCTGCTTGAAGCTGCACAGGTCCTCGCCGCCAGCCCGGGCAGCATGCAGCTGCGCTACATGCAGACGCTGAACGACATGGGCAACAAGAATGCGTCGACGATCGTATTTCCGTTGCCGCTCGACCTGGTGAAACCGTTCACCGATATGGCTGAGCGGGTCGCGGCGAACAGCGACTCCGGCGCTGCCGAATAGTTGTCGTCGGGAGCTTCAGCCCCGCTGCACGGACTGAACCCCGGCAACGCTGATCAGGCTCTCGACGCAGTCCCGTAGCGATTCGTCGAAGCTGCGAAAGGTCAGGCCGAGGCAGTCACGGATGCGGTCATTGCGCAGGTCGCAGCCGTC
Source organism: Pseudomonadota bacterium (assembly GCA_038757945.1). Taxonomy (GTDB): domain Bacteria; phylum Pseudomonadota; class Gammaproteobacteria; order Pseudomonadales; family Azotimanducaceae; genus CALHVX01. The sequence goes on from JBCDGJ010000070.1 coordinate 4,569, forward strand.
CCAGCAGCTCCGGAAGTAGGCTTCCCGCGCCTTGAGCTTGTCGGGGTGCTGGTCGCGGGGTTCGGACACCCGGAAGTCGAGCTCGGGCAGCAGCGTGGCAATGCGAGCGCAGATGGTCTCGACGGTGACCGCGTCCGTTGACCAGGCCAGGTAGCGTTCACCGTTGCGCACACGCGTGCTTTCCAACAGGCCCAGGTGCGCGATCGCGCAGTCGCGAACGTCTACGGGGAACCAGGGGCGATATGCCCAGCTCTGCTCGTAGTCGCCCTCCAGCATACGGGCTACCTGGTGCTGCCAGGCCCCTTTGCGCTGATGCGGTGCCAATATCGGCCCGACGTTGTCGGACGGGCAGCAGGCGATGGAGTCCCAGCGGCTGTTTATCGCTGCGGCCGCTGCGAACAGCCCTTCGGCGCGTTCTTTGGTAATGGCGTAGCCCTGGTTGGCAGCGCTGCGCTTTGGATTGGTGCTGTCCGGATAGCGATCTTCGTAGATGACCGGGCGCCGTCGCAGCTCCTCGAGTTCCACTTCCGAAATCACGGCGGCCAGGCTTGATGTGACCACGACCCGGGACACCGTTTCGGCCCGATCGATGGCGCCGATAATGTGGCCGCAGACACGATCAACATAGTCCTGGTCCGAGTAGTCGGTAACGTGGGAAAGGTGGGCCACCGCGTGGCAGCCCGGAAAGATGTCATCGAAACACCCGTCTTCGTCGAGGTCAGCGGAGTGCAGCGTCAGCCGGCCGCTGGCGAAGCCGGGCATCGCCTTCAGAAAAGCGACTCTGGCGTCGTCGTCCGCATTGCGGACGCAGGCTCGAACACGATAGCCGTGGTCCAGAAGCGTCCGGACCATCCAGCCGCCGATGAAGCCGGCAGCGCCGGTGACGGCAACGGTACCGCCTGTGGGTAGGGGGGGCATAGGGATCTGCTTCCTGTCCAACGCTCACGCGAAGACCGCAGGTTCCGGTACTCAGGCGGCCGGGTCAAACAGGTGGCAGGCGACCTGGCGGTTGCTGTCGGTGGCAATGAGGTGCGGTGTCTCGGTCCGGCAGCGGTCCATAGCCTGGGGACAGCGGTTGACGAAACGGCAGCCGGCGCCGACGTTGACCGGAGAGGGGATTTCTCCGCTGATCAGCGTTGATGCCCGTGCGCGCTCGGCGACTGGATCCGGTTCCGGATTGGAGCCGACCAGCAGCTTCGTGTACGGATGCTGAGGCTCAAAAAAGACAGCGTCAGCTGGACCAACCTCGACCAGGGATCCCAGGTACATGACCGCCATGCGATCGCTGACATAGCGCACCATGGACAGGTCGTGGGCGATGAACAGCAGGGTCAGGCCCATGGAATCTTTCAGCTCGTCGAGCAGGTTCACCACCTGAGCCTGCACCGAGACGTCCAGAGCGGAAATCGGTTCGTCGCAAACGACAAACTCCGGCTCCATGATCAGCGCGCGGGCGATGCCGATGCGCTGGCGCTGGCCGCCGGAAAACTCGTGCGGATAACGGGACATGTGATCGGCCTGCAGCCCCACCTTTTCGAGCCAGCCGGCAACCCGGTCGCGCAGCTCAGCGGCTGACTCCCCCTGGTGCAGCCGCCGGCCTTCACCGATGATTTCGCCAACCGTCATCCGCGGGTTCAGGGACGAGTAGGGGTCCTGAAAGATCATCTGCAGACGGTCAGCCTGAGCCTGAAAGTCCCTTGGATGGTAGCGCTGGGGCAGCACTTCGCCGCGGTAGCGGACCTCGCCCGCGGTCTTGTCGTGGAGCCCGAGCAGCGTTTTGCCTAAGGTTGATTTGCCGGAGCCGCTCTCCCCGACCAGACCGACGATTTCCCGCTCCTCGATGTCCAGGCTCACCTCGTCGACCGCGTGCACGGTGCGGTCGCGGTCGAGCTGGAAGTGCTTGGTCAGCGCCCGGACTTCAACCAGCGGTGTCATAGTGCAGGTCTCCAACGCGGTGCGGATTGTCGGGGTGCTGCAGCCAGCAGCGCGCGTCCTGCCGGCCCTTGAGATCGAACAGCGGTGGCATCCGCTCGTTGCAGATCTGCATGGCGTGCGGGCAGCGGGCGCAGTAGCCACAGCCGCTGGGCGGTGCAAAGAGATCCGGCGGGCTGCCGTCGATCGGCATCAGCCGCGGTGCCGGTTGGCCCGGTTCCGGCCGCTGGTTGGTTGGCATGGCCGCCCTCAAACCGACGGTATAGGGGTGCGCAGACCGGTAGAAGACGTCGTCCACGCTGCCATGCTCGACGACCTGGCCCGCATACATAACGGCAACTTCGTCAGCCATGCGGGCAACGACGCCGAGGTCGTGCGTGATGAGGACGATGGCCATGTTGGTGTCGCGCTTCAGATCATTCAGCAGATCGAGGATCTGCGCCTGGATCGTGACATCCAGCGCCGTCGTCGGCTCATCGGCGATGAGCAGGTCCGGCTCGCAGGCGATGGCCATGGCGATCATGGCCCGCTGCAGCATGCCGCCGGAGAATTCGAAGGGGTATTGCCGCGCCCGCGCTTTAGCCTCGGGAATACGGGTCATGTCGAGCAGTTCCTCTGCCCGCTTGAGCGCCTGTTCCCTGGTGAATCCGCGATGCACGCTCAGCGGTTCGGCGATCTGCGCGCCGATGGTCATGGTCGGGTTCAGCGACGTCATCGGATCCTGAAAGATCATGCCGATCTGATCGCCGCGGATGGCCCGGCCGTTCGCGCGCTCCAGGCCGAGGATGGGCTCGCCGCGCAGGCGCGCCGTACCGCCGGTGATCCGCCCCGGCGGCATGGGAACAAGGCCCATGAGCGCCTGCACGGTCACGGACTTACCGCAGCCGGACTCGCCGACCACCGCAAGCGTTTCGCCGGCATGCACCGCGAAGCTCACGCCGCGCACCGCCTGCACGATGCCACCGTAGGTGTCGAACTCCACGCGCAGGTTGTCGACCTCGAGCAGTGGCGTTCGTGGGGCGGTGGTCTGAGTCTGGTTCATGGCTATTCCCGGGACCGCATGCGTGCATCCAGCGCATCGCGCAGCCCGTCACCCAGCAGGTTGAACGCCAGCACGGTGATGCTGATGAATATGGCCGGGAAGATCAGCTCGTGCGGATGGCTGAGCATCGTTTTGATGCCTTCGTTGCTCATGCTGCCCCAGGACGGCGTGGGCGGTGCGACGCCCATACCGATGAACGACAGAAAAGCCTCGGTGAAGATGGCGCTCGGTACCGCAAAGGTCAGCGTCACCAGAATGACGCCCATAGTGTTCGGAATCATGTGCCGCAACACCAGGTAGTTGGTGCGCGCACCGAGCAGCTGGGCGGCGCTGATATAGCCCTCCTCGCGAATCTGCAGGATCTGGCCGCGAACCAGGCGCGCGGTGGACGGCCAGGACAGCAGCACCAGCGCAACCAGCATCGGGGCGATACCGCTTTCCCCGGGCTGCACGCCGAACGCAATCTTGAACAGGATCATGAACAGCAGGAAGGGCAGGGCAACCACGAAGTCGGCGGTGCGCATGAGGATCTGGTCCACGGGCCCACCGAGGAATCCTGCGATGGCGCCGTACAGCACGCCGAACAGCACGTAGAGCAGCGGCGCAAAAATACCGATGAACAGGGAGACCCGAGCGCCGTGCATGAGCCGCGCCAGCATGTCGCGCCCCAGGTAGTCCGTGCCCAGCGGGTGCAGCTTGAGCTGCACCGCTTCGCCGAGCACCGGCGGGCTGCTGAGCTTGAGCTCCCGCGCCTCGGCCTCGCTGACCGTGATTACCCGCTCGACGTTGGCGGTCACCGGAATCACCGGGCCCAGCCGTGCACCGGCGGCATTCAGCGGGACGATGGCGTAGTGGTAGGTGCGGGGAACGAGGTCCAGGCGGTCTTCGAACCAGGGTTGCTCCGGCCGCAGGATGTCGGCCAGGGGCAGTCCAAGGGCCGCGCCCGGTTCCACCGGAAAGATGTTGCGGTAGATGCGGTAGCTGGCGGCATCCGGAATCGGTGCCCAGTGCAGGCGGACGGCCTGGGTGGTCGCCTCGCCGTCGATGGCCGCACCCTCGGCGCGGGTTGCGAGCAGATCGGGGCGCCAGGGGGTAAAGGGCGCTACCAGGCGCGCGGCGCGCGAGGCGAAGGGTGGCTGGCTGATCTGATCGACATCCTGCGTCGCTGGATCCACCTGCCACACGAGCGGGCCGAGCACGGTAAAAGCCAGCATCGCAATGATGATCCAGCCGCTGGCCACCGCGCGGCCGTTTTTCTTCAGGCGCTGCCAGGCATCCTGCCAGTAAGACAGCGACGGTCGGCTCAGCCCTTGGGCTGCGGCCTTCTGGTGCAGCGGGGCGAAGTCGGCTGCCGACGGTGCGAGGTTGGTTTCGCTCAACTGACTCTCACCCGCGGATCAATGAAACCGTAAACCAGGTCTACCAGGATCACCATGAACACCAGAAACGCGCCGTAAAACACAGTGGTACCCATGATCACGGTGTAATCGAGCTGCTGTACCGCCTGCACGAAGTAGCGGCCAAGGCCGGGAATCGCAAAGATCAGCTCAACCACAAAGCCGCCGGTCGTGATCGCTGCGATCGCCGGGCCGAGCACGGTGACCACCGGAAGCACGGCGTTGCGCAGCTGGTGGCGGGTGAAGATCTGGGTCGCTGGCAGCCCCTTGGCTTTGGCCGTGCGGACGTAATCGGAACTCACGATTTCGAGCATCGAGGAGCGCATCAGGCGGGTCAGGTACGCCATGGTGCCGAGCCCGAGGACGAGCGCCGGCATGAGCATGTGGCGGGCGGAACCCCAACCGGCCACGGGCAGGATCGAGGTTCCGGCCAGATCGTTGAGGTTGACCAGCGCGAGCTGCCCGAAGGCGGCGATCACGAAGCTCGGCACGGAAATGAACAGGATGACCAGAAACATGATGACGACGTCCGGGAGCTTGTTCCGGTACAGCGCCGTCAGCGCGCCCCAGACGATGCCGCCGAGCGCGGCGATTACGATGGCGAGGATGCCGAGGGTGGCGGAGACCGGGAAGTGCTCGCGGATGATGTCGTTGACCTGGCGGTTCTGCTGGGTGAAAGAGATGCCGAAATCGCCCTGAACCAGATTCTTCATGTAGATCAGATACTGCTGGAGCTTTGGCTTATCGAGCCCGTACTTGGCCTCGAGGTTGGCCCGGATTTCGGCGCTCATGGCTTTGTCGTTGGTCAGCGGATCACCCGGCACACTGTGCATCGCGACGAACGTCGCCGTGGCGATGAACAGAACGGTCAACAGTCCCTGCAGCAGACGGCGAATGGTGTAGCTCAGCATCGCGACTTAGTTTTCTGCGCTGTTGATGAAGGCATAGGTGTAATCCGGATCGTGACCCGCCTGGCGACGGACGATGCCCTGCAGCCGCGAGTCGGTGACGTAGACCAGGCCGCGCTCGTAGTTGTAGAGCAGCACGGCGTCGTCGAAGAGCACCTGCTGGATCTGGCCGAAGGCCTGTGCGCGCTCCGCCTGATCGAGGGAGCCTTGCGCAACGCGAACCCAGCGATCCAGCTCCGGATTCGCGTAGCGCCCGCGGTTGTTCAGGTTCCAGCTTGCGAACAGATCGCCGAAGGTCAGCGGGTCGTCGAAATCCGGGCCCCAGCCGGCCAGGACCAGGTCGAACTCCCCGGAGGTCATCTTGGCCAGCCGCTGCTTGAAGATCTGCTTGTCAATGCGCAGATCCAGGCCCAGCGTGCGCCGGAACAGGTTCTGGTAGTACTCGGACTGTTTGCTGGACAGCGGATTATCGCCGGACAGCAGCACCAGCGGCGGGATTTCGTCGACGCCAAGCTCTGCCTTAGCCAGCTCCAGCTCGCGGCGCGCTGCTTCGATGTCGACCCGGGCGACCGGTGCCGGGTATTCCTGGCGCAGAAAGCCCTCCGCGCCGCGCAGCCAGACCGGGAACAGGCTCTCCCCGGGCAGGTAGCCGGGTGCCTTGATCACCTTGTACACCAGCTCGCTGGGATCGTTGACCAGCTGCATGGCGCGGCGCAGGTGCCGGCTGGTGGTCGGGCGCCCCTCGCGGTGGTTGAACTCGATGTAAAACACCGACCCGTCCATGAATCGGTTGATTTCCCAGCGCTGGTTCAGGGCATCCTCGAGATTTTCGGCAGCAAGCCCCGTCGACGCGATGCTGCCGTCCTTGAACAGGTTCAGCGTCGCGTTGACGTCTGAGGTGATGTAGGGAAAGTCGATGACTTCGAGCTGGATGCTGTCGGCGTTCCAGTAATTCGGATTCTTCACCAGGCGCAGGTGCGCGCCGTGGACCCAGCGATCGATCATGAATGGGCCGCTGTAGAGCATCTGGTCAGCGTCGGCGCCATAGCGCCCGTTGGTTCCTCGGTAGAACTGCTCCTGGACCGGCCGGTAGGTGACGAACACCACGAGCTTGTCGAAGTAGGCGATGGGTTTTTCGAACTCGACCTCGAGGGTGAAGTCGTCCACGGCACGGACGCCGAGGTCCGTCAACGGCAGCTCACCGCGATTGATGGCTTCCCCGTTCTTTACCGGATACATGATGAACGCGTATTCCGATGCGTTCGCAGGATCGACGGCCGTTCGCCAGGAGAACACGAAATCGTGTGCCGTAATGGTTTCGCCGTTGCTCCAGCGGGCATTGCGCCGCAGCCAGAAGGTGGCGCCCCGTTCGGTGATCTCCCAGCGCTCGGCGACACCGGGTGCCAGACGGTTCTGCTCGTCGAAGCGCAGCAGGCCCTCCATCACATGGCCGAGCACGAAGCCGCTGACCTGGTCGGTCGCCTTGGTGCTGTCGAGCTGTGGCGGTTCCTCCCGCAGGGCCAGGGTGATCTGGCTGCCCGTGGTATCGATGCCGGGATTGCTCCCGCCGGTCTCGCTGCCCATCCCGGCGACGCTCGACAGCACGAACAGCAGTACCAGAAAACCGAGCAGTGCAAGCCCTCCGAGCCACAGCAGCTGGCGGCGCCCCTGAGCGACGAGATCGGTGGGTTCCGGGCGGCTGGCGACGGTGTTCACGGCCGGTGTCCTGCGTGCTTCAGGCCCATGTGCGGCGAGCCCCTGGTAAGTCTTTCATCGTGGTAAGTCTTTCATGAAGGTGCTTCATGATGCGGTTCCATCACTCCATTATGCCCTTGCCGGACGGCTCGTGCCCGGGTTCCCACCGGATCGCAGCCCCGGCCCCCGTCCGGTCCACTAGACCGTTTTCAGCAGGTTGCCGACCACGCGCTCCAGATGCAGGAGTGAGTTGCACTCCGCGACCTGGTGGCAGTAAGTGCCGTACTTGCGCATTTCCGCATCGCCCAGGTTCCAGCTGCGGGGGGATTCCGGGTTGAGCCAGAGCACCCGCTTGGCGCGCTCATAAAGCTCCCGCAGCAGCTCCGCCCGAGCGTCGCCATAGTTGTTGCGGCCGTCGCCGAGGATGATGATGGTGCTGCGGTTGTCGACGTCGTCCAGCGCCAGGCGCTTGAAGTCCGCCAGCGCCTGACCGTAGTCCGTCGAGCCACCGCCGTGTTCAGCGAGGGTGCGGTTCAGCGCGGTTTCCAGATCTTCCTGCTCGAACAACGCGGTTACTTCGGCCAGCTCGCTGGAAAAGGCGAAGGAACGCACTTTCGGCATGACCGCTTCGAGGCTGTACAGAAACATCAGCATGAAGCGTGCGTATGCGGCAACCGAACCCGACACGTCGCAGATGGCAAACACTTTCGGCCGATCCACCTTGGTGGACTTCCAACGCAGGTCGAAGATGGCGCCGTCGTAGCTCATGTTGTGGCGCAGGGTCCGCTGGATGTGGAGCTGCCCGCGCTTGGTCACCCGGCGGCGCCGGGAGTGCAGGGCGATCAGCTTCTTCGCCATGCGCTCGACCACGGTCGAGATGAGTTTGAAGTTGCGCTGGTCGACGTTGGAAAGCTTGACCTTGCGCAGCATCTCTTCCCGCAGCTTCATGCCGTCGGCATCGGCGTGCAGCAGAAACTGCTGCTCGACGTAATCGCGAACCTGCTCCCGCAGCCGGTCGCGTCCGAGGCGGAGGCGGTTGGCCAGACGGTGACCGTCGGTCCCGCCGTTGTCTTCGAGGCGGCGGAGGTCGTCCTGCAGCGCCGGCTGCCCCATGGCGTCCATGATGCGCCGCGTGTAGAGCCCCTTCTGGGTGAACACCTTGATGTCCGACAGGCCCACGGCGTTGGCAGCTTCGACGAGCCGGGCATTCAGCTCCGCGCGGTCGTTGTCGATGATCAGGCGGCCAAGGGTAGAGCGGACCTCGACGGCGCCATCGCCGCTCTTGGCGCTGCGGTCAGCAGCGTCGGCGGCATCGCCGGCTGCGGCAGCCGGTGCGGTAGCACCGTTGCCGGGCTCGGACTCGCCCTCGCCGGGCTGCGCACCCTCACCATCTCCTGCCCCGGTGCCCGCCGTGGTCTCGCCGCCGGTATCGTCGCGCCCAGTCGTATCGGCCGCGTCCGCCCCATCGTTTGCGGTATCGAGGTCCGGTGGTGCGAAGTAGGCATCGAAGCAGGCGTCGAAGGCGAGCTTTTCGTCCAGCGTCTTCGGCAATACCAGCCGCAGGGTGTCTTTCAGCAGCGCCCGGTCATCGTAGCCAACCAGCTCTACGGCCTCGAAGGCATCCAGGGTTTCTGCGGGCGAGATGCGGACGTCGGCCATGCGCAACGCATCGATGAACTGGGTGATCGGGCGTTCCACGGCGTATCCGGTTGCTCGGTAAGTCAGCCGTGCGGCCGCTGACCGCTGCGCGCCTGCTGGGTCAGCGACGGAATGTCCGGCGTGACGTTGTCGATGTCATCCTGGAATTTGAGCACCACGTTCAGGGTCTGTCGCACCAGCTCCGGGGCCAGCTCCTCGGCATGCAGCAGCGTCAGCGTCCGTGCCCAGTCGATGGTCTCGGAAATCGCCGGTGCTTTCTTCAGGTCCAGCTCGCGCAGGCTCTGAATGAAGTGCACGAGCTGGCGCTCCAGCTCCGGTGGGATCTCCGGTACCCGCGCGCGAATGATCTTCTGCTCGAGCGGCGCATCGGGAAAGGGGATGTACAGGTGCAGGCACCGACGCTTGAGCGCATCGGAGATCTCGCGCGTATTGTTGCTCGTGAGAAAGACGAGCGGCGGCGCAGCCGGAGTGCGGATGGTGCCGATCTCAGGAATCGACAGCTGATAGTCAGAGAGCATCTCCAGCAGCAGCGACTCGAACTCCTGATCCGCCTTGTCGATCTCGTCGATCAGCAGGACGCAGCCGTCTGGCTCTTTCAGGGCTTTCAGCAGCGGGCGCGGTTCCAGAAACTCCTCGGAAAAGAAGATGTCGCCAAACTCGTGGAGCCGGTTCACGGATTCGGCGAAGCCCGTTGCGCCCTGCAGCACGTCATTGAGCGTTTCCTTGAGCACCTGCGTATAGAGCAGCTGCTTGCCGTACTTCCACTCGTAGATGGCCTTAGCCTCGTCCAGACCTTCGTAGCACTGCAGGCGGATCAGCGGCAGATCCAGGATCTCTCCCGCGGTCTTGGCCAGCTGCGTCTTACCAACTCCCGGTGGTCCCTCGATCAGTATCGGCTTGTCGAGCTTGAGCGCCAGGAACACGGCCGTGGCAATCTGCTCGCTGCAGATGTAGTTGGCGCCCTCCAGGGCGTTCTGCACAGCGGTCGGTGATGGCAGCCGTTCCCCGGCGGGGATTTTCTTCAGTTGTGTGGACATACAACCTCGTCAGTTGGCGTGAACGCGCATCAGCCCTTCCTGGGCGGCGGAGGCGACCAGCTGACCCTGCTGGTTGTAGATCAGGCCGCGGTTGAAGCCGCGGGCACCGGAAGCGCTGGGACTGTCCTGCACATAGAGCAGCCACTCGTCGGTGCGAAACGGGCGGTGAAACCACATCGAATGATCCAGGCTCGCCATCTGCACGGTGTCGTCCATCCAGTTGAGGGCATGGGGCAGGGTGGCGGTGTCGAGCAGCGACCAGTCCGACAGGTAGGCGAGCGCGCACTGGTGCAGGCGCGGATCCTCTGGCAGCGGGTCGCGGATCTTCATCCACGCGAGCTGCTCGGGTGGCCGCGGCTCGGTCGCTGCGGGGTTCCACGGGTGAACGGGTCGGAAGTCGATCGGGCGGTCGCGAAGGAACTGCTCACGGTGTTCCTCCGGCAGCAGCTGGGCGTGCTCCTCGCGCCACTCGCGCTCATCCTTCAGCGACTCCGGGGTCGCGACCTCCGGCATCGGCTGCTGATGGCTGAGGCCGTCTTCACGCACCTGAAAGGACAGCGACATGCTGAAGATCGCGCGGCCGTGCTGAATCGCCAGGACGCTTCGGGTATTGAAGCTTTTGCCGTCGCGGATGCGCTCCACCTTGTACAGGATCGGTACGGTGGTATCTCCGGGACGCAGAAAGTAACCGTGCAGCGAGTGTGCTGGGCGGTCCTCCGGTACCGTTCGCGATGCGGCGACCAGCGCCTGACCGATCACCTGCCCGCCATAAACGCGTTGCCAGCCGTCGCTCGGGGCAGAAGCGCGATAGTGGTTCTGCTCGATCTCTTCGAGGTCGAGCAGGTTCAGGATGTCGATGACGGTCTGTTCGGTCATGCGAACGCGGTCAGTAGCGATACGCTTCGGGCTTGAAGGGGCCTTCCGTGGCAACTCCGATGTAGTCGGCCTGGGTCTGGGTCAGGCGCGTGATGGTGCCGCCGAAGCCCTCCACCATCAGCTCGGCCACTTCCTCGTCGAGCTTCTTCGGCAGCACCTCGACGCTCACCGGGGCACGCTGATTTTCCGGCTGGTCCGCCCAGCGCTGCTCGTACAGGTGCATCTGCGCCAGCACCTGGTTGGCGAAGGAGCCATCCATGATGCGCGACGGATGACCCATGGCGTTGCCGAGGTTTACCAGCCGGCCCTCGGAGAGCAGGATCAGGTAATCACCCGGCGCATCGCTGCGGTAGATCAGGTGCACCTGCTCTTTAACCTCGTCCCAGCGCCAGTGTTCGCGCATGAAGGCGGTGTCGATTTCGTTGTCGAAGTGGCCGATGTTGCAGACGACCGCGCCGGGCTTGAGCGTGCGCAGCACGTTCTGATCACAGACATCGGCGTTGCCGGTGCAGGTCACCAGCAGGTCGGTGTCTTCGAGCAGGCGGGTGTTCATGTCGTTGAGGCGACCGGTGTTCTTGCCCCCGATGTAGGGGGAGTCGACTTCGTAGCCATCCATGCAGGCCTGCATGGCGCAGATCGGATCAACCTCGGAGACCCGGACGATCATGCCTTCCTGGCTCAGGCTCTGGGCAGAGCCCTTGCCGACGTCGCCGTAGCCCATGACCAGCGCGCGCTTGCCCGACAGCAGCATGTCTGTGGCCCGCTTGATGGCGTCGTTGAGGCTGTGCCGGCACCCGTACTTGTTGTCGTTCTTCGACTTGGTAACGCTGTCGTTGACGTTGATCGCCGGGATGCGCAGCGTGCCTTCTTTCATCATCTCCACCAGCCGGTGCACGCCGGTAGTGGTTTCCTCGGAGACGCCGTGGATCGTATCGAGCATCTGCGGGTACTCGTCGTGGATCATCAGCGTCAGGTCGCCGCCGTCATCGAGCAGCATGTTGGCGTCCCAGGGTTCGCCGTCCTTGAGAATGGTCTGGCGCAGGCACCATTCGTATTCCTCTTCGGTTTCGCCCTTCCACGCGAACACCGGAATGCCACGGTGCGCCATCGCCGCAGCGGCGTGATCCTGGGTCGAGAAAATATTGCAGGAGGACCAGCGGACCTCGGCGCCGAGCTCGACCAGCGTTTCAATGAGCACCGCTGTCTGGATGGTCATGTGGATGCAGCCGATGATCTTTGCGCCTTTCAGAGGCTGGCTGTCGAGGTAGCGACGGCGCAGCGCCATAAGGGCCGGCATCTCGTTCTCGGCAAGCATGATTTCCTTGCGGCCGAAAGCCGCAAGGCCAATGTCCTTGACCTTGTAGTCACTCATTCGGGAGGGTCTCAACCTGATGTTGCAAGCCGACCATTGTAGCAGTTCCGGTCGTGAGGTGGATCGAAACCCCCGCTGACTGTGGCACACTCGGCCCTGTCGCCCATGTATGAGCCATTCCGATCGTGGCAGAACCCGCAGCGCTCTCCCCACCGCCCATTGATTCCAGGCTGCCGAACGTCGGCGTCACGATTTTCACGCGTATGTCACAGCTTGCCGCGGATTGCGGCGCGCTGAACCTGTCCCAGGGGTTTCCCGATTTTGACGGGCCGGAGGCGCTGCTCGAACGGGTCCGCTTCCACCTCGGAAACCGGGAAAACCAGTACGCGCCCATGATGGGGGTGGCGGCCTTGCGGCAGGCCATCAGCCGTAAGGTGCTCGACCTCTATGGGCTGGCCACAGATCCGGACACCGAGGTTACGGTGACTTCCGGTGCGACCGAGGCGCTGTACTGTGCCATTGCCGCGGTGGTGCGGCCGGGGGACGAGGTGATCCTCTTCGAGCCTGCCTACGACAGTTATGAGCCGGTCGTCACCCTGCATGGTGGCAGGGTCCGTCGGGTTGCGCTCACCGCGCCCGACTACCGCGTGCCCTGGGATACGGTCGGGGCGCTGATCAACCAGCGCACGCGGCTGATCATCACCAATTCGCCGCACAACCCGACGGGTACCATCTGGCGTGCGGAGGACCTGGCGCAGCTGAGCGCGCTGCAGCGTCGCAGCGGCTGCTTCGTTGTCGCCGACGAGGTCTACGAACACATCCTGTTTAACGGTGAGCAACACGAAAGCGTCTGTCGCTACCCTGAGCTCTACCGCTCGAGTTTCGTCGTCTCTTCCTTCGGCAAGACCTACCACGTCACCGGCTGGAAGATCGGCTATTGCGTTGCACCGCCGGCGCTGACGGCGGAGTTCCGCAAGCTGCACCAGTACGTGACGTTTACGTCGAACACGCCGGTGCAGCTGGGGCTCGCCGATTTTCTGCGCGCGCATCCTGAACACCATCTTCAGCTCGGCCAGTTCTATGAGCGCAAGCGCGATCGGCTGCTGGCGGCGCTGGCCGGTTCCCGGTTCCGCTTTCAGCCGGCAGACGGCACCTATTTTCAGGCGCTGGATTACTCGGCGATCACCCATGAAGACGACTGCACCTGGACCGAGCGGCTGACCCGCGAAGCCGGAATTGCCCTCATTCCCCTGTCACCGTTCTACGGCGACCCGAGCACGGCGCGCATGGTGCGCGTCTGCTTCGCGAAGGACGACGCAACGTTAGACCGGGCGGCGGAACTGTTATGCCAGCTCTGACCTTAAGCCTCCTTCAAACCGCTACCCACTGGCATGACGCTGCGGCCAATCGGGCGCACTTCGAACGCCTGTTCAGCGAGCTGCCGGACGACGGGCAGCTGGTGGTGCTGCCAGAGATGTTCAGCACCGGGTTCACCATGGCCTCGACGGCGCAGGCCGAACCCGTCGACGGGCCGACCACGGAGTGGCTCCGGGTGATGGCCGCACGCTGGCAGCGGGCCTTCTGTGGCAGCCTCATCGTGGTTGAGGACGGGCAGTTCTATAACCGGTTCCTGCTGGTGACCGCCGATGGCGCGGTGCAGCACTACGACAAGCGCCACCGCTTCCGCATGGCCGGGGAGCATGAGCACTTCGCGGCGGGCAAGACGCGCCGCATCTTTCAGCTCGACGGCTTCCGGATCTGTCCGCAGGTCTGCTATGACCTGCGGTTTCCCGTTTTCAGCCGCAATCTCGAGGACTACGACGTACTCCTGTACGTAGCCAACTGGCCCGCGCCAAGAGCGCTTGCCTGGAATACCCTGCTGCGGGCGCGGGCGATCGAAAACCTGGCTTATACCGTAGGGCTCAACCGGATCGGCACGGACGGCAACGACGTGGGCTATCAGGGCGACAGCGCCATCTACGGGCCGGACGGTGCAGGGCTGCTGCAGCTGGCTGATGCGGCAACGGTTGCGACGACGACGCTTTCGCTCGAGACCCTGGAGGCCTATCGCGAGCGCTTCCCGGCCTGGCGCGACCGCGACGCCTTCGAGCTGGATTTCGGAGCCGCTGAGCCGGCGGGTTCATGAGACGACCGCAGCAGCGCTGGTCGGTCCGCAGCAGCGGGAGCGCCTGGACCCTGCTGCTGGGCGTGCTGACGCTCGCGGCCTGCGCGCCGGTGGAGCAGCCCACGGGCCCTGGGGCAACGACCTACCTGCGCTACTGCTATTCCTGCCACGCCGCCGGGATTGCCGGCGCACCGCGGGTCGGTAGCGCTGAGCAGTGGCGCGCTCGGGCCGCGCAGGGGCTGGATGTGCTGCTCGCGCATACGCTGGCCGGAATAGACCCTGGGATGCCGGAAAAAGGGGGCTGCAGAGAGTGTTCAGACGCGGAGCTCGTCGCGGCGATTGAACATATGCTTGCCGCCAGTGGTCTAAGCTACGGAGCTGACGGAAGCGTGGAGGCATCGGCGCCATGAGTTATCTGCCTGGAGACATCCTTTCCCGCCGCAAGGGCCCGGTGATGCACCATGGCGTTGCCCTCGGCAATGGCCAGGTGTTGCACAACACGCCGAGCCGCGGTGAGCACATTTCGACGCTCGAAGAATTCCGGGCCGGGCAGCGGCTGCGGGTCGAGCGTCGCTCCTATGCAGAGCGTGAGCGCGCGCTGGCGCGCGCCGCTCGTTACCGGGGCGGTCGCTACAACCTGATCACGAACAATTGTGAACACACCACCTACCGGCTTGCCGATGACAGCTCCCACAGCCCGCAGCTGCGTGGCTGGCTGCTTGGCGTCGGCGCCGCCGGCGCTACCCTGGCACTCACCCGGCACCCGGGCTGGGCCGCTGCGGCGCTCGCGCTCGGTCGCAAGCTCGGCACCCGCCGCTGGGGGTGACGCGGTCGGCCAGACGCGGTCTGCCAGACGTGGTCGGCCAGACGTGGTCTGCCAGACGCGGTCGGCTATAAGCGACCCACCAGATACGCATATCCCGCGGCGGCAGGCTTCACGCCCTCAGCCTGAAGCGGGCTGCCAGAAATCGGGGAGCGGCGCCCGGAACGTTCCCAGACCCGGGATGAGCAGCGACCGCGCGTGCAGCTCGAGACGCTCCCCCACAGCGCTCAGTCGCTGCTGCGTGCTGCCGTAGAGCCGGTCTCCCCGGATCGGATAGCCAATCCAGGACAGGTGGACCCTGAGCTGATGGGTCCGGCCGGTCTTCGGCTGGAGCACCAGATAGGAACGGGCAGCATCGGCGCTGGCCGCGGTCGACGAGCGCCCGTGCGCTGCCAGCCGCAGCCGGGTCTCCGCGTCGTAGGCTGGCCCGCCGTCAGCCGTGCACCGCCACTCGTTGCCCCGCCGTTGAATGGTTTCGCGCGGTCCAGCAACCCGGTAGCGGCTCTTGCGGCCCCGACGCAGCGGCAGGTCGATCCGCCCGCTGCCGCTGAGCTCCAGGTGCCCGGTGACCGTGGCCAGGTAGGTCTTGCGCGGCAGGCGCTGGTTGAAGGCGCGGGTCAGTCGCCGCTGGAGCGCGCTTGCGCGGGCGATCAGCAGCACGCCGCTGGTGCCCTTGTCGAGCCGATGGACAAGCTTCAGCGGCCCGAACCGCTGCTCCGCCAGCGACCACAGGTTGATTGCGCTGTCGCGGTCGGCGAGCAGCGACAGCCCGCTGGGCTTATTGAGCACGAGCAACTCGGGATCTTCGTACAGGAGCCAGCGATCATCGAACTCGGTGGGCAGGCGATCAGTCATCGGTCGGGCAGCTGTGGAGGGTGAGGGTATGCATCGAACTGCTACCCAAGACCTGGTGTCGGGCGGTATCTTAGCAGGCTCCTGAAGTGTCGCCGGATCACGGCCGTGCAGAGATCAGTGCCCGAGTACAGTCTTGCTAATCAGTGCCGCGCGATGCGGCAGCGGTGCGCACGCCCGTGAACCTGCGCGATCTGCGGTACCTGGTCGCCGTCGCCGAGCACCGGCACTTCGGGCGCGCGGCAGAGGCGTGTTTTGTCTCGCAGCCAACCCTGTCCACCCAGCTGAAGAAGCTCGAGGAAACGCTCGAGGTGACGCTGATCGAGCGCACCAACCGGCAGGTCATGCTGACGCCGGTCGGCGAGCAGATTGTCGCTCAGGCGCATCGGGTGCTGCGCGAGGTCAAGGAGCTCGAGCGCCTTGCCGCTCAGCATACCGATCCTTTCGGTGGCGAGTTCCGCCTCGGCATCATTCCAACGGTGGCACCGTACCTGCTGCCGAAGATCCTGACGCCGATCCACAAAGCCTTTCCGAGCCTGCGGGTGCAGCTGACGGAAGCTCAGACCCATTCGGTCACAGCGCTGCTGCGGGCTGGTGATCTCGATGCGATCATTCTTGCGCTGCCGATCGAGGACGATCACTTCGAAGTGCGCAGCCTGTACCAGGAACCGTTTTACTTTACCGTTGCCAAGCAGCATCCAAAGGCGGGCTGCAAGACGGTGTCCGTTGCCGACCTGAACGACGAGGAGGTGCTGCTGCTCGAGGACGGCCACTGCCTGCGCGATCAGGCACTCGAGGTCTGCAACGCCAACAGCGCCCGGGAAAACACCAGCTTCCGGGCGACGAGCATCGAAACCCTGCGCCAGATGGTTGCCGCGAACGTCGGGATTACGCTGATCCCGCAGCTGGCCGTCGAGGCGCGCAGCGGCGGGGTTCGCTACATCCCATTCGAAGGGCAGCCACCCAGCCGCGAGATCGGCATCTGCTGGCGCCGCAGCAGTCCCCGCGGTGCGCTGCTTGAGCAGCTTGCAGATCTGCTCGAGGATCTGGAGCTGGCCGAGCGCTGAGGGTCGGGCTGCCAGCAGATCGCTTTCGAACGCAGAGCGCAGCCTGGGCTTCAGCAGCAACAACACGAAGATTCACTGTCCCGGAACCCAAGGACTACCGTCATGAGCTACTTTGCCGAAGAACAAGCTGCGCCCTGCCGCAACCCGGATGACTGCGCGGCGATCGATCTGCTGATCCAGCCGCGCAGCAAGGATCTGGGGGAGTTCACCGTGCGTCGGGTGCTGCCGGCCAGCAATCGGCGCATGGTCGGGCCATTCGTGTTCTTCGATCACATGGGTCCTGCGGAATTTGCGCCGGGGGAGGGCATACAGGTTCGCCCGCATCCGCATATCGGCATTGCGACGATCACTTACCTCTTCGAGGGCGAGATCATGCACCGCGACAGCCTTGGCTTCGAACAGCCGATCCGACCGGGTGCCGTCAACCTGATGACCGCCGGACGAGGCATCGTTCATTCGGAACGGGCGGGTGAGGACTACCAGATGGATTCGCGCCTGCACGGCATTCAGTCCTGGATCGCGCTGCCCGAAGCCGATCAGGAGATGGCGCCGGGCTTCGTCCACTACCCGGCTCCGCAGCTGCCTGCGACGATCGTCGACGGTGTCGAGCTGCGGCTGATCATGGGGCAGTGGGGCACGCTTGCGTCACCGGTGACGACCTACTCCGAAACGCTCTACGCGGAGGCGCAGCTGGCTGCCGGCAGTCAGCTCGAGATTCCAGCGCTGTCGAGCGAGCGGGCGTTGTATCTGGTGTCGGGCTCCGTGCAGGTGGACGGCTTTGCGCTGACCCCCGGCGAGATGGTTGTGCTGGCGGCAGATGCGGTGCCAACGGTCGAGGCGTCGACCGCTGCCCGGCTGATGGTCATCGGCGGAGCCGCCCTCGGCCGGCGCCACCTGTGGTGGAACTTCGTCTCGTCCTCGCCGGATCGGATCGAACAGGCGAAGCGCGACTGGGCGGAGGGGCGATTCGACGGGGTGGCCGGCGACGATGAGTTCATTCCCCTTCCGGAGAAGTGAGCCAGCGAATTGAGCCAGATCAGTGAGCTGGAGAAATAAGGCGCCGCGGACGCCGGAACAGCAGGGCGGAATGGTGATCCGGCCGCCAGCGTACCGGCGAACCCCGCTCGCTGCGGGGTATTGGCCGGCGACGGCCTGAAAGGATCGACTCAGCCGAAGTCGGCGGTCAGCGCGGCGCGC
>JBCDGJ010000071.1:0-22257 GCA_038757945.1 Pseudomonadota bacterium
CATTCGATGCGTTGGGGCGGGCAGTTGAGGCGGGTGTGCTGACGCTGGTGGAAGAGCGGTTTTTCCGGAACCGGCTCCGGCTTGACTCCTTTGCGCAGTTCGAGAAAGGCATCATTCAGGCGACCCACACGGTCCACGATCTGAGCCCGCAGGTTTACGATAAGGTGCGGGAGACCTTCGAGCTGAATCGAGCCGAAGCGGGTTATGTATTTGATATTCCGAATAGAATCGATCTGCTTCGAAAGGGCTGAGCGCTAAGGGCTGCAAGCTGAGGGCTCAGGGCGCGGCGGCGTCGTCGTCGTGCTCAACGTAGATCAGCTCCGCGGTCGGAAACTCGAGTTCCTGCGCCCGGGCCACCAGCATGCCCAGCGTTTTGTCGTCCAGCGTCGGCGTGCGGGCAAGGATCCACAGAAAGCTCCGGTTCGGCCCGGCTACCAGCGCGTAGCGGTAGTTGTTCTGGTCCAGCTCGAGGATGTTGTAGCCCCCGTAGAAAGGACCGAAGAAGGAGACCTTCAGGCGGCCGATGTCGCTCGCACCAATGAAGTACGCCTTACCAATTGCTTCTTCCCAGGATTGTGCCTCGACGTCGTAGCCACGGTTCGCTACGCGGACACCGCCGTCGTCACGCAGGCTGTAGGTGGCGGTTACGTTGCTGAGGCCGCGCTCGAAGCGGTGGTCCAGCCGCGCGACTTCGTACCAGGTACCGAGGTAGCGGTCGAGCTCGAAGCCGCTGACCGGCTGCACACCGTCAGGCAGCCCGGTACAGCCTGCCAGCAGGCAGACGCACAGCAGTGCGGGCAGGGTGATACAGGTGGTGGCGTGCATGATTCGTGTCTCGCTGAGTGTTGGTGGTTCGGGTTTCCGATGCCGATTCTAAACGCGTCAACCGCCGCTCACTGCAGATCGTCCGTGGCTGCCCGATAGTCGGCCCACGCGGCAGGGAACAGTGCCTGGCAGCGTTGCATCCGGTCCGCTTCAAGCTGCAGCAGGCGCCCCAGCGTCAGCAGGGTGCCGCGGCTGTCCTCGGTGAGCCTAACGCTTGCTGCGAACGCCTCCTGACGGACGCTGGCAGTAGCCGCGTCCTGATGCTCGCCCGGCAGGTCCTGCAGTTCGGATTGACCTGAGCCGGAGATCAACAGATGCAGCGCGACTGCCGGATGCATCGTTGTCGGTGCTGCGCCTGCCTGAGCTGATGCCTTGAAAACGCTGGCCGGGATACCGATATAACTACCAACAGGTGCCGGTATCAGGCGCAGCGGGAAACGCATGGAATTCAAAGACTACTACCAGATTCTCGGTGTCGAGCGCGACGCCGGACAGGAGGAGATCAAGCGTGCCTACCGAAAGCTGGCGCGCCAGTATCACCCGGACGTCAGCAAAGCTTCGGACGCCGAGGAGCGCTTCAAGGAGCTTGGCGAAGCCTACGAGGTGCTGAAAGATCCCGAGAAGCGGATCGCCTACGATCAGCTCGGCGCCAACTGGCAGGCCGGCCAGGATTTCCGGCCACCACCGGACTGGGCTGCCGGGTTCGAGTTCAGCGGGGCGGGCTTCACTGCGGCCGATTCGGCGGCGTACAGCGAATTTTTTGAAGCCCTGTTCGGCCGCGCCTTCGGCGGTGCGGCGGGGGCGGGCTTTCGCGACGGTGGACCGAGGCAGTATCGCGGACGCGGTGAAGACCATCATGCGCGCATCCTGATCGACCTCGAGGATGCACTGGCAGGAACGACCCGGGCCATCACGCTGCAGGTGCCTGAGGTTGATCCGCAGGGGCACGTACACGCGCGCAGCCGCACGCTGAACGTGCGAATTCCCAAAGGGATTCGGCCGAGACAACGCATCCGCCTTGCCGGCCAGGGTGGTCCGGGTTTCGATGGCGCGCAGGCTGGCGATCTGTTTCTCGAGGTTGAGTACCGGCCACATGAGCGCTATCGGCTGGACGGCGCGGACCTGTTGGTCGATCTGCCCGTTGCGCCCTGGGAGGCCGCCTTAGGTGCGAAGATACGGGTTCCGACGCCGTCCGGTCCGGTTGAGCTGACGGTGCCGGCGGGCGCCCGCAGTGGCTCCCGTCTGCGGCTTAAGGGACGTGGCCTGCCGGGCAAGCAGCCTGGCGACCTGTACCTGGTGCTGCAGATTGTGGTGCCGGCAGCGGCCAGCGACCGGGCGAAGGTCCTGTACGAGGAGCTCGAGCGCGAGGCGGACTTCGATCCGCGTGCCGGGCTGGGGGTGTAGGGCCATGAACGACGGCCCTGTACTCTAGGGGCAGATGCTGGACGAGCGGGTCGAGCTCCACTTCGCTCAGCTGGCCGGGATCCGTGCAGCGGGAAACAAACACAGAGGGGAACGAACACAATGGCACAACTAGCAGACAGCCCGACCTACACCCGCATGGACGTCGAGCAGCGTCAGCGGGTTGGTTGGCTTACGCTGAACCAGCCGGACGAGTACAACCGCATGCCGCCGGCGTTCTGGTCGGAGTTCCCGACGGCGCTGCATGGCTTTGACGCGAGCGGCGCAGTTCGCGCGGTGGTCATCGCATCGAGCGGCAAACACTTTACGGCCGGCATGGATGTCTCCGTGTTCACCGGCAGAGCAGCGCCTGCCATGGATGCCGGCCGCGCGGGCGAGGCGGCGCGCCGGCATCTGGCGCACATGCAGTCGACGTTCTCTGCGCTCGAAGCGCTGCGGATGCCGGTGCTGGCTGCCATCCAGGGTGGTTGCGTAGGGGGCGGCGTCGATCTGGTCAGTGCTTGCGACATGCGCTACTGCACGGCGGATGCGTTTTTCTGTATTCAGGAGATCAACATCGGGCTTGCTGCCGACGTGGGTACGCTGCAGCGGCTGCCGAAACTCCTACCCGAGGGGCTCATGCGGGAGCTGGCCTACACCGGGCGGCGGATGTATGCCGATGAAGCAAAGGCCGTTGGGCTCGTGAATGCGGTGTTCGATACTCAGGACGAAATGCTGAACGCCGTTGCTGCGCTCGCGGACGACATAGCGGCCAAGTCACCGCTGGCAATCACCAGTACCAAGCAGTTGCTCAACTATGGTCGCGACCACAGCATCGACGATACGCTGCAGTACCAGCAGCTGTGGATGGGCGCGCTCAGCCAGCGCGAGGAAATGAAGCGTTACTTCGAGGCGAAGCGCGATGGACAACAGCCCGACTACGACGACCTGCCACCGCTGGCGGCGGAAGACTGACGCTGATGCGCTGAAGTAAGACGGCCACGCTCACAGGCCGCACACGGGAGCTCCGATAGGCTGCTCGGCTTTCCCGTTCTTCGCTCAATCAGCCGGACCGGTGCCTTTAGCGTTTTGCCTCCCCCGAGGTAAGACGCGACCTGCGCTGTCGGCCCGCCGGGCACTGAACGATCAACCGGCGGTGGTTGACCGCCGGCAGAGTGCGATAGCGAGCAGTGAACGCCAATCCTTTCCTCCATTTTCGTGCCGAGTGGTTCGGCAACGTGCGCGGCGACGTGCTAGCCGGGTTGGTGGTGGCGCTGGCGCTGATCCCGGAGGCCATTGCATTCTCTCTGATTGCCGGGGTGGATCCGAAGGTGGGGCTCTACGCTTCGTTCTCCATCGCGGTCATCATTGCGTTTACCGGTGGTCGACCGGGCATGATCTCAGCTGCGACTGCGGCCACGGCGGTGCTGATGGTTACGCTGGTTCGGGATCACGGCCTGCAGTACCTGCTGGCAGCCACGGTACTCGCCGGGCTGCTGCAGATTCTCGCCGGCCTCCTGCGGCTCGGCTCGGTAATGCGCTTCGTGTCCCGATCGGTGATGACCGGGTTCGTCAACGCGCTCGCCATACTGATCTTCCTGGCCCAGCTCCCCGAGCTGTGGGGCGTCCCGCTGCTGACCTACGCCATGGTCGCTCTGGGCCTTGCCATCATCTACCTGTTCCCGCTGCTGACCCAGGCCGTGCCGTCCCCGTTGGTCTGCATCCTGGTGTTATCGGCGATCGCGATCGGCTTCGGGCTCGACCTGCGGACCGTGGGGGATATGGGTGATCTGCCCGACACGCTCCCCGTGTTTCTGCTGCCGCAGATCCCGCTGACCCTGGAAACGCTGCAGATCATCCTGCCTTACTCGGCCGGCGTTGCGGCGGTCGGGCTGCTGGAGTCCCTGATGACCGCATCGATCGTCGATGAGCTTACCGACACTCGAAGCAGCAAGAACCGCGAGTGCATCGGCCAGGGCCTGGCCAATACGGCGACCGGATTCATTGGTGGAATGGCCGGCTGCGCCATGATCGGCCAGTCGATCATCAACGTGAAGTCCGGTGGCCGCGGCCGGCTGTCGACCTTCTGCGCCGGCGTGTTTCTGCTGCTGATGATTGTGTTTCTGAGCGACTGGGTGAGCCGGATTCCGATGGCGGCGCTGGTTGCCATCATGATCATGGTCTCGATCGGTACCTTCAGCTGGTCTTCCATCAAAGACCTGCGCGAGCACCCACGCAGCAGTTCCATCGTGATGATCGCAACGGTCGTGACCGTCGTCGCTACCCACAACCTGGCGATCGGAGTTGGTGTTGGCGTTCTGCTGTCCGGGCTCTTCTTTGCCTGGAAGATCGCGCAGGTTTTTCGCGTATCATCACGGGTGTCTGAGGACGGCAGCAGACGAACCTATTTCGTCGAAGGGCAACTGTTCTTTGCTTCGGTGGATGCGTTCCGATCCTCTTTCGACTTCAAGGAAGCGCTCGAGTCGGTCGTAATCGATGTCTCGCACGCGCACATCTGGGACATCTCCAGCGTCAATGCGCTCGATATGGTGGTGCTGAAGTTCCGCCGAGAGGGCGCGGAGGTGGACATCGTCGGATTGAACGAAGCCAGTGAGACCCTGGTCGACCGGCTCGCCATCCACGATCAGCCGGGGGCACTGGAGCGGTTCTTTGACCACTGAACGGGATACCTGCGTTCAACCAGGGGATACGCCATGGCACACCTGATTGCCGCCATCGATGGTTCAGCCTACTCGGAGAGCGTCTGTGACCATGCGGCCTGGGCAGCTCGCCGCCTCAGCTACCCTGTCACGGTCATGCACGTGCTTGGTCGTCGCGATGTGGCCAGCGCACCCGCGGACCTCAGCGGCAGCATCGGTCTCGGCGCCCGGAGCGAGCTGCTCGAAGAGCTTGCCGAGCTGGACGCGCAGAAGTCGCGTCTGGCGCTGAAGCGTGGGCGGGCAATCCTCGATGATGCAAAGGCGCGGCTCGAGGCAGCGGGCGTCACTACCGTGGACGCCCGTCTGCGGCACGGAGAGCTGGTTGAAACCTTGAGCGCGCTGGAAGCCGATGCCGAGCTGCTGGTGATCGGCAAACGCGGTGAAGCGGCCGACTTCACCCGCGATCATCTGGGCTCCAACCTCGAACGGGTCGTCCGCTCGACGGCCAGGATCGTACTCGTGGCGTCCCGAAGCTGTCAGCCGATCGCACGCGTGCTGATCGCGTTCGACGGCGGGCCCAGCGCTCTGAAGGCGGTCAATCACCTGGCGACCAGCCCGCTGTTTGCGGGGCTGCACTGTCACCTGCTGACCGTTGGTACTGCATCGGAGTCCGATCGCCGTGATCTCGAGGGGGCAGCGGCGCTGCTGCGTGAGCAGGGTCTCTCAGCCAGCCATGATCTGGTGCCCGGTCAGCCTGAGCAGGTGATCGGTGAGACTGCCGAGCGGGATCAGTTCGATCTGCTGGTGATGGGGGCATACGGCCACTCTCGGATCCGCAACCTGATCATTGGCTCGACGACCAGCGAAATGCTCCGCAAGTCGAGAATTCCGGTCCTGCTGTTCCGTTAGGGCACGCCGGTTGCGCAGCTGCGCGCTACAGCCCCCCGGCCACGTACAGACACTGTCCGGTGACCCAGCTGGCCGCGTCTGAGGCCATGAACACCACCGCGTTACCGACGTCCTCGGGTTCGCCAAGGCGGCCGAGCGGCACGCGCAGAATCTCTTCGACCGGTTTGCCCGCGGGGAACCGGGTCGACTCATTAAAGTTTTCGGTCGGCACCGGGCCGGGTGCGACAGCGTTGACCCGGATCGCCGGTGCGAGTTCCAGCGCAAGCGATTCGGTGAGGCTGTTGACGGCTGCCTTCGCAGCGCCGTACGGACCGTTCTTCAGGCTCGGCCCCCGGGCTGAGCGCGATGAGATGTTGACGATGCAGCCGCGCTCCATGTGTTTTGCGGCAACCACGGCGGCTGCCCAGACCGCTTTCAGGTTCAGGTCCAGCTGCGCATCCCAGCGATCTTCCGGGGTGCGCGTCAGATAGCGTGGCGTTGCATCCGGCAGCCCGCCGGCGTTGCTGACCCAGATATCGAGCTGCCCGAGCTCGCTCACGGTGCGCTCGCCCAGAGCTTCCAGCTGCGCCAGGTCGGTGACGTCGGTCGGAACGGCGATGGCGCGAACCCCCAGTGCCCGGGCTTCCGCTGCGACTGCCTCGACATCCGCCGCGCTTCGTGCGGCCAGCGCCAGATCGGCACCCACCCGGGCCAGGCAGAGCGCGATGCCCCGGCCGATACCCTTGCCGGCACCAGTGACGACCGCAACGCGACCGGTGAGATCAAACGGGTTTTCTGCAGTCATCTTCGGCTCCCTCTCGGAAGGCAGTGTCGCCCGACGGCTGATCAGGGCGCAACTGAGGCGAGCTTGATCCACGGCCTGCCGGGCGGCCGGCCAGGACAGCTGCAGGACCGGGCGCACGCGGTTAGCATGCGCGCTCGTTTGCTCGCGTTGCGCTGCCGGCGGCGGGACGGGCTCATTGCAGATGGCGGAGAGGCATGATTCGAAAAGTACTGTTCTGGACTCATCTGTCGATGGGGGTGGCCGCAGGGCTGGTGATTGCCCTGATGGGCGTTACGGGGGTGTTGCTGACCTATGAGCTGCAGCTGCTCCGGCTGGCGGATCATCAGTATCGGGCTGCGCCGCCACCCGATGCGGCGATGCTGCCGCTGGAAACGTTGCTGGCGACCGCTGCAGAGGCAGGCGCCGAGCCGGGCCGGTTAACGCTGCGCCGTGATTCGGCCGACCCGGTGCTGGTCAGTGCCGGGCGTCGGGACCCGGGCCTGTATCTGGATGCCTACTCGGGAGCCGTGCTCGGTCCGCCCTCCGCGGCTGCGCGCGAGCTGATATCGAGCTTGCGCGGCCTGCATCGCTGGCTGCTGGTGGAAGGCGACCAGCGCGGGACGGCACGGCTCGTGACCGGGATCAGCAACCTCGTATTTCTGCTCCTGATCGCGACCGGCCTGTACCTGTGGCTGCCGCGGCTGTTGCGCTGGCCCCTGCTGAAACCGCGGCTGCTGTTCAGCGGCCCGTACCGTGATACGCGCTCTCGCGACTATCACTGGCATCACGTGTTCGGCATCTGGGCGGCGCTGCCGCTGCTGATCATTACCGCAACCGCGCTGGTGTTTTCCTTTTCCTGGGCAAACGGTCTGGTCTACGCGGCGTTCGGCGAATCGCCCCCGGTGCGGGGCGCTTCCGGCGGTGGTGAGGTGCGCGTCGAGACTGCGGCGCCGATGTCCGGGGTGCCGCTCGCCGAGCTGGTGGCGGCTGCGGTTGCGCCGTACCCCGACTGGCGTCGGGTCATCGTTCATGAGCCCAACGGCGAGAGCGCCGACCTGCGCATCGAAGTGGATGCCGGCAACGGCCGACAGCCACATCGGGTCACGACGGTGTATCTATCCCGCGTAACGGGAGCGGTGGAACGGGTGGCGTACTTCCAGGACCGCACGCCCGGGCGCCAGGCGCGCAGCTGGATCAGGTTCCTGCATACCGGCGAGGCTTTCGGATGGCCTGGGCAGACGCTGGCCGGCATCGCATCGGTCGTATCGTTGATTATGGTCTGGACGGGCCTGGCGCTGGCCTGGCGGCGCCTGATCCGACCCATGCTGCAGCGCCGCGGCACGCCCGGTATGACGGCTGACAGCTGATCGAGCTCCGTGGCTATCGTCAGCAGCGCGATAGCCGAAACTGTGATGCCGTTCTCGAACAGCACCACAGCGTCGAGGGCGCAACACTTGCTAAGTAAGGCGGCGATGCGGCGGAGCTAAGCGAGTTTCGATCTGCAGACCGCACCGGCGGGAACTGACACGGCCTTTGACGCGAGCAACACGCCCTGTTGACAGGTGCTTGCCTGGCCGTTGGCTATTGTGCCGGCAGTCGAGACGGTGTCAGCCCGGTTCCAGCGTTGAATGGACCAAGAGAGGGGAGGACGACAGAACAGACAGGAGTTTTTTGTGGATCCTCTTTCCCCGATGGGCACGATTCTCGTGGCCGCGCTTGTTACTGCTTTCCTCTTTCCCTCTTTCCGCGCTCGGCTGCTTCTGCGGCGCAGCAACATCGTCGCTGAACGGCGTCGCAATCGTTCGCTTGCTGGAGCCGTTCTCTCGCTTTCGGTTTTTGCCCTGGCGGGCTGCGCATCAGCGCCGACCCAACCCTGCGACTCGCTCAGCTGCATGAAGCAGGCTGCCGTTCAGCCGATCTATGAAGACTGCATGAGGGATCTGCTGTTCGAAGACAAGCAAAGCCAGCGGGAGCGGCGGCGGATCAGGGATACCTACGCCTATCCGCTGACCAACGCGTCGACCTACTTCGGGCTCGGTGCATCGCCCGCAAACTCGCCAAGCAACTGGTGCCGACGCTACGCGGATACCTTTGCGCAGGTCACTGTAGCCAACGCCCGGACCTGATTGCCCGTACCTGATCGCAGGCCGGCCACCACCGCCCGGTGGCCAACTCCTCGTCGCACCGAGGTAACGCCGCCGCGCGGGCCCCTGCCGCGCCAGGCTGGACCTGAAGCACCGGGCCATGCAAAGTGGTGGCATCGTCATGCTGGGGAGCAGGGGTAATGAGCGAGGCCATTGATACCGTTTCGGCGGCACACACGGACGCGCTGGATCCGTCGAACAGCGCGTTGTACCCGACCGGTGCGCATTGGGCGCTGTTCGAGGAGCTGCGGGCGAAGAATCCGGTGCATTTCACGCCCGAGAGCCCCTTCGGTGCCTTCTGGAGCGTCACGCGGTTTGAAGACGTCAAGCACGTCGACACCCACCACGAGTTATTCTCGTCCGAGCCCGCCATCGTCATCGGCGATCTGCCACCGGAGCAGATGCTGCCGCAGTTCATCGCCATGGATCAGCCCAAGCACGACGCCCAGCGCAAAGGGGTGACCGGTGCCGTAGCGCCACGCAACCTGGCCCGCCTCGAACCGCTGATCCGCGAGCGGGTTGCAAAGATTCTCGACGGCCTTCCCGTGGGGGAGCGGTTTGACTGGGTCGACACTGTGTCCATCGAGCTGACGACGCAGATGCTTGCGACGCTGTTCGACTTCCCCTTTGCCGAGCGCAGGAACCTGACGCGCTGGTCAGACGCGGCGACTTCGTCACCCGCGCTCGTTGGCGCCGCAAACATGACCGAACAAGAGCGCATGGACCAGCTCATGGAATGCCTCGAAACCTTCAACGGGCTATGGGCTGAGCGCGCTGGCGGTGATGGGGATGACTTCATCTCCATGATGGCGCGCAGCGAGGCGTTTCGGGATATGGCGCCGATGGAGTACCTCGGCAACCTGGTGCTGCTGATCGTCGGCGGCAACGATACGACGCGCAACTCCATTTCCGGCGGGGTGTACGCGTTGAACAAGTTTCCGGAGCAGTTTGATGCGCTGAAAGCCGATCCCGGGCTGATCCCGAACATGGTGGCGGAGATCATTCGCTGGCAGACTCCGCTTGCGCACATGCGGCGCGTGGCACTCCAGGATACCGAGCTTGGCGGGAAGCAGATCCGGGCTGGGGACAAGGTCGTCATGTGGTACATCTCAGGCAACCGCGACGAGGCCGTATTCGAGCAAGCTGACCAGCTCATCATCGATCGGCCCAACGCTCGCCAGCACGTGGCCTTCGGCTATGGCATTCACCGCTGTATGGGGAACCGCCTTGGCGAAATGCAGCTGCGCATCCTATGGGAAGAGATCCTGAAGCGGTTCAGCCATGTCGAAGTACTGGCGGAGCCGGAGCGCGTGCACTCCAACTTCGTGATGGGTTACAGCCACATGCCGGTGATGCTGCACGCCCGCTAGAGCACGGGACCAGCCCTGCGCCCGCCGCTGTGGATTGAGGCCGCAAGCGAGCCGCTGATCCAGCGCCGCAGCGGCCGCGTCAGCCGATGAAGCTGTTAAGGCGTTTTCCTAACTGCCGGCGGCGAGCGGTTGTTTGATCGTAGTCACAGGTCGCATGCGCCAACTGGTCAACAATAGCGCCCTTGTCTGCCACGGAACGGGTCGGGATGACCTGTACGGACCGCTGAATGGAATCTTCGACCAGTTATCGCAAAGACATCGACGGCCTGCGCGCCGTTGCCGTGTCGCTGGTCCTCATTCACCACGCCGGCATCCATCTGGTCCCGGGTGGCTATGTGGGCGTCGACGTGTTCTTCGTGATCTCCGGGTTTCTCATCACCGGCATCATCTACAACAAGTCGCTTGCCGGTAATTTCAGTTTCGCCGACTTCTATGTCCGCCGCATCAAACGGCTGATGCCGGCCCTGTTTGCGGTGCTGGCGGTCACCTCGGTGTGCGCCTATCTGCTGTTGCTGCCGACTGACCTGAAGCGCTATGGCTGGAGCACGATCTGGGTTTCCCTGTACGCAGGGAACTTCTTCTTCTGGCAGGCACACGGTGGCTATTTTGGTGGCAATGCTCAGGAAGCCCCGCTGCTGCATACCTGGTCGCTGGCGGTGGAGGAGCAGTACTACCTCATCTGGCCGATTGCCGTGGTCCTCGGGTTGCGCTGGTTCGGTCCGAAGGTTTTCGGCTGGCTGACCATCGTCGGGCTCATTGCGGCGACGGTGTTTTCGGAATGGGCGACCCAGGCGACGATCGGCGCGGCCTACTATCTGCTGCCGTCGCGGTTCTTTCAGCTCATGCTTGGCTCGCTGCTGGCGCTGTACTGGACGCGACTGCCGAACCTGCCGGCGCCTGTCAGCCACCTGACGTCCGTCACCGGCATTGCGCTGGTGATCGGCTCGGCGCTGCTGCTGACCAAGAGCAGCTCGTTTCCCGGCATCAACGCCATCTATCCGACGGTTGGGTCGGCGCTGCTGATCCTGTCGAATCGGGGGTCGATGGGGATCGCCAACCGGATGCTGGCATTGCGACCTTTCGTGCTCGTCGGCCTCATTTCTTACTCCCTGTATCTGTGGCATTGGCCCATCTTCGCCTTTCTGCGCTACACGGGCGTTCCGCTGACGCCGGCCGTGCAGGCCGGTGCGATAGCGCTGGCCCTGATTCTGGCTTACCTCTGCTGGCGCTTCGTCGAGACACCCTTCAGGCACGGTGGATCGAAAGCGCTCGGCGCCGTGTCGTTCCGCTACCTGTTCGCACCCGGTGTGGCCGTAGCGCTCGTCGCCGTGGCGTTCATTCTGCCGCAGGGCCTGCCGGACCGGTTCCCGCCCGCCCTGGTGGCGATGGATGCAGCAGGAAAGCAGGTTCCGCACGAGCTTCGCGAGGGTTGTCATGTTGCGTTTCGCAACCGCAGCTCGTTGCCCGATGAGCGTTGCCGGTTCGGCAGCCCGGGCGAGGAGATCGACGGACTGCTGCTCGGTGATTCTCATGCAAACCACCTGAGCGGATTCGTGGATCACCTCGCGCAGGATGCGGACCTGACGTTCCTCGACTACACGATGGATCAGTGTCCACCAATTTTCGGCCTGGCCTGGGGGCGCAACGCCAGCGTTGCCGAAGGTTGCCGCCGCCGCAACGAGCAGGCGCGCGCCTACCTGGCGGAGCAGCAGCCCCGGTATGTGGTGCTTGCGGCCAGCTGGCCCAGCGAGCGTGCGCTACGGGTGTATCGTGACGGCACGCGCGTGACGGACCAGGCCGAGTCGCATCGCCTGGTCCTGGCAGCACTCGAGGAGACCATCGTTGGCCTGCAGGCGGCAGGCAGCACCGTGGTGCTGGTGGATGACGTGCCTACGGTCGTCGGCGTTGATCCGCGCTGTCCGTTGAAAGCAGCCGGCTTCGGCTTCATCCCGGCGGAGAGCTGCAGAACGGACAATGTCCGCAACGACTGGATGATCAGCAACTTTGATCAGATCGTTGCCCGCAACCCTGCGGTGCTTCGCATCACGCCGAGCGACCTGTTCTGCAGCGATTCGGCGTGTGACTTGAGCATCGCCGGCGTACCGGTGTATCACGACGACAATCACCTGAACGACGTCTCTGCCCGTGCGCTCGCCAGCGCCTACGTTGCAGCGAGAGGCAATCCGCTAGGTAGAAACTGACGTATCCGGGTCGTAAGCCTTGTCTGTTGCGGTGGCCTTGCCAATGCCCAGCAGGTGACCGAGATCGCGCAGGAAAATCCGAAGGTGTGCCTTCGGTCGAGCGCGCACCAGCTCCTTGTTCATATAAGCCTGCCAGGTCAGGTACTGCACGTCCGGGTCTGCGCACATGCTGACGAAGCGTTCGCGCCGCTTGTCCGTGGTGTACCAGAAGCGCTGCATGATCCCGAGGATCCAGAACACGCGGCCGTGCTCGCGCATGAAGCGCCGCCGAGCCGTCCGTAACGCTTTTGCGTTCCCCGTTGCCAGATACTCTGTCGCGGCTTCTGCGGCCAGCTGACCGCCGAGCATGGCGTAGTAGATGCCTTCGCCGGATGCCGGCGCAACGACCCCGGAGGCGTCGCCAGCCAGCACGACGTTGCTGCCGTCATCCCAGCGCGGTAACGGCTTCAGGGGAATGGGTGCGCCCTCGCGACGGATCGTTTCGCCGTGCAATCCGGCGATGTCGCGGAGCTCATCGACCGAACCGCGGATCGAGAATCCTTTCTGCGCCGTGCCGGTACCAACGCTCAGCACCTTGCCGTGCGGGAACACCCAGCTGTAGAAATCCGGCGACAGGTCACCGCGGTAGTAGATGTCGCAGCGCTTGGGATCGTAGTCCGGATCGTTCGCTGGCGCTTTGACGATCTCGTGATAGGCCGCCACGAAAACCCCTTTCTCGGCACCGGGGACACGCTGTTTGGCTACTGCCGAGTTGGCACCGTCGGCGCCGATGACCATGCGCGCCTGAATGCTCTTAGGCAGTGCGTTCCGCTCATCTTCGTAGGCCTGGTAGCGGATGATGACGTCGTCGCCGTGCTGTTCGATCGCCTTGAAGCTGCCGTTGCAGCGGGTGGCTCCTTCCTGCGCGGCGCGTTCCCGCAGCCATTCGTCGAAGACGTCGCGGTCCACCATACCGACGTAGCCACCCTCGATCGGCATGTCGACCTCGTTCGAGCTCGGAGCCACGATGCGGGCGGCCGTGGCCCTGGCGACGATCAGGTGATCGGGGATGTCGAAGTCACGGATGGCGCGCGGCGGAATTGCGCCGCCGCAGGGCTTGATCCGGCCGGGGCGATCGAGCAGCCAGACCGAAAGCCCGGCCCGGGCCAGCGCTGTGGCCGCTGTACTGCCGGCAGGGCCGCCGCCAATGACGGCAACGTCGTAGCGAGGTGCAGCCGAGGGTGATTCCGCTTTCGAGTCCATAGTGTTGTCCGTGTGTAGCTCAGGAAGTCATTAATGGGTTACAGGGTGCGCAGGCCGAAGGCCGTGATCATCATGCCGACGACGTAGAGAACGATGCCGGTGCCGTTGTACCAGGGGGCGCGCCCCCGGGGATCGGCCAACAGCCGCGGCATGCAGGCAAGCTGGGCGCCAAGCACGGCGCTGACAGCGAGCGCATGACCGGGCAGCTGCCAGAGCACAAGGGCGGCAATGACAACCAGCTGGGGGAGGGTCATGACCCAGCACGCCAACTGTCCCGCCCGATCCGGGCCCAGCTGAACGGGGATCGTGCGCACGCCGAGCTGCCGGTCGCCCTCGATGGCCTTGAAGTCGTTCAGGGTCATGATGCCGTGGGCGCCGGTGCCATAGAGGAGGGCAACGACGAAGATCCGCCAGTCCGGAAGTCCCGCGCTCATCACCGCGGCTCCGGTAATCCACGGCAGGCTTTCGTAGGCATAGCCGCAGGCGGCATTGCCGTACCAGCCATTCAGCTTCAGCCGCGCCGGCGGCGCGCTGTAGGCCCAGGCAAGCAGCAGGCCGACGATGGTGGCCAGGAAGACTATGGGCCCCAGCAGGAGGCCCACGGCCAGCGACAGGCCGGACCAGAGGACGCCGAGATACAGCCCCCAGCGGCCCGGAATGCGGCCCGATGGTATGGGGCGGTTGGGCTCGTTGATGGCATCGACGTGACGGTCGAACCAGTCGTTGACGACCTGGCTGGTGCCGCAGACCAAAGGACCGGCCAGCAGTACCCCGGCGGCGATGGCGGGCCAGGCGGCCGCTGCGGAAGAGCCGGCAGAGATCACCCCGCAGGCGTATGCCCACATCGGCGGAAACCAGGTCACGGGCTTGAGCAGCTCCAGAAACGCGAGCGGCCCGGTCCGGGCGGTCACCGTAGCAACATTCTGCATGGCTGTTCTCAGCGGCAGTGACATAATGGTGTAAATCCATGTTGACACTATGTGATGCCAAATAACAGTGACAGTGCGGAAAAACCGCGCTCTGCGATTTGGCCGCTAATGATCGCTTTGCTTGGCGTCGGCTGTGTGCTGCTCGCCGGCGCGACGCTGTATCGAGCAGAAGCCGGCCTGAGCATCAGCCGGGTCCAGCTGGGCCCGACGCCGGTGACCGTGTTTGGCGCTGCTGACGGTGCGCCGCCTCGGGCGACAGTGGTCATTGCGCATGGGTTCGCGGGCTCGCAGCAGCTGATGCGGCCTTTCGCCGTCACCCTGGCCCGCAACGGCTACCGCGCCGTCACCTTCGATTTCTACGGTCACGGTCGCAATCTCGAGCCGCTTGCCGGCGACATCACCCGCGTGGACGGCGCCACCCGTCACCTTGTCCTGCAGACCGGGCAGGTGATCGACTTCGCGCTGACGCTGCCGCAGGAGGGCTCGGGCCTCGCGCTGCTGGGCCATTCCATGGCCACCGATGTGCTCGTTCGCAGGGCCGCTGACGACGGGCGCGTCGATGCGGTCGTTGCGGTGTCGATGTTCTCGCCGGCGGTCACGGCCGAGTCCCCGGCAAACCTGCTGATGCTCGTTGGCGGCTGGGAGACTGCGCTCCGGTCCGAGGCGCTGCGCGTGCTCGGCCTCGGAACCGCGCTGCCGGAGGAGGGTGTGACCATCGGTGACTTTGCCGATGGCAGTGCGCGGCGGGTTGCGGTGGCTCCGGGGGTGGAACACGTTGGCGTGCTCTACAGCGAGACCAGCATGCGCGAGTCGGTGAGCTGGCTGAATGCGGTGTTTGCGGACGCTGCAGCGCCGGGCTACCTCGACGCCCGCGGTGGCGCGATCACGCTGCTGCTGCTCGGTATCGGAGGGCTCGGTTGGCCATTGGCCCAGAGCCTGCCGCGGCTGGCTGAACCGGCAGCGAGCGGCCGGCTGAGCTGGCGCGCGTTGCTGCCTATTGGCCTGATTCCCGCGATCGCCACGCCGCTGCTGCTGATGTCGTTCCCGACGGATTTCCTGTCCGTGCTGGTGGGCGGTTACCTCGCGGTCCATTTCTGTGTCTACGGGCTGCTGACCGCTGTTTGCCGCTGGTGGTTGGTGGAGCGCCCGGGCCGGCGGGCTGTCCCGCATCGGCAGCAGCACTTCTGGCTGCAGAGCGGACTGGCGACGCTGCTGGCCACGGCCTATGTCGCCGGGATCGTCGCTCTCGCGCTCGACCGCTACGTCACGTCCTTTGCGATCACGACGCCGCGGGTCCCGCTCGTGCTTGCGATGCTGGTCGGCACCCTCGTGTACTTCCTGGTCGATGAGGCGCTGACGCGCGGGCCCGCGGTGCCCCGCGGTGCGCGGCTGTTCTCGCATGCTTGCTTTCTGCTGTCGCTGCTGCTGGCCGTGGCCCTGTCGTTCGAAGACCTGTTTTTTCTGCTGATCATCGCCGCGGTGATCGTGCTCTACTTCTTCGTCTACGGGTTGTTCGGTGGTTGGATCTATCGAGCGACCGGACTGCCGGCGGTGGGGGCGGTGGCCAGCGCCGTGGCGTTTGCCTGGGCGCTCGCGGTGGTGTTCCCGATGTTGTCCGGGTAGGGATACCAACCAATCGGGCTTCAGGCCTGTATTGCCGTGCAGGAGGCTCGAGCGCAGACTTCGCCCGGTTAAGGGACCTGGCTCGATCAGAGAGAGGGATGTAGTGAATCTAGAGAAGCTGAATGGCTGGCTCAACTTCTTCGGGCAGCTTGCCGTGCTCGGCGGGCTGATTGCACTGGTTGTGGAGATTCGGGGGAACAGCCAATCGCTTCGGGCGCAGGAAGTGGCCATCATCGCTCAACAGGATGTTGACCGGCAGCTGTTGCTCCTGGATCCGGATGCCCGAGCTGACTACGCGAAAGCCCTGTTTGATCCTGCTGGCCTCACGCAGGAAGAGTTGTTTGGTGCAAGCATGTACCTCGAGTATCGAACGAGCACGCTGCAGAGTGTTTTCTCATCGGTACAGGACGGCATCCTGACTGAGGCGGATTGGGAAAGCTACGCCAGCTCGGCGCACATATGGCTTGGTAGTCCCTTCGGCCGTCGTTGGTGGGAGTTTACGAAGGATGCCTGGGCAGCTTTCCCGGGGCAGGAATTTGTCGATACGATCGATGAATCGCTCAAAGAAGCCGACGGCCGCCCCGACGACCTTTACTACATCGAGCTGTGCGAAACGATGGGGCTCAGCGGCTGCGCCACCCGGTCGAGCGATTTTGGATCAGACCAGGTCGACGCGCCAGAACAGACTGAGAGCTCGGCAGGCAACGCATCTGTCCGCGTTCCGGTCGTGGCACGCTGACGTCACCTGCGTGTCCATCCCAGGCTGTCGGCGAACAACCGGCGCTTGAGACCGTAATTATGCTTGATCCAGAGTCCAGGCTGCTCAGCTGAGCGCCGGCACGATAGCGAGCGTCGTTTGATTCGCCAGTTCCTGTTGACGTGCCGCCTTGAACGGCGCGTACTTCTCGGAGTTGTAGAGGTCCCTCGCTATCTCGGCACTGGGCACTTTGACGATCACTGACCAGTTGCCGTCCCAGGTGCCTTCCAGCACTTCTGCTTCTGTCGACGCCGCCACGATCTCCGCGCCGACCTCGGCGAACATTTCGCCGACGGGCATCCCGTAGCGTTCCGCATAAGTCTGGAAGTCCTTTACGTCGATGATGCCGACCATGTACACCGGGTTGCTCACCTGGAACGCTCCTCTCATGCTTAGGGGATCAACAGAGCAAGAATCTATCGGCCACGCAGGGGAAAGACCAGCATGAGTGTGGAACGCAGCAGAGAGGTGATGCGGATCTATCTGGAGGAGGTCCTCGGCCGGCGCGAGTTTGATCGCATCCCGGAGATCGCAGCGCCCGGCATGATCGACCATACCCTGCCGGGCGTGACCGGGCCGGAAGCCCTGGATGCGCACGCTCGCGGCTTCTGTGCCAATACGCCGGAGGTCGAGATCGAAGTGCTTCAGATCATTGCGGACGAGCAGTCAGCTGTAGGCCTCTGGAAGTGGCATGGAGAGCCCAGCCAGCCGAGCGGGGTGTCTGCAAAGGGCTCGTCAATCGTTCCCCGATTCGTCTGCAGCGTCTTCGAACTGAAAGACGGCAAGGTTGAGGACTATCGGGTGTTCGTTGACGCGGTAGATGTCTTTACCCAGCTGCTGCAGTAGCAGCCACGGCGCGCCCGGTGATCAGTCGAGGCGCGCCGCGAACGCTGCGCGCCAGTCAGCCATGCTCTGATACTCCGGTTCCGCTTCGATAAGTGCCTGGGTGGCCTGAGCAATGGCTTCGTCCGACTGATCCAGATCCAGCCCGTGGGCGAAGGGTTGCGCGACGTGGAACGGCGTATCGACAAAACACTCCAGGCCATTGCCTTCCGGGTCGCTGAAATACAGGGACCACGCATTGCCGTGACAGATCGGCAGGATCGGATCGACGCCCGCGGCCGCCAGCTTGCCGCGCAGCACGCGCAGATCGTCGAGGCTGCTGGTCCGGAACGCCAGGTGATCGGCCATGACAAACCCGCGGTTGGGGGCCTCCGCTGCCTCCACGAGGGCAATCTGGTGATGGTTGTCCGGATCCTGGCTGATGAAGGCCATCCGGGTGCCACCGGGAACTTCCCCGCTGTTGGTGATATGGAAGCCAAGCACGTCGCAGTAGAACTCGAGCGCCGCATCAAACTGCTTCGCGGTAAGGGTGGCGTGGGACAGGGATAACCTGGGTGCGTGGTCCGGGTCGGGCATGGTCGGTCTCCCGAGTGGGTTGCTAGTGCGCGGCTGTCTGCTGCTTTGCGGTGAGCCAACGTTCGTAGTCACGGGCGAGGGACTGTCCGCGCAGCCGCTTGAGCGTTCGGTAAGCCGAACCGGCAATACGGAGCGCAAGCGGTCCGGCGCCGAGCTCTTTGCGGAACGCCGGTCGCTGTGCGATTCGGCCGAGGTACGCCTTGAGGTTGGGATGAATCTCGAACGGGTAGGCCGCGCGCTTCAACCGGTGCAGCGTGATGAACCAGGACACATCGGCCAGCGTCATGCGTTCACCGAGCAGGTACGGTCGTGTCCCCAGCCGCTGGTCGAGTCGCGTACACGCATCGTGCAGGCGACCGATGTAGCCGTAGTCTGCCTTGTCGAGCTGCGGGGCGTGGTCGCTCGGATCGGGGGCGAGGTAGGTGAAGGTTACCGTCCGCAGGTCTGCGTGGAGGCGGTCCTCCAGATCCATGAGCTCACGCATCTCTTGCTGCTCGGCGTCCGTGACCGGAAGCAGGGTGTTCTCGGCGCTGGCGAACAGCCCGTTGAGGTATTCGATGATGTCGTTGCTCTCGACGTGTACCTTGCCGTCGTGTACCAGCACCGGCACCAATCCCCGCGGATTGATGCCGAGGTACCAGTCCGTACGCTGTTTGTCGCGCATGAGGTTGACCGGGTGCGACGTGTAGGGGATGCCCAGCTCACCGATGAGAATGCGGACCTTCTGCGAGCACGAGGACAGGGCGTAGTGGAGCAGGTGCAGGCCCTGCCATTGTGTCACTTCCCTGGTTCTGATCTCGCTGTCATGCAGTTGCATCTCTAACTCCCGTAGTTTGAGTGCCGTAGTCCAGCGAACCATCCCGGTTCCGCAGGCTCAGGGTCAGCCGGTCGCCGGGTTGCAGGTAGCGCACCGTCCGTTGCGTCTGCTTGAGCTTTGCTCTGCGTTTCTCATCGTTCGTGAAGTTCAGCAGGATTGCGAGGCCCACCTTGAGGTTTGCGTTCAGGATGACGCCACCGGGTGTGCCCGTGAGCAGCATGTCGCCCTTGTTGACGTCGGCGAAAGCAGACAGCTCCGTCAGCGTTTCTTCCGGCTTGAAGATCAGCTGATCCGTGGTCGCGTCCTGGCGGACTTCGCCATTGACGCTCAGCGTGAGATGCAGGTTGGAGAGCAGCGCCTGCTCATCCGGATCCAGCAGGTACAGTACGGGGCCCGTCGGGCAGAAGGTCCGCTGCCCTTTGCCCTTGAACCACTGCATCATCGGGGCGCCGAACATGAAGTCCCGGGCCGACACGTCGTTGGTGAGGGTGAATCCTCCGACGTACTCGAGCAGGTTGTCGGCGGTGACGGGCGTGTGCGGCGTCAGATCCTGCTTGAGCACCAGCGCCAGCTCGATCTCGTAGTCGAGCAGCTCGCACCCCTTCGGGCGAATGATGTCATCGCTGGGCCCGCAGATGGTGGAGGGTGGCTTCGTGAAGATCAGGTTCTGACCCTTCGCGCTCTGAACGCCGCCTTCCTCCCGATGGGAGGCGTAGTTCAGCCCCTGACAGAAGATCTGTACGTCCCTGCTGATCGGAGCGAGCAGCTGCGCGTCGCGCAACGGAACGCGGGTAAGGCCCGTTGCTGTAAAACGGTCCGGGTCGCTGAAGTAGGCATCCATCAACTCCCGGTGCGACGGGTAGCTGTGCTTCAGGATCGCGATTTCATCGCGCTCAACGACGCCCCAGACGGCGTTTTGATCCGGCTGCTCAAGCCTGACTATTGAGAGTCCCATGGTGTGGTTACCTACCCGGCAAGCGATTGTGATCTTGCTTTCAGAATGCGTAGCAAGTTCTTGATTACTTTGAAATTCCAGCGCGCAATCAAGAACCCCGGGGCAGGTCCGGGACCCCAGTAGTCCTTCATCTCCGCGAGACCGCAGTCTTTGGCCTGATGGGCCTCATTGACGAGATCGGTATCCGTCCAGTGTTCGTGGATCACGCCGAAGGGGCTTTTCCAGTAGTCGAAGATCTGCCCGCCCAGCAGGTGTCGGCCAATGCCCCAGACGTGTTTGTGCTTGCGCCGCTTGAGGTGCTCGTGCCCGGACATCAGGTCATCCAGGTTGCCCACCTCGAAGGCGATGTGTTGCACGCGGACCCCTTCGTCTAACGCGAACTGGAACCCGACCACGTGGTGATCGACGAACTCCTGCGCTCGATCGAGCCGCGAGAAGATCATCTGCGGCGAGCCATCGGGCAGGCGCACCGCGTCGGAGGTCGTGAGCCCGAACCGGTCGTGATACCACTGGTAGAGCGCTTCCGGATCGGCGCTTTCGAGCACCAGATGACCAATGCCCCGGACCCGGGAGGGCCCACGGCTGATGGCGGGCAGCTCGCCGGTTCTTGCCCGCTGCCCGTTCATGTTGAAGTCGTGCGCGGGGGCAGGCTCCAGGGCGGGCAGGGGGCTTCTGCCATGAACGACCTCAACCTGCAT
The DNA here is from genome assembly GCA_038757945.1 of Pseudomonadota bacterium. Lineage (GTDB taxonomy): Bacteria > Pseudomonadota > Gammaproteobacteria > Pseudomonadales > Azotimanducaceae > CALHVX01. The sequence goes on from JBCDGJ010000071.1 coordinate 20,714, forward strand.
GCCCACCGGGTCGGTGAGCCGGACGACGTGCCCTCCGGTGGGTTCTTCCAACGTCTCGATTGACGATGCGTCGTGCAGCTGCGCCAGCGCTTCCAGATCTGCCAGGCTGTCTGCCTCGAAAGCAATGGCCTGCACCTCACCTGCGCCCTTGGACAGGACGTAACAGGGCGGTTCGGGATTGGTGCCGCGGAGGTAGATGGCCTCTCTGGTACGAGCTGCCACCTTAAGCCCGAACTCGTCCAGAAATTGCTCAGCCATAGCCGGATCCGGTGCGCCGACCCGCACGTAAGCCAGTTTTTTCACTTTGATCAGCGGTTCTGTCATGTCAGCTCCCGTCTTTCGAAATACCGGTCACACCTTCGGTGATGCTCATGCGTCCTGGGGCAGGTGACGCCGGAACACCGTGGTTACCTGCTTTGCTGCGCGCCGCGGTGGCGTGCCCAGCAGGCGCAGCACGGCTTCGCAGGTCTGCGCGATGGTCTGATCGTTCATGGTCGGGTCCAGCAGCAGTGCGGCCCGGATCAGTGACAGGATCTGGTTGACCAGCAGCAGGTTGATCTCAATGGTGAAGTGACCCTGCTCGATGCCGAGTTCGAGGTCCTGGCGCAGGTACTGAACCGTCGCGGACTGAAGCTCGGGGACGATGAACACGCCCTCGAGGAAAACGCCGACCCACTCCGGTTCCTGCCTGGCAATTTGCAGCAGCCGCGCTGTCGCCAGGGTCACCCGGGTGGGTCCGTGGGTCAGGCCGTCCATCTCATCGTTGATCCGGCTCGTGATCTCGACCGACAGCCCGATGGCCACGTCGTGCAGGATCTCGTCCTTGTCCTGGTAGTAGTTGTAGAACGTGCCGTTCGCGAGCTCTGCATGGTTCGTGATGTCGGTGATCCGGGTGGCTTCGAATCCCTTGTTCGCAAAGACGCTGATGGCGCTGTCGAGCAGCGCGCTGCGGGTCCGTTCGCGTTTTTTCTTGCCGGTAGTCTGTTCCCGGAACAGGTGATGGATGCTGGAAGACACGCTGCGGATCCGTTTTGAATTCACTGCAATCTATCGGACCGATTGACAGTTGGCAACAAAAATGAGAAAAATCTCAAAAATGAGAAATATCTCAATACAGTTGAGATTCGAGCAGCTGACTATGCGACAGGAAGGGGTTCAGAATGAAAATCGCTGACAAAACGCCGCGGGTGCTTATTGTGGGCGCGGGGCCGGTGGGACAGCTGGCCGCATTGCTCCTGTCCCGGCACGGGGTGCCATCGATGCTGATCGATAAGCGCCTGGCGACGCTGTCCGCCCCCAAGGCGCACGCGGTCAATGCCAGAACATTGGAGATCTGCGACAGCATCGGCATCAGCGCTGAGCATCTTCGAAGGCTTGGCGCCCGTGCCAATGAGGGAGGGGCAGTCAGGTTCGTTGGTACGTTGACCGGCCCCGAGTTCGGCTGCCTGCCCTATGAGCGTCAGGACGAGGGTGCGTTAGCGGCCACGCCCTTTCCGCTCAGCAACATCCCGCAGCCGGTGTTCGAGGAGGAGCTGATCGCCGCG
>JBCDGJ010000072.1:0-22252 GCA_038757945.1 Pseudomonadota bacterium
CGCGGACGTCGTCTGAGGCAAAGTTTTGAACAACTTCGCGATTAAGGCACACAACATCTCCAAGATGTACCACATTGGTTCAAAGAAGCGGTCGGACACAACGGTAGCCAGACGGATGCTGGACGGCGCACTCAAGCCGATCCAGAGGATGAGCGGACTAGTTTCAGGTCGGGCAGGCGCTGCCGCTGATTTGGATCGTGAATTCTGGGCGCTCAAAGACGTCTCCTTCACCATCGGTCAAGGCGAACGCGTTGCAATCATTGGTAGGAACGGTGCGGGGAAAAGCACGCTGCTCAAGGTGCTCTCAAGGATCACTCAGCCTACGAGCGGCACGGCCTCGATCCGAGGTCGACTAGGTTCGCTACTTGAGGTCGGAACAGGATTCCATCCCGAATTGACCGGGCGAGAAAACGTTTTCTTGAATGGCTCGATTCTCGGAATGCGAGAAACAGAGGTTAGATCAAAGTTTGACGCTATAGTCGACTTTTCTGAGGTTGAGCAGTTTCTTGACACTCCGGTGAAGCACTATTCGAGCGGAATGCGCGTACGTCTCGCGTTTTCTGTTGCCGCACATCTGCAGCCTGAAGTCTTAATCGTCGATGAGGTGTTGTCAGTCGGAGATATAGCGTTTCGAAAGAAGTGCATGGAACAACTGCACAAAGTTGCCTCAGAAGGAGCTACAGTTCTCGTTGTATCTCACAACGTGCAGACCGTCTTGGATATGTGCGATCGCGCAATCTGGATGCAATCCGGCCAAATCGTCAAAGACGGACAGATCAGTGATGTTATGTCGGAGTATCTTGGGCTGGGAATGGGTCTCAGTGCGGAGTCAAGTTGGGATCCCGATGAGGCTCCCGGTGGTGAAATCGCTCGTATTCGGTCAGTCCGCTTGCTAACTGCAGCTGGAGTCGTCTCTGAAAGCGTTGATGTGCGAGATCCACTTATAGTCGAGAGTGAAATTGAGGTACTCCAGGAAGGTTATGGGCTTGTCTACAAGCATCACCTGGTTAACGGCGAGGGCGCGATCGCCTTTTCAGCCCTCGACACAGAAAACCCAATCTGGAAGCAAAAAACTTGGGCGAAGGGAACATACCGCCTGCGTATGCACATCCCTGGGAACTTCCTGCAAGCGGATAGTTACAGCATCGAAGCGCTTCTTTGGGCGTGGGAACCGAAGCAGATCTTGCAATGCCATGAGCGCAACGTCGCGTCTTTTTACATGGTGGACAACTTCAATGGCGGAACCGCAAGGAGCAAATTCGTTGGAAACATGCACGGCGTTGTTCGGCCCCTACTGAAGTGGGACATGGAACACGAAACGGCTAAAGTGAATGAAAGAGGCGAAATGGTTGCCTCAGCGCCGACAGCGGCAGCCCGGAACTCATAACGGCACCCTGGATTCTGCTAGCCCCATAACGAGTTGCAGTTGATGGAACCACTTGTATGCGTTGTAACGCCAGTCTATAACGGGGAAGTATTTCTTCAGAGGTGTCTGCAGAGTGTTGCTGAGCAAACCTATGCAAATTGGACACACCTCATCGTCGATAATGCGAGCACCGATGGATCTGCGCATATTCTTGCGCAAGCGAGCGCAGCCGAACCAAGAATACGTGTCCTGCGGAACAAGCAAACCGTCGATGCGCTCGAGAACCACAACATAGCGATTAACAGCGTTCCGGCAGACGCCGAGTACTGCAAAGTGCTACACGCCGACGACGAACTCCTGCCATCCTGCTTGGAAAAAATGGTTTCGCTCGCTCAGCAACACCCGAACGTTGGAATCGTAGGCAGTTATGCTGAGGTAAATGGAAAAACCGTATGCAAAGGTTTACCGGAAGACAGAGCGTGGTTTGAAGGTAGCGATGCGGCGCGCCGCAGCTTGCTCGGGGACGCCTATCCATTCTGGTCACCCTCTTGTCTCCTCCACCGGATGAGCGCGTTGACGAAACGTGAGCACTTCTATCGTGCACCTCATCTTCATGCTGACGTCGAGTGTGCATACGAGTTGCTACGCGACTGGGATCTCGGTTTCGTTCCCGAAACCCTCACTCGTATCGCGGACCATGAGAATTCTAGGACCAGCCGTCTGGCTAAACCGCTGAAAAAACTACTGGCCTATAACCTCGATCTGTTCGTTCGGTTCGGACCCGAATTTATCGGACCAGAAAGCTACGAGGGGGCTCTGAAGCAACACCTCAAGCGCTACTACGAAGCTCTGGCGACCGGGATCTTTGATCTACAGGGGGCTGAATTCTGGCAGTATCACCGAAAGGCATTTGAGGATTGCGGATTGCCATTCTCAAGCGCAGCCGTTCTGCAGGCTTTCGGCGAGCGCTTCTTTAGGTCACCAATCGGCAGCTCCCGACGAATAACAAAAGCACTCCTACATCGTTGAACTTCGAACGGTTATGAACAAACTTGCAAGACGACTGCAAAGAAACCTGATGAAGCTGGCCTACCTGCCGATCGTTGGTCCGCACGCGCGTCGAATGGCGGCCGCAAATCTGGGACCACTATACGGAGCACTACCACTAGCGAAGCTGAGTCGGAGGGGCTACGTTTCGCCAAATGCGCGCGTCAAGCACGACTTGCTCACGATGGGAAATCACTGCTTCATCGGTGACTCTGTCGTAGTTTACCTAGATGAGAATGGATCGGATGTGGAACTGGCAGATGAGGTGCACATCCATGAATCAACGATTTTGCAGACAGGCGACGGAGGGTCTCTACGTATCGGCAAAATGACTCACATCCAACCAAGATGCCAGTTTTCCGCTTACTGCGGCGATATCTTGATCGGTGAACGGGTAGAAATTGCGCCGCAGTGTGCGATGTATCCGTATAACCATTCTATGGTTAAGAGCCAACCCATTCGTTCCCAGCCCTTGTTCTCAAGAGCCGGAATAAAGGTCGGAGACGACGCCTGGCTAGGCTTCGGCGCAGTTCTTTTAGACGGTGCGCACGTTGGCGAAGGCGCCGTGGTTGCCGCACACTCAGTAGTGACTTCGAGAATTCCCGATTTCGCCATTGCAGCAGGTGCACCCGCCAAGGTCATCGGAGAACGCCCACCCTCGTAGGTGCCGCCCCCCCCCCAGATCAGTGGAACGGCAGATGCCCAACGTTCCTCCGCCTTTTGACCAAAAACTATAAACCTGCGTCGGGGTGGAGATGTCGGGTCGTTCTTGTTCGTCAGCTGCGATTACGTTTACGACTATTAACGCCGGCTAAACACACAACGGCGCAGATCAGCAACCAGATCAACCACTGACCTAGAGACGTAGCACCAAAGTCGGCCGTTCCGGTTGCACTTATCGGCAGGTTCGCACCGTTGGTTACGGTAACACCCTGCTCGACCGGAATACGTAGATTGTCAAAGAGGCCGTCCACCCGCTGAAGTCGAGCCGGAGGTGTCGCCTGCCTGTTTATTGGAATGCGCAAGCCAGCCATTGGTTCAGCTTGTGCCGACGCATTCATCGGGATCGACACGCCAGTTGCCGTCAGGACGACAAGCGTGGAGGCAGTCGCCCCTAGCACAAATGCCGCTATTTTCTTTTTGATGGACATAGCTATAGCCAAATAGTATCTGACAAAAAACAGCACTGCTGCTCATCTTGATCTGTTGTGATTGCACGCTTCGAACAACTTTGATCAGCCACGCAGGCTGACGACTTCCCCCATTTCCAGTACGTTGCTTCGAAACACTCCGATGCACCCTGCAAACTACATGCCAATCCTGTCCGAACCCGATATTTCGAAGAATCAGGCTAATTTACGGCGAGCTTCAGTACAACGTGCGCTACCCCTAGAGATGCAAGCGAAATGCAAGTTCACCTCATCCATCACGGACAACCACACATTTCATTTTCCAGCCGAATCACATTCTTGGCCTTCTCGAACCCCGAACGTGGAGGAATCCATCGTGGTCGTTCGGCGAAACTCAGACTTTTCCATGGCCAGGTAGCTCGAAGTAGACGAGCGATCCAGGGACCCACTGGTTCTCATTGTTGCGCTGCAATGTTGCATTTCTGTGCACGGGCTGCTCGGTTGAGGCGCATCAAAGGTGGTTTTCGCAGGGCATAACCACAGGTACCCCAACATCGGGGCCCTTCACATGCGCCAAAGGTGGGCTGCAAATCTCCCTTTGATAGAGGTGAGCAAACTGGGAGCAGCGTTGAGATCCAACTCGAGGCATTTCGAGAAAACCCCTTGAAGCGCTCAGTTGGAATCAACGGACGAGCCAATTCCGAAGCTCACGCCAACTGTGAGTCCTCGGACGACGCCAGTACAGTTCGTGAAGTTGCTTTGTGAGATGGCATCTTTTCACCCATCTGATCCTCTACTGCACGTATTGTTAACAGACGCTTCGCCCAGTCGATCCGAGGAGTAGAGCGCTAGCACGGACCTAGCTGCTCGGTCGCACCAAATTTGTTAACTTGACCCCCTTCCCACTTCGGTGTGCGTTCATGACACAGCACGACCTGGTTATCCGCAACGGTCTCGTCTTTGACGGCAGCGGCAGCGCCGGCTTCGAGGCAGACGTTGCCCTCGATGACGGCAGGATCAGCGCCGTCGGGCCGTTGCGCGGCCGCGGCCGCGAAGAACTGGATGCAAAGGGACTGCTCGTGACCCCGGGCTTCGTCGACATTCACACCCACTACGATGGTCAGGCGACCTGGGACAGCCGCCTCGACCCATCATCGGAACACGGTGTCACTACCGCAGTAATGGGCAACTGCGGCGTTGGTTTTGCACCCTGCAAGCCTGAGGACCACGACCAGCTCATCTCCCTCATGGAAGGCGTCGAGGACATCCCGAATCCGGTGCTGGCCGAGGGTCTGCCCTGGAACTGGCTGACCTTCCGGGACTACCTGGATGCGCTGGAAGCCCGGCCGCACGATATTGATTTCGGCTGTCAGTTGCCGCACGGCGCGCTGCGCGTGTTCGTCATGGGGCGGCGCGGTGCCGATCGCGAGCTGGCTAACCAGGCCGACATTGCCGCCATGGCAGAGCTGGCAGAAGACGCTATGCGCGCGGGCGCCCTGGGCTTTTCGACCTCACGGACGCTGAACCATCAGACCGCCGCCGGTGATCCGACCCCAAGCTACAATGCCGAAGAACGGGAGCTGGTCGGTATCGCCCGCGGGCTCAAAGCCGCCGGCACGGGCGTGCTCCAGGTCGTCTCCGACTTCACCGACGGCCAGCGCGAGCGGTCGCTGCTGCGCAACATGGTCATCGAGTCCGGTCGTCCGATGATCTTCTCCCTGGCGCAGCCGATGGCCGCGCCGGAAGCCTGGAAGAGCCAGCTCCGCTGGATCGAAGCGGAAAACCAGGCCGGACACCCGATTCGCGCGATGGTCTGTGGCCGCCCGGTGGGCGTGCTGCTGGGGCTGAACGCAACGATGAATCCGTTCTCTCTGAATCCCATTTATCAGGAGTACGAGCAGCTGCCGCTCGCGGAACGCGTGGCCGCGCTGCGCGACCCAGCCGTCAAGGCGCGCATTCTGGCGGCGGAAAGTGGAACGGCGAGCAATGTCTTTAACGCGCTGATCCGCAACTTCGACTTCATGTTCGAGCTCGGCGACAACCCGGACTACGAGCAACCGCAATCAGCCACCCTCGCCGCCCGAGCGGCCGCCGCAGGCACGACGCCGCAGGACATCGCCTACGATCTGCTGTTAGAGGACGGCGGCGAAGCCCTGCTCTACACGCCGTTTCTGAACTACGCCGACTACGATCTCAGCGCCGCCCAGCAGATGATGCAGCATCCGCACACGGTACTGGGGCTGGGTGATGGCGGCGCGCACGTTGGCATGATCTGCGATGGCAGCTTTCCGACCTCCATGCTGACCCACTGGACGCGGGACCGCACCCGGGGCGACAAGCTGCCGCTGGAGTGGGTGATTCATTCGCAGACCCGCAAGACGGCGCTTGCCTTCGGGCTTGGCGACCGCGGGCTGCTGCAGCCCGGCTACAAGGCGGACGTCAACCTGATCGACTACGACCGCCTGCGCCTCAAGCATCCGCGGATGCAGGCCGACCTGCCGGCCGGCGGCAAGCGGCTGGTGCAGGGGGTCAGCGGCTACGCGGCCACGATCGTGTCAGGACAGATCATTCAGCGTGACGGGACACCGACCGGCGCGTTGCCCGGCAAGCTCGTTCGCGGCGCGCGGCGCGGCTGACCAGACGGGCGCGCCGGCCCTCAGTCAGCGGGCGCTGCGATCGGGATCACGGGCAATACCAGGTGCGACGCCCGGGCTTCCTCGAGAAACACGGTCTGTCGGGCGACCTTCATCGCTGTCGTTCGTGCAAAGGGGGCCCCGGTGTTCAGGTTGCGGGCCAGACGGGGGAAGTTGCTGCTGGTCACATCGACGCGCAGGCGGTCACCGGCATCGAAGCGATAGCTGGTCGCCCACAGGTCGATATCGAAACGCGTCGGTTCGCCGGGATTCAGCAGGCGCTCCTGGTCAAACCCCTCGCGGAAGCGCGCACGAAGCACGCCATCCACCAGGTTGATGGCGCAACCATCCGGCTTCACCACCATGAGCTTGACCATAAAGTCGGTATCTGTCGCAGAGGATGCGGCGTAGAGCACGGCTCGAAGTGGTCCAGTGACCTCCATCGGTGCGTCCAGCGGCTCGGATACAAATCGCAGTATGTCTTTGCGGTCGTCCAACGGTGCCTGGTCGAAAGGACCACGCAGCTTGGGCCGCATGATGTTGCCACCAAGCGTCGGCACCGGGTCGGCGGGGTCGTAACGGTAGCGTAGCGGCTCACCGTCGGCCGGTGGTGACTCCTGCGAGAACCCGCCCGCCGGCTGCAGGTACCAGTTCTGGTATTCGGTACGCGCCAGCGGCCATTCCTGCTCGTCCCGCCAGCGATTCTCGCCCATGACAAAGATCCGCACAGGCGCCATCGCCGGCAGCGGTTTGCCCTTCAGCCAGTGATCGAACCAGGCCAGCTGCAGGGCCTCCGCGTCAATCAGCGCGTCCGGGCCAAAGTCGATCTGTCCGGTTGTGGTGGAACGGTTCCAGCCGTGCGGCCAGGGTCCGATGACCAGCCGCTGGCCCTCACGCGCTGCTTCCGTGAGTGCCTGTTCGCGCATGGTGGTGTAGCTGCCGATGGTGCTGCGTAGAAACACGTCGTACCAGCCGCCGATGTTGAGTGCCGGCACCCGCATCTCGTCGGCCCGGGCCTCGAGATTCAGCGGCTGCCAGTAAGCGTCGTAGCTCGGGTGGTCCAACCAGTCCTGGAAGTGGCGGACGTTGAAGCCCAGGCTCGGACCAAGCGTCTCGAGCGGCAGATGCCCGACCTTCTCTTCCCAGGGGATCGGAAACCCTGCGGTCATGCGGTAGGCGGCGGGCCCCATGCCCCACCCGGCCCGGGACAGCAGCGAGAAGGCGCCTCCGGGGTACGCGACGTCCCGATAATAGTTGCCCGGGCTCATCGCCGGCACGATCGCAACCAGCTCCGGCTGTGCATTCAGCGCCGCCAGCCATTGCACGGACGCGAGGTAAGACGTGCCGAACATGCCCACCTTACCGTTCGACCAGGGCTGGCTGGCAATCCAGTCGATGGTATCGCCACCATCGGTGATCTCCTGAAAGTAGGGATACCAATGGCCATCAGAGTCCGCACGGCCCCGCACGCTCTGGAAGACGAACGCATAGCCGTTCGCCGTCGCCCAGCGGGCGTAGCGTTGCCGGCCCTCAGCAGTCCCGTTGGTGTACATGTCGCGGACCAGAAGCGTCGGGTAGGGTCCGTCGTCCCCCGGCAGATAGACATCGGTGGCCAGCTCGACACCGTCGCGCATGTCGACATCAACGTGGTACTGAACTCGAAGGCTCTCTGGAAACGCAGGCTCCTGGGCCAGCGCAGCAGCGGTCCAGGCCACAAGCAGCGCGGCACAGAATCGGACGCGTCGAAGAGTCGACATGGTTTGATGCTCCAAGCGGATTAGCGGCAGCCCGGGGACGACAAGCATACCCGGTTGGGGCGCAGACCTCAGCGGACCTCGGCTCCACGCCTGGCCTGTTCCCGATCGGTCGCGACGTAGGCCCAGGCGTTCCAGACCCCGCCTTTGAGAATCTTGTCGAAGATCTTCTGTGCCGTCGCCGAATCCCCCTGCAGCGCGTACCAGTTCGCCACGCCGTAGCCCAGGGTGATGTCCAGGCCATTCCAGTCCAGACCGGGTTTCGAAAGGTCGATCAGCTCCGTAGGATCGGCCAGGCCCTGGTACAGCTGAACGCGACGGAAGTAAGCGTACCCGGGCCGGATATCGATGTCCGCGGGCACTCGGGCGAGCGCGGCCTTGGCTTTTTCTGGCTCACCGTTCTTCTGATAGCTGTTCCACAACCAGTCGACAGCGCCGATCAGCATGGCATTTGCGGTCGCGGTCTCAACACAGCGTTCGTAGCCCGCCGCCGCCGCCGCATAGTCGCCATTCAGGTAGTGGTACAGCGCCACGTGGTACCAGATCCAGTGCTCATAAGTTCCGAAAGGTTCGCCAGAGAGTCGATACTGGACCACGTCCTTGTTGTCGTCTCCCAGCAGCTCGAGGGCCCGCTCAAGATCCGCGATCGCCTGATCAAGCTGGCGCACGTTGAGATAACGATGCCCCCGATGCCGCAGCAGCTTGAAGGACGTCGGGACAGCTTCGAGCCCGCGAGTGTAGAGGTCTATCGCGCCCTGGAACTGCCCGACCTCAATGTAGAGATAGCCGAGGGTGATGTAATCCTGTTCTGATTTGTCCGCTTTCGCTTCCAGCGCGGCAATCCGTTCGTACACCTCGGCCCGCTTTTCGACCGGTATGTCGTAGCGGTACAGCGGTTGCCCACCGAAAGACGTTGCTTCGAGCGGCCGCAGAGGCGCATCGGCCGCTTCAGCGACTTCGGCTGCCACCGCCGCGGTGCTGCCAAGGGCAAGCCAGCTGAGCAGCAGAAGGCTCACCAGCAGGGGGATTCTATGTATTTCCAACACGGGAACGCTCCAGTTCGTAGCCACGGATGACGGTGCGCGCGGTCCCTCCGGAGCACCGAAGCAACCGCGTGCTAGCTGCTCTACCAGGAATACTCTGCGCTGAGATACCAGGTCCCGCCGGTAAACCCGAACGGTGAGTTGCCGTCGTACTGGCCGCCGCCAAAAGCGCCCTCCGCACGAACTTCATCGGGGTAGGTATTGAAGATATTGTTGGATCCCGCGGTAAACATCAGGCCGTTCTCCAGCGAGTACCGGGCTTCGAGGTCGACGATCCACTCAGCATCGTTGCTCGTATCTGCCGCCGGATTGTTGTTGATGTTGTCGAAGGAGCCGAACTGAGTTGCCCGCAACGTAACGCCGAGCCGGCCATAGTCGTACATGCTGGACAGGACCAGCTTGGTCTCGGGAAACTCATCGGTGTAGGTACCCAGGCGGGCTCGGTCAAACTGCTGCAGCGGCTGACCATCGGCAAGGACGAGCCCGGCGAGTTCGGGCGGATTGCTGGCAATCCGATCTATGTCGACCTCGTTGTAGTTGAAGGCACCATTGATCGTGAACGTACCAACATCGGTTTCGTTCCGATAGCTTAGAACCAGATCGACACCACGGCTGCTGGTATCAATCGAGTTGGTGAAGTAGTTGACCCCTTCAACGGACGGGTCAATTCCCGCTGCGTCGAGCAGCAGGCTGACCTGGTTGCCGATCGTGCCGCCACCGAGCGCCGGAGTACCGTCCCCCCGGTTGAATTGACTGGACAACACGATGCGATCCTCAACGTCGATCTGATACGCATCAAGCGTGATCGTCAGACCGTAGCCCGGGGTGATCGTCACACCGGCGCTGAAGGTTGTTGAGGTTTCCGGCTGCAGCGGCGATGCGCCAAGCGCATCCGCTGCAGCTTCGGTAGGAGGCAGGGTCTGACGTAGAACAATGGTTTCGGCGACCCCATCGAGGTCCAGGTCCACGAATTGCCCTCGTGTTCCCCGAAAGCCCAGCTGTTGAATGCCCGGTGCGCGAAAGCCCGTGTTGAAAGACGCCCGCACCCCCAACCAGGGCGTTGGATCCCAGCGGCCAGCGAGCTTGAAGATCGACTCCTCGCCGAAGTCGCTGTAATCCTCAAACCTTGCTGCTGCAGAGAGAAAGATGTTGTCCGTGGCCTGCAAACCGAGCTCACCGTAGATACCGACGTTGTGGCGCGTTTCATCGTTGACGTCTTCGGGTCCGAAGGCTGGGAAACCCTGCGCACCACGGGGGTCGCCCGGCAGCACGATGTCCGGCCCTTCATAGGTAATCGTTCCTTTGGGGTCGCCGGCTCTGATTTCGAAGGCCTCACGCCGGTACTGCGCGCCAAAGGACACTTGAAGATCGCCAATTCCACTGTCGAAGCCGCGCGTCACGTCGACCTGAAACACATCTTCCTCGGTCTCGAAAGCGCCCAGATAAAACTGCGTCGGGCTGAACTCGCCAAGACTGGCATTTGCGCCGAGGGGATTGAACCAGTCCGCTTCATTGGTGCCCGTGCTGGCTGACACGTCCCAGTCGAAGCCGGCCGTCGTACCCCGGACGCCAGCGACCACCTGAAAATCGGTCTCATCGATCCGCTCTTCGGGAATGAACCCATTGGGAAAGAGTTCCCCGTTGTTGCGCCCGTCCCTCGGCCGGCGGAAGGTGAAAAACAGCGTCGAGGAACGCTCCGCATAGGTGGCGAAGCTGTACAGCTCAACGTCTCCGATGCGGTAACCCACATTCGCGGAGGCAGAATAAAAGTCCGCGGGATAGTTGCCGTAGTTGCGCACCAGGCGATCGACCAGCCCTTCCCGAGGATCGACGGAGAAGGTCCCGCCACCGTTGTCGACATCGGGGAAGAACCGGAATCCGGAACCCGGCTCCGTTGGAATCGGAACCGGGTTTGCCCGCTCCGACCCCTGCCGATCGCGGTAGTCCAACGAGAGGTTCAGAAAGCCATTCTCACCCAGGGCTAAACCGGTGTTCAATCCGGCATTGAGGAACTCTCCGTCATCACGGTCAAAGTTCTCGCCGGCAGCGGCAAACAACCGACCGCCCTCCGGCTGTTCCTTGAGGATAATGTTGATCACTCCAGCGATGGCGTCAGAGCCGTACTGAGCAGCAGCGCCATCCCGCAGTACCTCGATGCGCTCGATGGCGGAATTGGGGATCATGTTCAGGTCGACGCCTGCTGAGCCGCTGAACAGTCCGGTGCTGGTATTGATCAGTGAGGTCTTGTGACGCCGCTTGCCATTGACCAGCACCAGCGTCTGATCTGGATTGAGACCGCGCAACCCGGCGGAGGCGATAAACGTCGCCGTGCCGCCGCCGGCGCGTTGGGGAAAGTTGAGTGAGGGCACGAGATAGCGCAGCTGCTGGAACAGGCCGCCCGGCTGCGGGACCTGCTGTAGCAGCTCATCGGAAAACACGTCGATCGGTATCGGGCTGTCGAGGACCGATCGCGGCTTGCCCCGCACACCGGTGACCACAATGTTCTCGATGACCTCGTTGCTTGCTTCGTCGGCTGCGCTTGCTGCGGTCGCCGTCACGGCATCTGCACCGATAAGCAACGCCGCCACTCCTGCGAACATACCCCGCCGGGACTTCCTGTCAGTCTGATCCATTTGACTCCCACCATCCGTAGTTGCTGCTTCGGCTTCCGCGGTAATCACGATGACCCCGCCGCTGGTGAGCTGTCCTGATAACCCCGTACCCGCCAGCAGCAGCTCGAGCGCCTGCGCCAACGAATAAACACCCATCACTTCGCTGATCGGCGTAACCGCCGCGAGTTCGTAGGGGTACAACACGTTTGAACCGGCTACGCGAGCAATCGCCTCGAGCGCGGCACCCAGGGTTGGTTCAGCAATTTCAAAGTGATAGCGAGGGTCTGTGCCCTCTTCAGCGCCGGCTGCGCGGGCCGCAGGGGAAGCCGCGGCCAACAAACACAGCAGTGCCAGCCTTGCCATCACCGTCCAGCAAGCCTTCTCCAGAGCACACCGCTGCCGTCTAACCGTGCAGAAAATCCGGTCGCTCATTTCTGAAGATGCACGGCAACGCAAAACCCTCAGGTACCGGACACACTTTTTTCCGCTGCGGGCCGCGAGAGGCGAACGTGCCCGCCATCCAGGCGCTCAACGGTTACTCCGAAGCTTAGTTCCAGAGCTTCAAACAGCGCATCCGTTTCCCCCACCCGGAAGTAGCCGCCGATGGGCAGCGACTCCAGCGCTGCATCGCTGATTGCGATTTTGAGCTTCGTGTAGCGACTGATGTCATCCACGACGGTCCGCAGCGGCTCACCGGCAAACACCAGCACGCCATCGCGCCAGGCCAGCTTGCGGTTGATCTCGATCGTCGAAGCGGTCGTGACGAGCTGCCGTTCCGGCGTGTACAGGGCTGATGTTCCCGCACCGAGCTCGGCCTTGGATTCGTGTGCTGCCCGCTCGCTCGACGGCACGCCAGCCGGGTCCGACGAAACCCCATCAGCCACGCTCAGCGCCGGGCTGACTGCCACCCGCCCTTCTGCGACCGTCACTTCGAGACCGTCACGCCCGATCAGCCGTGTTGCAAAGGCGGTACCGATCGCCTCTACGGAGCCGAGCGGCGTCCGGACCGTGAACACCCGCCGCGAATCGTGAGCTACCTTGAAGAAGGCTTCCCCGCGCAACAGGCGAACGGTACGAGCCTGGTCAGACTGCTGAAAGGAAAGCGCTGTCTCCGTGTTCAGCTGGACCACAGAGCCATCGGGCAGATCGATGGTGCGCTGTTCGCCCACCGCGGAAACGTAGTCCTGGGCGGCACCCGGCCCGTCACCTCGCGGCTGCATCAGCGTCAGGCAGACGGCCATGACTGCGCCGGCCGCTGCCGCCGCGAGCATGCCGCGGTGTCTGACGAACCACGGCGCCGGCCGTTCCGGCTCGACCGCATCTGCAATATCGTTCAGGTCTTCGAGGACGCTGGCCTCTCCCCAGAGCGTCGCCATGCGCTGGTAGCACGCCCTGTGGACATCGCTCTGACCGAGCCACCGTTCGAAGTCCGCCTGCTGGTCGGCACTGAGCCCGGCTTCCTCCTGACGCACAATCCAGGATGCAGCCTGCAGCTCGATCACCTCCCGATCGGGAAGGCTGACGACATTTGGCGCCCGATCACTCATGTTCTCTCTCGCTTTCGACCCTTGCTTTCGGCCCGATCCGCCTCCCCTGCGGACCGAGCGCCGATTTCTGACGGGGAATAGCCCGCCCGTTGCATGAACGCATGACACCGGGTCAGACCAAGCGCCACGTGCTTTTCTGCAGCACTCACCGAGATATCCATCCGGTTGGCGATCTGCTTGAAGGACAGCCCATCGACCCGGCGCAGCAGGAATGCCTGCCGGCACTTCGGGGGCAGCTGCGCAACCGCCTCGGTGAACACACGCAGCTTGCGCCGGCTGTCCACTACCTCTGCCGTATCGTCGCTTGCCCCTTCGGCTAAGAGTACTGACTCGCTGAAATCCGCAGTTTCGTCAATCGGCCCGTTTTTAAAGCGCCGCAGCTCGGCCAGTGCCGTATTTCGAGCAACCTGAAACAGAAAGGCCCGGGGATTCTCGACCCGACGCTTGAGTTCGGCCGCAAACGCTCGCATGAACGACTCCTGCAGCAGCTCGTCAGGATCCTGCCCCGGCCCGCTGTGCCGGCGAATCACCCGCCGGAGCGCATCCTTGTGCTGGTTGAATACCCGATAGATTTCCGACATTCGAGGCTCCGAGAAGTTGCGACAGGCATCCGGAACGGTTGCCGACAACCTGGTAGGCGGCTAGGGTTGGGCCAACCATACCCCGCCGCTCTGGCTCTGACGACCCTGCCTGCCACCGCACCGGCACCTGAACGAATCAGGCTTTGGCGCATCGGAGCCGGTCCGCGGAATACACTCGATACGGTTGGACAGCTTCAGCATGGCGCTTCGCATCCCGCGCGTTTCCTGCGCGGCAACCCGGCTTCTGATTGCGCGAAACGCGCAGCATCGGAGCGTCCGTCAGCGGCCGGCGGATCGAGGCGAGCCCGCCGGCAGCGCCACGAAGCGGACCAGCCTCCAATTCTGCAGCCCCGCGAGCTGCCTGCTTGCGATTACCCTTGCCTGGACGCCGGCCACGATGGCGGAAGGTGCCGCAGCGACACCGGCGTTCACGCCCGTTCAGGACAAGCTGTTCGCCGTGGCGGGCTCGCTCGCAAATGCCTGGGCAGACATCGACGGGGACGGCGATCCAGACCTGGCCGTTTCGACTAAGCACGGCGAAATTCTGCTCTACCGCAATGACCGCGGCACCTTTCGATCGGTGGGCAGCGAATTCGGCCTGCCAACCACCGGGGACGAAATCCGTGGCCTCTCCTGGGGTGACTTCGATGGCGATGGCGACCCGGACCTGCTCGCCGGGTCGAACGTGTTTCCGATACCAAGCCGCAGCTACCTGTTTCGCCACGATAACAGTCGATTCACAGAGGTCGCGGCGGCGACCGGCGTGGCGCTCCCGGGCCGCTTCAGCCGCCAGGCCAACTGGATCGATTTCGACGGCGATGGTGATCTCGATCTCTATGCGGCCAACCGGGCAGGGGCGAACCGGCTGCTGCGCAACCAGTCGACGCCGGATGGCCCGAAATTCGACAGCGTGGCCTTCCCCTTCGGTACCGTTGACGGCCGTCGCACCGTCGGAGCGTGCTGGTTCGATTTTGACCGCGATGGCGACCTGGACCTGTTCCTGGCCAATCAGTCTGGCGATAGCGATGCGCTGTGGCGCAACGATGGAACCCGCTTCGTGGATGTCGCGCCGGCGCTGGGCATGGACCAGACCCAACGCTGGACCAACGAAGGCGGCGTTGGCTGTGCACCGGGAGACTATGACAACGACGGCGACCCGGACCTCTACGTCGGTACCTACGGCCGCAACCTGCTGTACCGCAACGAGTCCGTCGACGGACGGCCTCGATTCGTCGAAGTTGCGCAAAGCACCGGTCTGGTAGAGCCGCACAGCGTGGTCGGCGCAGCCTGGGGCGACGCCGACAACGACGGCGACCTGGATCTGTTCGTGGCGTCTTATGAGCGGGTGAATGGTGTTCAGGAACCGCGTAACGCCCTGTTCATCAATACGGACGGCGTATTCAGCAACGTGCTGGCAGTCGACGATGCCGCAAACGCTGCTGACCACGGCGTGGTGTGGGTCGACTACGATCTCGATGGCGACGTCGATTTATCGCTCACCGATGGCTATGGCGCAATCGGGGGCCACCCGCTGTTGCGCAACGAGCTCGACACCGCCGCTCGCAGAAGTGGGTTCCACGTGCGGGTGCGTGACGCCGCCGGACTGGCCACCGAAGCTGGTGCCGAGCTGCGCTTGATGGATACAAGCGGCCCGCGCTCCGGACTGCGGCTGGTATCCACGGGCGGCGGCTACAACGCCCAGAGCGAGCTGGACGTGCATCTGGTCTTGCCCGAGGAATGCTCGGAATGCGAACTGGAGGTGCGCTTTCCGGGCATGAGTGGCCCCATCGTCGCTCGTTTCGCGATACCGGAAGACGTTCTCAGCGGCGACCGTGTGCTGCTGGTTCAGCGGCCGGCGTCAATGGCGAAGTAGCAGCAATCGCTGTTACTCGTCGGTCGACCCACCCAGCAAGGCGGCCATGAACTGTTCCTGCGCCGCTAGCCGTTCCGGATCGGGTTCGCCGAAAGCATCCAGCATCGCCGTAGCGCGCGCTTCCACGGCGCCCTTCAGCTCCGGGTGCGGAAAAATGTAGAGCGCGTCCGCTTTGACGGCGGCTACCACCTGCTCTGCAACCTCTCCGACCTCAATACCGGCGTTCATCGCCAGGTTCATCAGTTCGCTCTGCGCCGCGGCGGCAGCCACCGCAGCCTCGGCGTTGACCTCGTAGTGCGCCGGCCGTGTCCGCTCGCTCTCGAGGATGCGTGTGCGGACCATCCCCGGGCACAGCACCGAGACACCGATGCCAAGGGGTGCCAGATCCGTCCGCATCGCCTCGGACAACCCCACCACGGCGAACTTGCTGGTGTTGTAGACGCCCATACCGGGCTGCGTCGCGACGCCGGCCATGGAGGCCGTGTTCACGATGTGTCCGCCCTCCCCATGCTGCTGCATGCGCTGAACGAACGTCTGCACGCCGTTGACGACACCGCCCACGTTCACGCCCATGACCCAGTACCAGTCCTCATAGGTCACCGCGTTCAGGGTGCCTCCACGGTAAACGCCAGCGTTGTTGCACAGCACGTGAATGGGGCCAAGGGCCGCTTCGGCTTCTTCCGCAGCTGCAACGAAGCGCGCCCGATTGGTCACATCGAGCTCAATGGCGACGACCTTGGCATTGCTGCCGGCGAGGCTCTCCTGTGCTGCGGCGAGCGCATCGGCGTCCACGTCGGCGATGGCGACGTTCATGCCCTCGTTCAGAAACGCCTGCGCCATCGCGAGGCCGATACCGCTGGCGCCACCGGTGATGAAGGCATTGCGTCCCGTCAGTGCGTCCATTCGTTTCGCCCTCCCGTAGATTGAAGCTGCTGCGCCGATGAGGCTCCCGAACGCCTGTGCCTACAGCAGCTCACCGCCGCAAGCCGACGCGGTCGTCCCGTACTTCTCGTAGGCCTTGATCACGTTCGCCCCCGTGCGCCAGCGGTGCACCTCGTCGGGTCCGTCCACCAGGCGCTGGCTCCGGATTCCGATGTACCAGCGCGCCAGCGGCGTGTCGTGGCTGTAGCCGAGCGCACCGTGCAGCTGCAGGGCCGTGTCGACGACCTGGTGCACCATGTGGGCCAGGAACACTTTGGCAATGCCGTTTTCCTGGCGCAGGTCCATACCCCGCTCGGCCTTGTAGGCAATGTGCAGCAGCATCAGCCGGGCTTTGTAGATCTCTGCCGCGCAGTCCGCGAGCATCCAGCGGACGCCCTGGCGATCCGCCAGGCGCTTGCCGAAGGTCTCGCGTTCGACCACGTGGCCGGCGGCCAGATCCAGCGCCCGCTGGGCAATGGCCACGTTGTGCATGCCGTGCCGCAGGCGTCCGTAAGCCAGGCGGTGCTGACCCATGTTGAAGCCGTTGCCCCGGCCGCCGAGCAGGTTCTCACGCGGCACCACGAGGTTGTCGATCTTGATTTCCGAATGCGAGCCCCCGAGTTTGAGGCCCAGCTCCGTATGCGGCTGCATGGTTTCGATATTGCGGATGATCTGGTAGCCAGGGTTCGGTAGCTCGACGATGAACGTGCTGAACTGCTGATGTCGTGGGGCATCGGGATCGGTCTTTGCCATCACGACGGCAATGTCGGCGACGCTGGCGGAGCTGCTATACCACTTCTCGCCGTTCAGCACCCAGTTGTCGCCGTCGAGGACAGCTGCAGTCTGCATACCGGTGGCATCGGCGCCCGCCGCCTTCTCCGTCATGGAGTAGCAGATGCGCTTCTGCCCATCGAGCAGCGGTTTCAGGAACTTGTCTTTTTGATAGTCCGTGCCGTGCTCCAGCAGCGTGAGCATGGTGGCGTCGTCAGGTCCCTGGGTGTTCAGCGACAGCGCACCGAGGTAGCTTTCGCCCAGCTCCATCTGCACCAGTGCGTTGGCGAGCGGCTTGAGGCCCATGCCGCCGTGCTCGGTCGGAATGAAAGGGCACCACAGCCCCTGGCCGCGTGCCTTCTCCCGCAGCTCGCCGAGCACGGCTTCGAAGTTATCAGCCGTACACCGCTCTTCCGCCGGAATGCACTCGTTCTGGACAAACTCCCGCACCTTCGCGCGAATGGCTTTGGTTTCTTCCGGCACTTCGAAATCGATCATGGGCGCTCCCCTTCCCTGCCTGGCTGTGCATTCAATGACGCTCGATGGTAGCAGCGAACCATCGGCCGCACAGCAGGCGCTAGCGCCGGCGCAGCAAGCCTGCCGTAGCGGCTCCGGGCATCAGAGTTCCGGTTCCGTCCAGGCGAAAATGGCCGCCGGCAACAGGTAGGTGAAAAACATGGCCGACAGCACGATGTCGAGCATGTTGTCGACGGTGAAGGGCGTCACCTGTATGAGCTTCGCAGCCAGTTCGTTGCCGATCAGCAGGGCTGGCAACAGCGACAGCGCAGTCACCGTGCCGATATAGGCATAGCGGTACACCTCGCCGCGACGGGCGAGCATACGCTCATCGACGAACGCGTCCGGCAGATCCACGATGTTGCGGGTCGTCCGCTTCAGCAGAAACCAGCTGGCACCGAAGCCGAGCAATGCAATCAGGGCAACCAGCGGTTGATCAAAAAAGCTGGCAAACCCCGAAATGATTGGAGTACACAGTGCAAAGATGGCCAGCGCGCGACGGCGCAGCGGACGGCGCAGCCAGTCGTAGCGCTCATCGTTGAGATCCCGTTCAGCACTTTCATCGAGCAGCTGTTGCGCCTCTCTGCGCTTGCTCCGCAGAAGGGCTCCGCGCTTCGCATCATTCGTCATGGTGACTCCCATTCGTTCCGTCTCCTGCTGCCGGTTGCGGGAAAAGTTGCTCGCTCATGGGCCTGAGCGGTTCCAGCGAAAAGATGGCCTCGACCGGCAGATCGAACAGGCGCGCCAGCTTCATGGCCATCAGCAGGCTCGGCTTGTACTCACCGCGCTCGAGGTAACCGATGGTCTGCACGTGAACGCCGACGGCATCGGCGAGCGCTTTGCGGCTCAGCGACCGGTCTGCCCGCAGGGCAGCCAGGCGGTTGAAGATCGGCTCTTCTTCTGTCGATTTGCGTCTCGGCATGGAGCAAGATTACTTCATTAATAGTATTAATACTATATTTGGGTTGTTTTATTTAGCCTTAAACAACACAACTACCCATGACCGCCAGCACTGTCAGCACATTGACCCCCTGCGTACTGCCGGCCATGCAGCCCCGTACAACACTCAACGGCTGCAACCCTTTCAGTTGGTTTCGTGATTATCAACCAGATCCGTTTAATGGGCCGGAACAGGCAGACGCGACCGTTCGTCGGCCGGATTCTTCCGAACCGCCTCGCATTGAACCTTTTCAGTTGTTTTCGCGAAAAACAACTGATACAGTTGAAACGGTCAGAGCTTGAGCTGCCATGGCCTACATTGCACTCATCGGCGACATGGTCGCCTCCAAAAGTCTCCCGGACAGTCGGCGTGCCGAGGTCCAGACCGCGCTCGCGGATTCGCTCGCGGCCCTGAACCGAGGACGCAAGCGCCTGGGCATCGCCTCCAACTTCACCATCACTCTCGGCGACGAGTTTCAGGCCCTGTTCGCCTCCGCTGACGCGCTCTGGCTGTGCCTGTTCCGCATCGAACGGGACCTCTATCCGACGGACCTCCGTTTCGCGCTGGGCGTTGGTGAAATCGTCACGCAGATCAATCAGAAGTCTGCGCTGGGCATGGATGGTCCGGCGTTTCACCGGGCCCGCGACGGCATCGAATTGCTCCGCGAGCGCAATGATCGCTACGGGGTCTTCGGGCTGACACCGGAACCGCCGTATCTGAACGACACCCTGACGCTGATCTCGCGCCAGCGGGAGACCTGGAAGCAGGCGCGCATCGAAACCTTCGTCGACACGCTGGCCGGTCACAAACCGGCGGCCATCGCGAACCGTCTCGGCCTCAGTCCGCAGGCCATCTACAAGAACATCACGGACGGTAACCTGACGCCGATTCAGCGCATTCTTGAACAGTGCAGCGCAGATCTGAACCAAGCGCTGCCCGGGGCAGGCCAGCGATGACGGAGCTGATCCTGCTGCTCAACGTGCTGCTGCTGACCCGCATGGTCTATCTGCGCTCCGACGAATGGCTCGGCATGCTGGCGAACCTGGCCTTGAGCATTACGCAGCTTGCAGCCCTGTTCCTGCTGTTCAGCAGCGGCCGGACGACGCTCTGGCTGGGCGCACTGATCGCTGCTACCGGCGTGGTCAGCCTGCTGATCGATGCGCTGGCCGCAAGACGCCGGCTGGATCTGGCAGAGGGCTGGCGGGCCCTGCCGCTATTGCTGCTGTTGCTCGGCAGCGGCGCAATCGTCAACAGCACCGGCCCGCTGACGGCCAGCTGGCTGCTGGTTGCGCTCGAAGATCTGAGTGCCAGCCTGCTGCCGCTGCTGCCGGACGGTAGTGCGTTGCCGCTGCTCAACCACGTCGTCTTCGGCCTGCTGTTGCTGGCCAACGAAACCAACATCCTCATTCGCGCCACTTTTCATCACCTGCGCCTCGAGCCCCAGCTGGGAACGACGCGACAACCGGATCCGCGGCTGGTGAGGATCGATGAAGCGGAGTACCAGGCCGGCCGGGCGATCGGCATTCTGGAGCGCTGGCTGATGTTCCTGGTGGTGTTCTCGCAGAACGATCTCACGGCCATCGGCTTCATCATCGCGGTCAAGGGATTGGTGCGTTACAAGCGCATCGAAAACGACCGCAAGGATCGTTTCGCCGAGTACCTGCTGGTGGGCACCATGCTGTCGACCCTGTTTGCCATCATCGTCGCTCAGTGGATCAGAGCGCTCGCCTGAACCGGTAGAACACCACGGCGTCGACGGGGCCGCCGCCTCCGCAGCAGGCGCCGCCCCCCCCTCGGCAATCCTAAGCCTCCGTCGTCACAACACTGACCTCGCTGTGCAGTGTCCGGTGCACGGGGCAGCGATCAGCGATCTCCAGCAACCGGGCCCGCTCCGCGTCGCTGAGCTCCCCTTCGAAACTGATTTGGCGGTCGAACTGATCGATCTTGCCGGTCTGGGTCTCGCAGTGCTCGCAATCCGCGGCGTGAACCTTGCGGTGCTGCACCCGCACCGTGCTGGACCTGAGGTTCAGGCCTTTGCGGGCGGCATACATCTCGAGCGTCATGGTCGTACAGCTGGCGAGCGCTGCGGACAACAGATCATAAGGCGTCGGCCCGGCGTTGCTACCACCCACGGACGCGGGTTCGTCGGCCACCAGCGCATGGCCCGCCGCCACGATATCGGTCCGGAAGCCACCCTGCCGGGTGCGCGCCACCGTGTCCTCCGGGCCACCAGCCAGCTCCGCCGGCGGCGCCGCGGCGGGCAGGTAACGATCCACCCAGCCGGCAATCACCGTGCCCGCATAGGTGGAATCTGCTTCCGCGGTCAGCAGGTGGTCCGCGGAATCCAGCGACACGAAGCTCTTCGGATGCTTTGCCGCAACGAACAGGTCGCTCGCATTGGAGATGCCGACGGTCAGATCGTTCGGCGCATGCAGGATCAGCAGCGCCTTGCGCAGGCTCGGAATCTGCGCGAGCACGTCGTGGGCCTGAAGATCATCCAGAAACTGTTTACGGATGCGGAAGGTCCGACCGCCGAGATCCACCTCTGCCTCACCGTCGCGTTCGATTGCCGCTTGACCATCCCGCAGCAGATGCAGCACATGGCTCGGCACCGAGGGCGAGCCGATGGTGACCACCGCCTGCACCGCAGGCAGCGCCTGCGCCGCCTGGAGCACGGCGGTACCCCCCAGCGAATGGCCAATCAGCAGCGCTGGCGCCGTGTGGTGCTCGGTCAGGTACGCGCACGCTGCCAGCAGATCGCTCACGTTGCTGGAGAAGCTGGTATCGGCAAAGTCACCCTCGCTCGCACCGAGGCCGGTGAAGTCGAAGCGCAGCACCGCGATCCCAGCCGCTCGCAGGGGTTCCACGATCTGTCGGATCGCCTTGAGATTCTTCGAGCAGGTGAAGCAGTGCGCGAACAGCGCAAACGCCCGCGGCGGTCCCGCCGGGGTCTCGAGCACGGCAGACAGCGCCAGCCCCTCGGTGTTGGTAAACTTGATGCGTTCTGATGCCATTGCCGGTGCCTCTGCTGTCTGCGGTTTGCCGTCCGTGGCGGAATCTTAAGCACGCGCCGCCACCCTGTGAGACCACTGACCATGCCATTTGATCCGCTGGAATTCAGCCCGCCATTCGGCCAGGCCCTGGGCTTCGAGTTTCTCGACGAGCAGGACGGCGAGCTGACCGTCCGGGCACCCTATGCGGAGCACCTGGTGGGGGATCCGGACACCGGAGTGATCCACGGCGGCGTGCTCACGGCGATGCTGGACAACGCCTGTGGCCGCGCGGTGCACATCGCCCGCATCAAAGCTGGGCGCGACAGCGAAGGCGCTATCGCAACGCTCGATCTGCGGATCGACTACATGGGTCCGTCAGCGCCCGGGAAAGACGTCTATGCCAAGGCCGCGTGCTTCCGGCTGACACAGAACATCGCCTTCGTCCGTGCCCGCGCCTACAACGACGACCCCGACCAGCCGATCGCCAGCTGTGTCGCCGCGTTCATGCTTGGCACACCCAGCGAA
>JBCDGJ010000073.1:0-22009 GCA_038757945.1 Pseudomonadota bacterium
CCTAGCGGGTGTAGCTCAGTTGGTAGAGCGCGACCTTGCCAAGGTCGAGGTCACGAGTTCGAGCCTCGTTACCCGCTCCAATTTCCCTCTTTTTTGCCGCTGGTCGGCAGCGTCCGCACCTCGTGGCGTTCGGCGTGCGTCGCTAGTGGGTTGTCACCGGACCTCCCGCGCCGCCGTCACGGCTCGCCGCGTGTGGGTTTGTAGGGATCTCTCAAGCCGTTTGTGAGCCGGGCCTTTGGCGCGGGAAGACCTCGCTACAATGGCGTTTTCCCGCTCAAGCAGGCCATGGCCTCCGAAATCCCCCTTTTTACCCTCGAGATGGCCATCGTCGGCGCCGCGCTGTTCCTGCTGCTGATCGCTTTTGCGACGGAGTGGCGGCCTCCGGTGGTCAGCGCCGGCGGCATGTTGTCCGTGCTGCTGCTGGCCGGTGTGGTGCCGACCGACAGGGTGCTCAACGTGTTGGCGAGCCCGGCGCTGGCCACTATCGCGGCCATGTTCGTGATTTCCGCAGCGCTGATCCGTACCGGCGCGGTCGATGTCCTGAACCGCTGGGTGCTGCGCCTGGTTGCGCAGCGTCCGGCGCTCGCCATCGCAGCGTTTCTGGCGCTGGCGGCAGTCCTGTCGGCCTTCATGAACAACACCCCGCTGGTCATGCTGATGATCCCGCTGGCGGCTTCCGTTGCTCAGGAGGCTGGTGAATCGCCTTCCCGGTTGCTGATGCCGCTGTCGTTTGTATCGATCCTCGGCGGGACCTGCACGCTGCTCGGTACCTCCACCAATCTTCTGGTGGACGGCGTGGCGCAGAGCCTCGGGCTGGCCCCCTTCACGCTCTTCGAAATCGCACCGCTTGGCATCGTCGTGGCCTCCGCGGGCCTGTTGCTGACGATCAAGCTGCGGGGACGGATCCCGGAGCGACGGGGGCCAGCGAAGGACGAGACACAGGCGCCGCCGACGGAATCCGCGCGCTACCTGGTCGAGACGCTGCTGGAACCGGACTCGCCGCTGGTCGGCTCTAAGCCCGGCGAGCTGGTCGAACGGCTGCAGAACAGCGTGCGGCTGATGGACGTGCTCCGCGGTGATCTGTCCCTGCGCCGGGCGCTGAACGAGATCTTTTTCGTGCCCGGCGACGTGCTCGTGCTGGAGATGCCTGGTGCCGACGTCGCGCCGCTGTTGGATGCGTTAGGTCCGGACGGCGAACGGCTGACCATGATCAGCACCCGATCGATCGTGCGGCGTGAGCTGCTGGTTACCCCGCAGAGCGAGGTGCTCGGGCTGAACCTGCTCCGGCTTCGCATGCGCCGACGCTACGGCATTTACCCAACCTCGCTCGTCCGTCACGGCGAACCCGCGGGTGCCCGCTTCGAAAACCTGCGCCTCGAAGTGGGTGACACGCTCGTCATCAAGGGGAATCCCGACCACATTGATCGCTTCGCGCTGGACGATGGATTGCTCGACGTGTCGCGGCCGCGGGAGGCCGGCTTCCGGCGGCGCAAAGCGCCGATCGCGCTCTTTATTCTGGTGGCCATCGTCACCCTGGCCGGGGTGGGATTCATGCCCCTGGCTGGTCTGGCGATTGCCGGTGCCGGTCTGGCGCTGGCAACGCGCTGCCTCGATCTCGACGATGCGCTCGCTGCGGTCGACTGGCAGATGCTGGGGCTGATCGCGGCCATGCTCGGCATCGGCATGGCCATGCAGCAGGTCGGTCTGGTGGAGTTTCTGGTGGCCCATCTTGCACCCTGGCTGGTTGTGCTCGGCCCCTGGATCGCGCTGGTTTTCGTCTATTTTCTCTGCTCGCTGCTGACCGAGCTGGTCACCAACAATGCGGTTGCGGTGATCATGGTGCCCGTTGCGATTGCGCTTGCCGAGGCGCTCGGCTGTGATCCACGGCCCTTTGTGGTAGCCATCATGATCTCCGCCAGCGCGAGCTTCCTGACCCCGATCGGCTACCAGACCAATACGCTGGTTTACAGTGCCGGCGGCTATCGCTTCCTCGATTTCACGCGCTTCGGCGTCTTCTTGCACCTCTCCACGGCGCTGCTGGCGCTGCTCCTGATCCCGGTGCTCTGGCCCTTCTGACCGTGCTGCGGCTCGCAACCTACAACGTTCAGAATCTGTTTACCGATGCCGCCGGGACGCTCGACCGTTCGGCGGTCTCGCTGAAGGCGCTGCTGCGGATGCTGGAGCTGCTCGACGCTGATGTGGTCGCCCTGCAGGAGGTTGGCGGCGCTACGGCGCTCAATCGCCTGAACGAAGGGCTCAAGACGCCTTATCCGTTCGCTTACTGTGGCGAAGGCAACTCGAGGCGCAATATCCAGCTGGCATACCTCAGCCGGTGGCCGTTAACGCTGCACAGCCACCGCACTTTGCCGCTGACCGATCCTGAGGGTGCTGCGCTCAGCGACTACCCTGATGCGCTGGCGGCGACCCGGCGGCAGCTGCAGCCGCTCCGTTTTCAGCGAGACATACTGCGAGCGGATCTGGTCACCGAAACCGGCGCTGAACTCTGTCTGCTGAACGTCCATCTGAAGTCCCGGGCCGAGGCTCTGTGGCGGCAACTCTCGAGCGACACGATTCGTGCCGCAGAGATCCGGGCGCTGGCTCGAGTGGCCACAACCTGCGCCGCTTCCGTGCCGACGGCCCTGCTTGGAGATTTCAACGACAGCTGGACCAGCGACCCGATGGCACCGCTGCGGGCGCTGCGCTGGATCGATGTCATGCAGTGGGAAGTCGCCCGCAGCCGCGGAGCGCGTGCCCGCAGTCCCGGGACCTACTGGAAGAAGCGTCACGCGCGGCTCGATTTTGTGCATGTCTCGCCGCAGCTCCATGCGCACCTCGTACCCGGCAGCGCCCGGACCCATAGCGGTGCGCTCGGGCAGCGGGCGTCGGACCATTACCCGGTCTCGGTTGATCTGCAGCTGAGCCCGATCGATCGCAGCGGACCGGCTGGTTGATCGCCGGCCGGCGGCGCGAGAGACTGCGCGACCCATTACCAACGCCAGCGTGCAACGCTGGTCATCAGGAGGCCATGCACCATGGGTTTTCTCGTCGAGGAGCGCCACGATCACGTGTTGACGCTGACCATGAACAGTCCCGATACGCGCAATGCGCTGACCGGTGACGACCAGTTCGACGCATTCGTCGACGTCTGTGAACGTGTCAACCAGGACCTGGCCATCCGCGCAGTGGTCCTGACCGGCGCGGGCTCGGCGTTCTGCGCCGGCGGGAACGTCAAGGACATGCGCGATCGTCAGGGTCTCTTCTCCGGTGATCCTGCCGATCAGGCGGAGGCATACCGGCGTGGTATTCAGCGCATCCCACGCGCGATCAACGCGCTCAACGTGCCAATCATCGCCGCTGTGAACGGGCCCGCGGTGGGCGCGGGCTGCGACCTCGCCACAATGTGTGACATCCGGATCGCCTCCGAGAAAGCGATGTTTGCCGAGAGCTTCGTGAAGCTCGGCATCATTCCCGGAGACGGCGGTGCCTGGTTTCTGCCACGTGCGGTCGGCTATTCCAACGCGGCGCTCATGGCGTTCACCGGCAATGCGGTGAAGGCGCCCCAGGCGCTGGCCATGGGCCTGGTGTCAGAGGTGGTGCCGCCGGAGACGCTGCTGGAACGGTCGATCGAGCTGGCGCAGCAGATTGCGGCGAACCCACCGCACGCGGTGCGCCTGACGAAGCAGCTGCTGCGAGCCAGCCAGTCATCGACGCTGAACGAGCTGCTGGAAAAATCCGCCGCTTACCAGGCGCTGTGCCACGCGGAGCCGGACCATCTGGAGGCGGTCAACGCGTTTTTCGAGAAACGCGCTGGTAACTATCGGAGCAGCTGATCGGCAGAGGCCGTGCGTTCGGCCTTGAGCGCGCTGCGCCGGACCTTGCCGGCGTCGTCGCGCAGCGGTTCGCTCACGAACTCGATGCTGCGGGGCAGTTTGTAGACCACCAGGCGCTCCTTGAGAAACTCGAGAAGCGTCGCTTCGTCCAGCGTTTGTGCCGGGACGTCGACGATCGCATGCACGCGGTTGCCGAGGTCCGCATCGGGCAGGCCAATCACGGCGCTGGACCGCACCCCCGGACAGGCGTCGATCGCCGCTTCAACCTCTGCCGGATAGATGTTGGCGCCGCCGGACAGAATCATGTCGTTCAGGCGATCGGAGAGATACAGGTAACCGTCGGCATCGAGATAGCCGAGGTCGCCGAGACTTTCCCAGCCACCGTCGATCTGCTTTGGTTCTGCGCCGATGTAGCGGTAGGTCGTCCCCGGTCCCGTACGCGGACGCAGGAACACTTCTCCCACCTCGTCAGCGGCAGCTTCGCTGCCATCGTCGCGCAGTACCCTGATCTCGCAGGTCTCGACCGGCCGTCCCACCGAGCCGGGATGTGCGAGCCACTCGCTGCCGCTGATCGTCGTCGAACCCTGGCCCTCGGTGCCACCGTAGAGTTCCCAGATCACGTCGGCGCCGAACCAGGCGATGTACTCGCGCTTCAGCCAGGCAGGGCAGGGTGCGGCCAGGTGCCACAGGGTAGCGAGCGACGAGACGTCGTAGGCGATGCGGGTTGCCTCCGGGAGGTTCCAGATCCGCTGCATCATCGTCGGCACCAGGTACAGCGTATCAACCCGTTCCGCAGCTATGAGCCGCAATGTGTTTTCCGCATCGAAGCGCGTGGTTACCGTCACCTTGTTGCCACGGAACAGGCCGAACATGGCCCAGAGAAAGGGGCCATTGTGATAGAGGGGTCCGGGGATCAGCACCGAACCCTGCTGCTTGAGATTGAGCGCTGGCGCGTCGGGATCCGTTGCTGCCGGCAGCTTGGAGACGATGAGCTTTGGCCTGCCGGTGCTGCCACCGGAAGTCATCGCTTTGAACGAGGTGGCGGTCAGCTCCGGCAGCGGATCGGCGGAGAGCGTCGTCGCGGGCGCGTAGCCTGGCGGCAGCGTTGGGCAATCCCCGCTCGAGTCGGTGACGCCAACGACCAGCTTTGGGCTCGCAAGCTCGACGATCTGCTGCCGCTCCAGCTGCGGTAATCGGGCAGAGACCGGCTGCGGCGTGGCGCCGAGCTTCCAGACTGCGAAGCAGGACAGGAAGAATTCGATCCCGTTCGGCAGCGCCACGGTGACGAAGTCGTCTTGTGCAACGCCGGCTTCGGCGTAGGCGCGCGCCAGGCGATTGGTCTCGGCTTCGAGGTCCGCCCAGCTCATGCGTTGCTGCTCATGAACGATGGCGATCGCCTGCGGCTGACGTTCGGCCCAGTAGGCGATGATGCGGGACAGCGAGATCATGGTGGACCGGTCCTGGTGGTTGGGAAACCTGCGGGGCCAGTGTAACTTTAACCCTGGTTTGAAGTGCCGATGCGCAGCCTTTGACTAACGAAGACTTTTTGCCCCCCACAACGACCATGTTCCGCTGCCGCCTCGTCGGCCTTCCGTACTGCTTCGCGCTCATCGCCCTGGGGGCGCTGTTGGCGGGGTGTGATGCGCGCCCGCAGCCGACGCCGATCGAGCGACAGCAACCGATCGAGCAGCTGGCGCTCAGCGTTGCGCTCTCTGGAGCAGACGTTCCGGCGGCGGGGCTGCTGGGTGATCGGCTGGATGGCAGCGTCGATCGGTCAGCGCTGCGCGCAGTGCTTGCGGCGCTGGCGGTGCCGGACGTGCGGTTCGAGGTGCTCGACGATGCTCGCGCGCCCCTGCTGCTGGCTCGTGCCGCGGTAACGCAGTGGGAACCGGAACTGCTGACACCGGAGCGGATCGCAGGGAACGGCCAGAGCGTGTCCGGCGCTGACGTGCTGGCTGCCGGTACCCCTCGGGTGGTGCTCGGCAGCCCCTTCGTCGCACGCTACAGTCCGCTCAAGCCGTTGGGGCTGCTGCAGGTCGACGGGCTCATCCGATCGCCTCTGCAGACTTTCGGCTACACCCGGATTCTCGGCGTGCAGGGGCCGACGCTCGGGGTTGTGTCGCGCTCGGCTTTCGATCCGGGGCTGTTCAGCGACGCAGTGCAGCTCGGACCAGGCATCATCGAGTCCGGCGCGCTTGCGATCTCGGAGCGGGAAGTCCGGTTGCCAGCCTACTTTCGAACCTTTGCGGTAATCTGTGAGGAAGAGGCTGTGCTTGGGCTCAGCCTCGTGCCGACGCATCTGCGCCATGTGGGCGAGCGCCTGCTCGACTGGTCTTCCAGCACCGGGGTCAGTTGCGCTGAAGCCGTCAATTTCAGTGGCGATCGGGAGGCGCTGTTCATCGTCGTGGGCGCCGCGGGGAGCCTGGTGATCGGACGACCGCAGCTGCCGAAGACCGCCCTGCTGGCCCTTGGGCCGCGACCCTGACCGGAGTTGCGCCTGGCTGCCGTCCTCTGCGCTGCCGAGGCTGCCGCGGACGCGGCCATTCGCTTTACGTTCTGTGAACCCGATACCCACTTTACCGACTGCGGTGCTTGCTGAGCTCAGAGCTGACACCTATAGTTGGTATACCGCGGCAACAAATTAAGGAGGTGATCAATGTCTAACCGTTCTGCCTTTGAGGGCAATCAGTAGCATTGCCTTCCTGAGAGGCTAACGGAGGGGCCGGCTCATTGAGCCGGCTCTTTTGTTTCCGGCTTCTCTTTTTCGTCCGCCAGAATTCTTCTACGTCCCCCAAAATTCCTCGCGGCTGCGTTCCGTGCGTCCCGGACGCTGTCTTTCCCCAGCGCTGGCGGCATAATCGCCGTTCCGCCGCCGTCGTCCCGGATTCGTTCGTGTTCCGTTATCTGCCTTTTCTGCTGGTCGTTCTTGCGGCCCTCGCTCTTCCTGTGCTCCCGCTCTGGACCGGGCTGCTGTCGCTGCCGCTGCTCCTGCTCGGGTGCTGGGATCTGCTGCAGCAACGGCACAGCCTGTTCCGCAACTACCCGATCATCGGGCACCTGCGGATCCTCGCCGAAAGCGTTCGGCCGATGGTCTACCAGTACTTCGTCGAGTCGGATACCGAAGGCAAACCGTTCGACCGCGAGCAGCGGTCGCTGATCTACGCCAGGGCCAAGAACGAGCTGTCGACCCACCCCTTTGGCACCGAGCGTGACGTCACCCGAACCGGCTATGAGTGGGTGAACCACTCGATTGCAGCGAAGGCGCCGCCGGCAACCGTACCGCGGGTGCGAATCGGTGGCTCGGCCTGCGCGCAACCCTACGACAGCGCGCTGCTCAACATCTCCGCCATGAGCTTCGGATCGCTGTCCGGGGCGGCAATCAGGGCTCTGTCGACCGGGGCGGCGCAAGGGGGATTCGCACATGACACTGGCGAGGGTGCGATCAGTCCCTATCATCTGGAAGGCGGCGCCGATCTGATCTGGGAGCTGGGTACCGGCTACTATGGCTGTCGGAGTGCCGATGGCGGTTTCGACCCCGATGCGTTTGCTCGAAAAGCGGAGCTGCCGGCGGTCAGGATGATCGAGGTCAAGCTGTCGCAGGGTGCAAAACCGGGCCACGGCGGCATCCTGCCCGGCGCCAAGGTGACGGCTGAGATCGCAGCGACGCGCGGTATTCCCGAAGGCAAGGACTGCCTGTCGCCGCCCTATCATCGGGCCTTCAGCACCCCGATCGAACTGCTCGAGTTCATTGCGCAGCTGCGGACCCTGGCGAGCGGCAAGCCTGTCGGATTCAAGCTGTGTGTGGGCCACCGCTGGGAGTTCATGGCGATCGTCAAGGCGATGCTCGAAACCGACATCAAGCCCGACTTTATCGTCATCGATGGTAACGAGGGCGGCACTGGCGCCGCCCCGGTCGAGTTCGCTGATCATGTTGGTACGCCGTTGCGCGATGGCCTGCTCTTTGCCCGCAACGCGCTGGTCGGCTGCAATCTGAAGGATGAGATCCGCCTGGGTGCCGCGGGGAAAGTGGCCGGCGGCTTCGATATGGCCATCTGCATGGCGCTGGGCGCTGACTGGTGCAACGCGGCACGCGCGTTCATGTTTGCGCTCGGATGCCTGCAGTCGCAGTCGTGTCATACCAACCATTGTCCGGTTGGCGTCGCGACCCAGGATCCGCTGCGGCAGCGGGCGCTACACGTCACCAGCAAGGCAGCCCGGGTCGCGCGCTTCCAGGAACAGACCGTTCACGCACTGCTGGAAATCGTTGGCGCCGTCGGGCTCGAGCATCCGCACGAGCTGGAGCCGCGTCACTTTTTTCACCGGCATTCGAGCCGGGTTTCCGCTCGGCTCAGCGAGTCCTATCCGCTGCTCTTGCCCGGCGCGCTGCTCGATGGCAGCGACCTCGATACGGTCTGGCAACGTGCCTGGGATCTTGCTCAGCCGCACACGTTCGCTCCTGCCCAGTAGATTTCAAAACTCTCATAAACTATTGATATAAAAAGGATTGACTATGCAGTACTGGCTGATGAAGTCAGAGCCCGATGAATTCAGCTTTCAGGATCTGTACCGGCGGCCTGGACGCCGGGAGCCCTGGGATGGGGTCCGAAACTACCAGGCTCGCAACTTCATGCGCGATCTGATGCAGGTTGGGGATCAGATCTTCTTCTATCACTCGAACTGCGAGGAGCCCGGTATCGTTGGTATCGCCACGGTGGCCAGCGCTGCTTATCCGGATCCCACCGCGTTCGATCCGGACGACAAGCACTTCGATCCGAAAAGCGATCCGGCCGACCCCCGATGGTTCCTGGTGGACGTGAAGTACAAGCGCAAGCTGAAGCGCACGATCACGCTGAAGGCGCTGAAAGCGGAGTCCAGCCTGACGGACTTTGCGCTGGTGCGCCGGGGCAACCGGCTGTCGGTGATGCCCGTCTCAGCGGAACACTGGGCGCACATTCTGAGCCTCGAATGAACGGCTGCCGCAGCGGCTGCGGGGTGCATGTGAGGCGCTGAACTGCGCCCGGAGAGGGTCAGTCGACGGCCGGGGAGAGGGCCGGCGGAACACGCGGAGGCAGCCCCGTCCACTCCGTCCAACGCAGGTTGGAGTTGGCATGGCGGGGGTGAAAGGCAAACACTTCTTCGAGGATGTTGCGCGCAAGATATTGATTATTTGAAGACCAGGCAGCTTCCGCTTCGCGCAGCAGCTGGTCTGCGGAACGGTTCAACAGGGTGATCGCGCGCGGCTCCGTTGGCCGGTCGCGCAGCACGCTGAGGATCAGCGGCACGGCCGCCGCGCTGCTTGGGCTGATTGCCTGCCCGAACTCCAACCGCTGTTCGGCCAGATCCAGAAGCGTGGTCTGGTCCGCGGTGAGCGCTGCCGGCGCCGCCGCATCGGTGGCTTCATCGGCAGCCTCCGCGATGGCGGCGACGACGCTGCCCTCGGGTGCCAGGACCGGCGGCTCTGCTGTCGCCGGCGCGTCGCCGGCCTGCAGCGCGGCGAGGGTCTGCTGTGCTTCCTGCAGCCTGAGGCGCGCCGCCGCGTTGTCCGGTTCCTGGGCCAGGACGAACTCGTAGGTGCGGATCGCGAAGTCCCAGATCGAGATATCCGAGGCGTCACCTTCGGCGATGACGTTGTCGACGGAGCGCAGCAGGGCATCGGTCGGCCGCTGCACCTGCGGCTCCGCGGTCGTTTCCGCCGGCGCTGGCAGCAGCACCAGCGAATCGCCGGTCAGCGGCGGCAGCTCGCCGTCCCGACGTTCGTCCGGCTGGTTCAGGAACGCCGCCAGCAGAGCCGAGAGCAGGCCGAACAGCACGATGCCACCCAGCGTGCTGATATAGAGCAGGTTGCGCTTCTTCGGCTGGCCCGGAATCAGCGCCGTCGGCGTGCGTGGCGCCGTCGCCGTGGGCAGCGTCGGGATCGCGACGGTGCTGGTTTCGCGCAGATCGATCGGCTGCTCAAGCAGCGTCTTGAGTTCCTCGTCTTCGAACGGGGCTTCGGCGGCAACCGGGACCAGCGCTTCTTCCGTGTGATTGATCTGCGTGTTCAGCAGGCTGCCCACCGCATCACGGTGGGCGCTCAGCGCGTTTTCCAGAGGACGTTCGCTCCTGGTCTCCGCTGCGACCGTTGCATCGGGGTTGGCGCGGTTGCGGAGCGGCGCGCGGTTCGGCCCCTGCGGCGGCCGGGCTGCCAGCGCATTGACGCTGGGGGAAGCGACCCCGAGGTTGACGCCGGTGGTCAGCAGCGGTGGCCCCTGGTAGGCCTTGCTGTGCTGAATGGTCAGCGGGGTGCCGGCCGGTTCCTGCCCGCGAAAGTGGTTGCTGATCAGCAGCCGGTTGTTGGGCAGCTGGATCAGCATGCCGGCCGTGATCTCGACCTTGCCCAGCACCGGCATTGCGCCGAGCTTGAGCGACGCGGCGTCATCGATGCTCTTCAGTGACAGGCTGCCATCCACCGCCGGATCGAAACGGACCCATTGCGTAGCCGTATCCTGATGGCTCAGCGCCAGCTCACCATGGGCCTGCTCGCCCAGCGTCAGCCCGGGTGTAATGCGCAGGGTGAGCGCAGCGTCATCAGTGATGATGTACCACTCGGACGCAGTACTGGTCGCAGCTTCGGTCATGGTGTGTTGGGTCTGTCCCTGCCCCGTCGTTTCAGTCCGGAAGCCCGAGCACGCGCTTGGCGATAATATTGGCCTGGATCTCGTTGCTGCCGCCGTAAATGGTGGTCGCTTTGGTGCCGAGCCACTCCCGCACCGCTTCAAGCTCCGAGCCGCTGTAGCCGAGCTCGGTGGCAATGGCGTCATGCCCCCAGTCCGCCATGTCGACCCCCAGCCCCTGGGTACCCATCAGCTCCCGTTTCATTGCGGCGCCATCCTGCTGCAGGGCTGCGCCGACGAGCTTGAAGATGGAGGTGGCCGCGCCCGGCGTGCCGGACTTGTTCTCTTCGTTGACACGCTTGGCGGTCAGCCGGAACGCGTTGTAGCGCATCGTGTAGTCGATGAGCGCCTGTCGAGCTGCAGGGTCGGCGATGCGACCGTCTGCGGCGCGGCCGACGTAGTGCTCGGCGGTCTTCACCAGCGAGGCATCCATCGCACCGCGGCGTGACCCACCGCTGAGGCCGCCGATGCCGGAGCGCTCGTACTGCAGCAGGCGCTTGCCGATGGTCCAGCCCTTGTTGAGCTCACCGATGAGGTCTTCTTTACGGGCAAGGGCGTTGTCGAGGAAGGTCTCGCAGAACGGAGAAGTGCCGGACAGCAGCTTGATCGGCTTCACCGTCACGCCGGGCTGGTCCATCGACAGCAGCACGAAGCTGATGCCCTGATGCTTGGGCGCGTCAAAATCCGTACGCACGAGCGCAAACATCCAGTCCGCGGTGCTGGCGCCGGAGGTCCAGATTTTCTGCCCGTTCAGCAGAAAGTGATCGCCGTTGTCTTCAGCCCGGGTTTTCAGGGCCGCCAGATCGGAACCGGCATTTGGCTCGGAGTACCCCTGACACCACTGCTTACGACCGCGGATGATGTCGGGCAGGTGCCGTTGCTTCTGTTCCTCGGTGCCGAATTCGAGCAGCGTCGGGCCGATCATGGTCACGCCCATCCCACCAAGCGGTGCGCGCGCGTTGAGCCGTCCCATCTCATCAAACAGGACCCTGGCCTCTTCGTTGCTGAGCCCGCCGCCGCCGTAGGCCGCGGGCCAGGTGGGCGTGGTCCAGCCGCGTTCCGCCATCACCTCGAGCCAGCGGGCAACATCGGGCTCCAGCTCGATCCGGCTGCTGCCGACGGCAATCTGCCCTGGACCGCGCGCACCCTCGGGGCAGTTGGCCTCGAGCCAGCTACGGGTTTCCGCCCGGAACGCGTCGAGATTGGTTGTGGAAGCTTCTGCCATGATGTCCTCTCCTCTAGGGCTGGCCGCGGAGCAGGGCTCCGGGGATACCTTCTTACGTGGGTTCTCGCTCCACAGGCGCGTCTCGGGCTCTCAGTGGAGCCCATTGTTTACCGCCCATTGTTTACCGCCCCTACAGCGTATCGCCTGCAGCGGCGAGCGGTCCGCGTTTTTCGCGCAAAACAGCTCTCGCACAGACCGGGCGACAGCGGCGCGCAGGGCGGCTGCGGTCAGGTGGCCTGGGCGCGGCACGCAAGGGTGGGCGGTGCTGACAAGCTAGTAGCCGTGCAGGTTAAAGACTCCCCGGGGACGGCTCAAGCAATTCCGCGCACCGCCTGTCGTCGCGGTACCACTGCGGTAGGATCCGCTACTGCCGCCGTTTTCGACCCGCCAACGCAGGGGGTCGAGCCGTTGCAGGCCGAAGTTGAAATGTTGCAGGCGGGGGTTCTGCAGAACGTCAAAAAAGGGGAGCGGGTGTGGCTGAAAAAGATCAAAGAGCGCAGGGCCTCACGGAGACAC
Organism: Pseudomonadota bacterium; assembly: GCA_038757945.1. Taxonomy (GTDB): domain Bacteria; phylum Pseudomonadota; class Gammaproteobacteria; order Pseudomonadales; family Azotimanducaceae; genus CALHVX01. Next base: position 12,225 of record JBCDGJ010000073.1, read on the forward strand.
GCGCTCTCGAGCTGCCCGAACGGGGGCCGGCTGTCGTCGCGTTCATCAAGGAAGATTGTCCGACTTGTCAGCTCGTGCTCCCCGTCCTCAACGCGATCGCCCGCCACTGGGGTGAGGCCTGTCCCGTGCGCATTGTCGGGCAGACCGTGGCTGGCAACCGCGCCCTCGAGGCGAGCCTGGGCAGCGAGCGATACATCGACATCCTCGACGACGCCGATCTGCACGCAAGCTTTGCGGCCGACATCGAGACGGTGCCGACGGTGCAGCTCAAGAGTGCTGATTCGAGTGCGGAGCTGATCGGCTTCAGCCGCGATGAGTGGCAGACGCAGCTGGATCAGTTCGCCGCTGCGCTGAACGCCGAGACGTTGGCGCTGGACTGGTCGACGCTGCCGGAGTGGCGTCCTGGCTGTGGCTCGCTGTCGGTTGATCCGCTGCACGCCGATCGGTTGCGTGCGGAAGCAGAAGGCAGCCCGCTGCGCGCCCGCCGGCTGACGGTGGGGCAGGCCGACGACCCGTTCGAGTTTCTCTTTGACCAGGGCTTCAGCGATGGCCTGCCGGTTGTGCCGCCTACGCCGGAGCGGGTGCTGCGCATGCTCGACGGGACCCATCGCGATGCGCAGGATATCGTTGCCGTGGTGCCGCCGAATCTGGTCGAGGTCACCGTTGAGAAAGTGGCCATCAACGCGGTCATGGCAGGGTGCCGGCCGGAGTACCTGCCGGTCGTGCTGACGGCCCTCGAAGCAGCCTGCACCGATGAGTACAACATCCACGGCGTTATGGCGACGACCATGGGCGCGTCGCCGGTCGTGGTCGTCAACGGCCCGATCCGCAGACAGCTGGGCATGAACATGGAACTCGGCGCGCTCGGTCAGGGCAACCGGGCCAATGCCACCATCGGGCGCGCGCTACGGCTGGTACTGCGCAACATCGGCGGTGCCGTACCTGGCGGGACCGAGCGCTCGACGCTCGGCAACGCATCGAAGTTCACCCAGTGTTTCGCTGAGTGGGAGGAACGGAACCCCTGGGGGCCGCTGCATGTCGAACGGGGCTTCGCCGCCGAGGATTCAGTCGTCACGCTGTTTACGATGAGCAGCGGGCCCACGCTGATTGTGGATCAGGATTCCCGTACCGGGCACAGCCTCGGCACCAGCTTCGGGCTGTGTCTGGAAGCCGCATTCCATCCTAAGGCGCACTACGCCACCGACGTCCTGGTGGTGGTATGCCCCGAACATGTGGACACCTTCGTGAACGACGGCTGGGACAAAACGAAGATCCGTGAGCGTATTCAGGCAGTCACGGCGCGCCCGATCCGAGAGCTGGCTGGCGACGAGGACTGTGCGGTCGGCTTCAAGCCGGCACAGATCGCTAAGATGGATGCCGCTGCGCTGGACCGGCCGCTGCCGAAGTTCCGCACGCCGGAAGACATCCACCTGGTGGTGGCCGGCTCCAACGCGGGCAAATTCTCCGGCGCTTTCCACGGCTGGGCAACGGGGCCGATCGGGTCCATCATGGTGTCCAGGAAGATCGAACTGAACTGATTCAGGAGGTGAGGCATGACCGACTATCTGATTCTCGATCCCGGCGACGAAAGCGTCCCGGTATCGCGCTCGCTTGCGGAGCGGGGCGCGGAGCTGACGGGGCGGCTGGCGCTGCTCGACATTACCAAGCCACGGGGGAACGTTCTCCTCGATCAGCTCGAATCGCTGCTCAAGGCAAGGGCACCCGGTATTGAAGTCACGCGCTACAACAAACCGACGTTTACCAAACCAGCGCCGACAGATCTGCGGTCGGAGATCCGCGACAGCAACGACCTGGTGGTTGAAGCACTGGCTGACTGAGGTTCCTGTACCACGTGCAGTTTGCATGACACGGTATGGTTTGAGATTCAGGGGATGCCGGCGGTAACGATTGCCTCGAGCGAATTCGTCGAAGCGGCGCAGGCCCAGGCTGAAGCGTTGGGGATGCCAGACGCACAGCGCGTGTTTGTGGATCACCCGATTCAGGATGCGACGGACGATGAGATGCGCGCCAAGGCGGACGCCGTCGTAGAGCAGATCATTGCGGCGCTCGTCGCCGGTTGATGGGCCTCATCGCAGAGCGCGATCTGATCGGTGGTGGTTACCCCGTAGAGGCCCTATCAGGGTTAACGACGGGCGACCGCTCTCTGAGGGCCACCCTGTGAGGGCCACCACTCCCAAAAACCACACTCCCGGTGCGGCACGGCGCCGGGACCTTCAGCGGGGATGAGTTTTGGTACGGGTATATCAGTTCCTGATCGGGGCCTTCGCGCTGCTGTTTCTGTTCATGGGGATCGGTTTCGTCATGAATCCCGTGCAGGCAGGGGGCGGCATCGGCCTCGAGGCAATGACGCCGGAGGGTATGAACGCGCTCCGCGGTGATCTCAGCGGCCTGTTTCTGGCCAGTGCGGGTCTTCTGATCTGGGCGCTGGTGCGACCGAATCCCTACTACCTTCGCGCCGTCGCCGTCCTGATGCTGGCGATCGCGGCGGGCCGGGTGACCGGCTTCGTCACGGATCCCCTTGCGAACGACAGCCTGATCGCGTTCGTCGTCGAGCTGGTCACCGCGGCAGTGCTGCTCCGGGCGGCGGTGGTGCCACCCTGGCGCCGGGAGCCGATTCCGGCTGCCTGGCGGGAGGCGACGGATGCCTGAGTTCAAGGGGTTCAGCCTTGCAACGCGGGACTTCCTCCTCGAACTCGAAGCGAACAACAACCGGGACTGGTTCGCGGAGCACAAGCCGCGCTACGAAGCCGAGGTGCTGGAACCGGCGCTCGATTACATCGCGACCATGCAGGAGCCGCTCGCGGGCCTGTCGGAGCACTTTCGTGCGATCCCGAAACGCATGGGCGGTTCCCTGATGCGGGTTTATCGTGACACCCGGTTCGGGAAGGACAAGCGGCCCTACAAGACCAACATTGGCATTCAGTTCCGCCACGAGCAGGGTAAGGATGTACACGCTCCTGGCTACTACCTGCACCTGGCAGAGGACGGCTGCTTTCTCGGCGTCGGCCTGTGGCGCCCGGAATCAGGCGCGCTGGCCGGGATCCGGGATCGGATCGCCTTCCGGCCCAAGGAATGGCAGCGCGCCAGCCGCTCGCGGCCGTTTACCAGTCGCTTCACCTTCGGCGGTGAGTCGCTCAAGCGACCGCCGCGAGGGTATACGGCCGATCATCCTCAGATCGAAGACTTGAAGCGCAAGGATTTCATTGCGGCAATGGATTTCGACTTCGAGCGGGCGATGAAGCCGAACTTCGTGAAGTGGTCGACCGATCAGTGGCGTGCGGCGACGCCACTGATGGCCTTTCTCTGCGCTGCCGTCGAGGTGCCGTTCTAAAGTCGCATGGCAGGCGCGATTACCTCGGCGCCTCCAGCTCAGCGTACTGCGCGGAAGCAGGTTCTGACTTCGTCGACGAAGGTCGCCGGTTTCTCGAAGGCCGCAAAATGACCGCCCTTTTCCAGCTCGTTCCAGTGAATGATGTTCTTGAAGCGACGCTCCGCCCAGCGGCGGCTGGCACGGAAGATCTCCTTCGGGAAAATGCTGATTCCCGTGGGCACGGTCACGTCGCCGAAGTCGCCGGCTTTGCCGAAGCTTTCCCAGTAGAGGCGGGCTGATGACGCGCCGGCGGCGTTGAGCCAGTAGAACATCACGTTGTCCAGCAGCTCGTCGCGGGTGAGCACGTTTTCCGGATGGCCGTCACTGTCCGTCCAGGCCCAAAACTTCTCGATGATCCAGGCGGCTTGTCCTGCCGGCGAGTCGACCAGCCCATAGCCGACGGTCTGGGGACGGGTGCTTTGCTGCTTGGAGTAGCCGGAATCCCAGTCCTGGTAGTACTGCATGCCGGCCAGGGCAGACTTCTCGAGCTCGGTCAGATCATCCATGGTGGACGAGTCCGGGCCGACCACCGGCATGTTGGTATGGATGGCCGCACAGTGTTCCTGATCCTGAATGCCGATCATGGTGGTCACCATGGATCCCCAGTCGCCGCCCTGGGCGAAATACCGCTCATAGCCGAGGCGCGCCATCAGGTTGGCCCATTCGCGGCCGATCTTCTCCACGCCCCAGCCCGGGCCCGTTGGTTTGCCGGAAAATCCGTAGCCCGGCAGGTTGGGAATGACCAGGTGAAACGCATCGGCGGCGTCACCGCCGTGTGCGGCTGGATTGCTGAGCGGCTCGATCACCTTCAGAAACTCGACCAGGGAACCAGGCCAGCCGTGGGTCATGATCAGCGGTTGCGCGGCGGCCTCCGGCGAGCGGATGTGTAAAAAGTGGATATCGACGCCGTCGAGCTCGGTGACGAACTGTGGGTAGCCGTTCAGCACGGCTTCAACACGCCGCCAGTCGTAGCTGTCCTGCCAGTAGTCGACAACCTCTTTCATATAGGCCAGGGGCGTCCCCTGCGACCAGTCGTCCGGGGTTTCCTCGTCGGGCCAGCGGGTCAGCGCCAGCCGCTGCTTGAGGTCATCAAGCTGATCATCGGCGATGTTGATGGTGTAGGGTCGGATGTCACTCATGAGCGGGACCTGGCTCCGGTAGTAGTTTGATGGGGGAGTGGCTTGTGCTTGCGGCAGTGGCGCTGAAGGCTCCCGTGTCTTGGCAAGCGGATTACAGCGAGGCGCAGACGTGGCCGCCGTCGACGGTCAGAACCGAGCCGGTCATATACTTCGACGCATCGGAGACCAGCAGCAGCAGCGGGCCGTCGAGATCGTCGAACTCGCCGAAGCGACGCAACGGAATACCTTTCATGAACGCAGGTGCGGCATCGCTTTCCAGCAGAATGCGCGATACGTCGGTCAGGATGTAGCCGGGCGCGAGCGCGTTCACTCGAATGCCGAACTTGGCCGCCTCCAGTGCCATGACCTCCGTCATGCGGGTCATCGCGCCTTTCGATACCGCGTAGGGAAACTGTCCCTTGAGCGTGCGGCGGTCGGTGATCGACGACACCATGATGATGTTGCCGTTGGCCGTTTTGTTCTCCGCGCAGCGTTCCGTGAAGCGTTTGGAGAGCAGCCACGAACCCTTCAGGTTGGTGTTCATGACGAAATCCCAATCGTCTTCGTCGATCAGGGTGTAGGTCTTGGCACCGGATTCCACGCCGGCATTGTTGATGAGTACGTTGGCCGGGCCGAACTCCGCCTCTGCGGCTGAGATGAAGCCGTCGATGCTCTCCGCATCAGTCACGTCGAGCGCAGCCGCGCTCGCCTTGCCACCTGCGGCGGTGATGTCGGCAACGCGATCCGCCAGCTTATCGATACGACGGGCGCCGAGGGTGACCCGAGCGCCGGCTGCTGCCAGCACGCCAGCAAAGTGATGGCCGAAGCCGGACGACGCTCCGGTGATCAGAACGTGTTTATCGGTGACGTCGAATGTCGACATGGCGGCCCTATCCCGAACGAGGTCCGGGCATGCTATTGGCTGCGGCGGATCGCTACAACCGTTCCGCGCCAGACGTCGGCGCGGTTCAGGGTACGGCCTGAAAACGCCCGGGCTCGACCTCCCGCGCTTCGCCGCGCTTGAGCATGCGCTGTACGTGAAGGTCGGCGCTGCGCCGCTCTACGTCGAGCAGAAAGGTGCTCTCGACGTGCGGTCGATAGATGAAGCGGTGCTCGACCATATCGGCAATGGACCGTGGTTCCGCCAGAAATGCGAGCATTGCGTCGTGGCGCCGGCCAATGACGCTGGCAAACCCGTCGAGCGCCTCGAGGAACGCGGCCCGGCCTTCGACGATGCCTTTGTGGTGGAAGGTGACGTACCAGCGGGCGTCCTCGTCGCGCACCCGAACCAGGCTGTCCTCGAAATCGTCGAGATCGCTCCAGAGGTCGCCGTAGTAGGGGCCAAAGCCGGAAAGGTCGATATCGGACAGATAGAAAACATCTGGGCCGATGCGGAAACCGCTGTGGCCGCGGGTGTGCCCGGGCAGGTGCACGGCTTCTACTTGCACGTTGCCGAGCTCGAAGACGTGGCCGTCGCTGAAGCCGTGCGCATCGGGGCGGGGCGTGAAGTGAAACTCTTCCACCACCTCTTCCCGCCAGCGCGCTGCCGCCTGCGGCGAGCTCAGGCCGTAGATGTCCATGAAGCCGTCCAGGGATGTGATGCCGGGCAGGTCGTCGTGATGGATGTGTACCCGGGCTTCGGCGAAGAAGCCGTTGCCGGCAACGTGATCCTCGTGGGCGTGGCTGTTGATGACGGCGTCAATCGGCACCGGTGCGCCGCCGCGGGCAACGACGTCGACGGAGGGATCGATGAGAAGGTTTTCCGCCGCACCGCGGATGAGAATGGAGTTACCGGAGGGATAGCGCCCGGCGTCGGTACCTTGCAGAACGACGACGTTCTCGCCAAGGGCGAGCGCGGCGGCGCCCCAGTCTACGGTGCTGGGCATAGGGTGTTCCAAGCGCGGCTGAACGGTCCGCGACTATAGCAAACCCCGCTCGCTCCTCGCCGACGCCCACCGCAGAGGGCGTTGGACGTGGAATCAGCTCACCGCGGCAAGCGGCAGTAGGGCTGGGTCGATGACCTCCGCGGTTGCGCAGCATTCGATCAGGGCGCGGTTCAGTGATACCGGTTCGCCTTCGATGGCGGCAACCAGGTGGTTGCCGAGCTTGTACAGATCGACAGCTTCCGGGTCCCGTACTCCGATACAGAACACACCGTCGCTCGCGGCCTTGAGCTCATCGTAACGGCCGAGCTCCTGCTTCAGCCGCTGCCCGATGAGCTGCTGCACACGGGCGGCTTGATCGTTGCCGAGGTCCCGTTCCATGGCGTCGTAGTCCGTCAGCGTGATTTGGATCTCACCTGCGGCCGCAGCGCTGGTATCGATGGCGCGGGACAGACGGTTGGTTCGACCGAAAAGCGAGCGCAGCATGGCAGCGTCCGTGTCTTTGGGTGCTGTCAGTCTGCCTGCGACGATCGCCCCGAACTGTGGACTGGTTCAAAGGCTAAAGGGGTAGAGCGGGTGGCAGAACCGATGGGCATCGGGCCAGCTTGGGTCCTAGGTGGCCGGGTAGATGCGTTTATTGGGGTGGTCCGGGTCAGGTTACGGCCATGACGTGGGGCGATCTGATCCGGCCCGCGAGTCGGAGCGGGGCCTGGGTCGCGTGCCTTTGCATTTCTGTAGCAAATGCTACACGCTATGTAGCGATCGCTACGTAAATTAGCGTTATGTACGCAGGCACCCGCAGGACCTGCCTGTGAGAGCAGCGAGGAGATCAGGAAGATGAATCAGGATCTGCACAAGCGCTGGCTGAAAGTCACGGCGATCGTCGTTGGCAGTTTTGGCCCGGTGTTCTTTCTGGGCGCCATGGAAAGCACGGCGGAGCCCGCACGGTGGAGCATGGATCTCCTCGGCTGGCCGCTCGATGGCGCGCAGAGCTTCGACGCACCGACAACGCGTTTTCTGTCCGCGCTGACCGGTGGCTTCCTGCTCGGCTGGGGCGTCATGATCTGGTGCCTGTCCGGTGCGGTCTACGATGCGGCACCGGAGGGCGTGCGGCGGGCGGTGCTGGCGGGTACCGCCGCCTGGTTCCTGCTCGACAGCTTAGGCTCTGTGCTGTCCGGCAATGCGGTGAACGTGCTGTTCAACCTGCTCATCCTGGGCGTTGCGGTCGGGCCGCTGTTGCTGCCGCGCCCCGAGGCCAGGGCGGACGGCGCGCAAGCGGCGCCTCGATTGCGGTGACCGCTACAGCGCAGGAGCGTCAGCGTGCCTGGCCTCGTGCTGGGCGAGCCACTCGGCTTCTTCGCCCGGTTCGGGGTAGATCTCGCCGCCTTCCATGACCCAGCTTGCGGGGACGTCGGTGAGGACAACCTCGATCGCGTTCTGCTCGAGACCGGCATGCGCCTGTATCGACGCGCTCATCTCGTCGATGATCTGCTGTCGCTGCGCCTCTGAGCGCCCCGCGCGGATGCTGCCGAGCAGCTTGGCCGACTTACCGTTCAAGGGTTGATGGGCGGCGTCTTCGAGGAAAAAGGCGTGAACGAACTGCGGCGGAGCGTCGGTCACCGCACAGTGGATGCGTGTGATGTCAGCTGCAATCCTGGGTTTTGCTGCATCAGCTATGGCGCCTTGGGCGAAGTTGCACAGGTACAAAGGCATGCGGGTCTCCTAAATAGATTGCGGATCAGAGATGACGCCAACCAGCTCGTCGTGCGAGCAGCGTGTTTCGTGGGTCCAGAGGTCGCAGAGCTCCTGCAGCAGCTCGACACGTCGTGACTGCTCGAGTGGCGCGGTCGCTCGCATTGAAACGACGGAGGCCCTCGTGGGCTCGCCGGCGGTGAAGCCGTTGTGCTCGGGGATGACGACCCAGCTGATCTGCAGCTCCGTATCGAAGGCGCGTTTTGCGAAATCGGTTAGCTGGGTCCGCAGGGTCCGTTCGGTTTCCGGGGCGATCTGCCCTTCTTGAACCAGGCAGTTGCAGGTGGTCATAGCGGTCATTCCTCTGTGTGGGTCCAGGCCTTTTCCGGCGCGTCGTTGGCACGTCGCATTTTGACGTCCTTCAGCAGCAGTTCTTTGCCGTCGTCCCGCCGTGGCCAGATTCGGAGCAGCGGATCTCCGGTCCGGGCGTCGATGATTTCCGTCGAAGGTCCGCGCTCGTGCGGCACCCACTTATCGCCCCACTGGGAGAGCGCGATCATCACCGGAGCAAGCTCCCGGCCCCGCTCTGTCAGCACGTACTCTTCATAGGCTGAGCCGTCGGCAGCGGCGACCCGCTCCAGGATCTGCCCGTCGACCAGCTCGTTGAGTCGACTGGTCAGGGTGTTCTTGGCGATACCGAGCGACTTCTCGAAGTGCTTGAACCGCCGTGCACCCATCATCACGTCGCGAATGATCAGCAGGGACCACCAGGAGCCGACGTGTTCGAGCGATCGCGCAATGGAGCACTGCATGTCTGAGAACGATTTGGTCTTCATGATTCAATCTGGTTGCGATATTAGACTAATATGGTTTCGTGATGCAACTACTAGTATCGCCGATATGGCGGAAGTTGATAAGTCGTGCGACCGTGCGCTGTGCCGGTCGCAGACCACCGGGACGTTGCCTCAGAAGCTGGCGAAGTGCCTGTTGCGCCGACGCCGGAAGAAGCCGCCTACGCGGTCCACCTGGCACCGCACAGCAAAGCGAACCCGTTGGCACCGCTGGTGGTGACCGTCAGTCCGATCCGTGGAACGTACGCGGCCGACGACCGGCAGGCCAAGCGCATGGAGCGGCGGCTGAAGACGTTGCTGGCTCGATAGGCGGAGGCTCAGCCGTACTCGCCAAAGAGTGTTGGCACGCAGACCGGCAAGCCGGGGTGGGGTATCGAAGCGGGGCTTGCCGAGGAACTCAGCGCCGAATCAGCGCAGTTCCTGGGGATTGTTCTGGAGCGACGACGGGACTGTCGTCGCTCCATGGATCTGCCGATGCGCACCATCGCATGGGCAGATTCGCGGCGCTCCTGGCTACAGGAAGATCGGCGTGCGGTTTTTGCGCCAGATCATGTAGGTGATCCCGATACCCTGGCTGTTGACGAACATGTAGCGGTTGTTCGGCGTGTAGAAGCAGGCGCCGCAGATCTCGCTGGTGTCGCCGGGAATGATGTTCTGAACAAAGTCGAACAGACCACCCCTCGAGTCTACGCCGACGACCAGCTGGCTGTAGTTCTCTGCGCCCAGGCTGCCGCTGCTGCCGTCTTCACAAAGATACAGAGTGCCGTCTGAAGCAACTGCAATGTTGTCCGGTCCGTCGAGCAGGTTCTCATCGGTGGATTCGATTACCAGCGTGACAGTTTCGCTCACC
>JBCDGJ010000074.1:0-21598 GCA_038757945.1 Pseudomonadota bacterium
CTGCTGCTTGAGCAGGTACACGCCGCCGGCTACACCGGCAAGCACCAGCACGGTAATGATGATTCTCAGTAGCAAAGCCCGCTTCCTTTCACCCCCGGGTACCTTTCATCCCGGGGTACCTTCCATCCCCGGATACCTTCCATCCCCGGGCACCTTCCCCAACGCATTGTTGCATAGTCCCGTCCCGGCGGCGGACAGGCCGCTGTAGATGTCCACTCCCAAATCACGGACGATGGCAGATCAGACTTTGTCGCAGCCAGGACACCCCATGACGCACCTGAAGATCGTCGATCACCCGCTCGTTCAGCACAAACTGACCATTCTGCGGGATCACGAGACTTCAACGTCGACCTTTCGCCAGCTGCTCCGCGAGATCAGCCAGTTCCTCGCCTACGAGATCACCCAGGACCTGCCTTTGACCACCCGCACGATCACAACTCCCCTGTGCGACATGGAGGCACCAACGGTGGCCGGTCCGAAGCTGGCACTGATTTCGATCCTGCGGGCGGGCAACGGGCTGCTCGATGGCCTGTTGGAGCTGGTACCTTCGGCTCGGGTAGGGTTCATCGGGCTGTACCGGGATGAAGCGACGTTGGAGCCGGTCGAGTACTACTGCAAGCTACCGGAACGCCTCGACAAGCGCCTCGCAATCATCGTCGATCCGATGCTGGCCACCGGTAACTCGGCCGCCGCAGCGATCGACAAACTGAAAGCCGCTGGCGCGGAAGACATTCGCGTGCTGTGTCTGCTCGCAGCGCCGGAAGGCGTTGCCCGACTGCAGTCCGCCCACCCCGACGTACCGGTCGTTACCGCCGCCGTCGACGAGCGGCTGGATGAGAACGGCTACATCGTGCCCGGGCTGGGGGACGCCGGTGACCGGATGTACGGTACCAAGTAACTGCGCAATTCAGCGGCGCAGTTCAGCGGCTCCGCTCAACCTGGCAACTCAGCTGCCAACATCGCCCAGCCAGAGGGCGCGGGTGGTCGGCTCCTGTTGAAACCGCCGGTTCAGCTCGATGGATGGCGCATGCTCAATCAGCGTGACGATGATCCCCCGTGCCGCAAGCTCTGCTTCGCTGGTCTCGAAGTCTGCAGTGTTCACAGCATCGAGGATCACGACCTCGGGGATTTTGAAGAGGCGGATTGCGCCAGCACACATCGGGCAGGGCGATAGGGTAGTAAACAGCACGGCACGGGACAGATCATGGCCGTGACCGGCGCGTTCGATGCAGTCCGTTTCCCCATGCAGCACCGAGCTGCCCTGCTGGATACGGCGATTGTGGCCGACGGAGATGATTTCGCCATCGAGCAGGAGAGCGGCACCAACCGGCACGCCCCCTTCGTCGAAGCTCTTCTTCGCTTGCGCAAAAGCGGCACTGGTGCCGAGCTCGAGCATTGCTGAACGGTCCATCGTTCTCCCTTTCTTCAGCAGGAACCGGCAGGCTGACTGTAGCCTGCCGGTACGAGCGCTACCGCGATTGGCGGTCAGGCCGCCTGGGCGTTGCGTCGCCGACGGTAGGCCAGCCCGCCGAGACCCAGAGCGATGAGCGCCAGCGCGGAGGGTTCCGGAACGCTGCTGATCGACGCCTCGAGCGTCGCGTTGCGGAACATTGAGTCCCCTTGTACACCAGTCACCTGGAAGTCGGCCAGACCCACATCGAGGAGCCGGTTGAGGGCGTCGCTGTCGAGCAGGTAGGAAGCGGTGAACGGACCGTTCGCAATGCGGTTGGTCTGCACATCCTGCACCGTGCGATAGGTGGTGTACGGAACGCGCCGGTAGTACGTGCGATAGCAGGTCCGGAACCAGCCGCAGCGGTAGCTGCGCCGATAGCTTACGGTCCGATAAGACGTGTAGGAGACACGCCGCGGGGAATAGCTGCGATCGACATCATAGGTCGTGCCCACAGTGCTGCTCTGACCCATGGTGCTCACGTTCACCCGTTCCATGTCGTTCGTGTAGGTCCGGTGGTAGCCGGAGTAGTAGCTGCCACCGCCGCCAGAGTAGCGCAGCGGATCGTAGTCATCAGAAAACTGGAAGGTCACGCGGGCCCAGTCGATGACCGAATTGTCGGCAAGATAGGGGCGCAGATCGAAGGTTCCCGAAATCACGCGCCCGGTCTGAACATACTGAGGACCAGACAGAGTGTCGTCTACCGAAATGATCGCGGCCTGTGCTGCACCCGCGATCAATCCAGCTGACACTGCCGCCGTCGTCAGCACTCTTCGCATCAAGTTCTTCATCGTCCCGCTCCTGTACTGCTTGATTCAAGAACGGTGAGGAAGCTACCAGCGGCCTTGCGGGCACCCTAGCTGGCAGATGTAATCTGCATCAATCCTGCGAACCACGTCACAGGATTCGGGCTTTACAGATCGTAAACGTCAATTTTCCGGCATCGGGCAGTTGCTCAAGTGTCGGAATCCGGTGGCATCCATCGAGGCAATAACCCGCGCTAACGACCTGTCTGGTAAACCGCATCGTCGTAAACACCCCACGCGGTTACGCCACCGGTATGCATCAGCAGCACGTTGCTGTGCTCATCGAGATGCCCGTGCGTAATCTCCTGCACCAGTGCGTGCAACGCTTTACCGGAATAGACCGGATCAAACAGCAGCCCCTCGAGGCGCGCCGTCAGCTCGATGGCATCAAGCTGTTCTCTGCCTGGCAGCCCGTAGCCAGCGCCGAGATAGCCGTGCTCGATCTGGATCGCGGATTCGGGGACTGCAACCCCGTACCGCGTCTGGAGTTCACCGCACAGACGCGCGATGCGCGCCTTGAGCGTCTGCGGATCCCGGTGGAACACGTTGACGCCTACGACCGGCAACTCCGCACCGCCGGCGGCCAGCCCGGTCAAAAGCCCGGCCTGGGTGCCCGCGCTCGCGCTCGCGTGATAAAGCGCGTCAAAGTCAACGCCCATGGCTGCCGACTGAGCCTGTAGTTCTGCGGCACAACGAACGTACCCGAGCGCACCGGTGGCACTCGAACCGCCTGCGGGCATGACATAAACCGCTTCCTGCCCGCCAAGCTGCGAAAGCAGCGAATCGAAGACGCGATCAACCTCATCGAGATCAGCAACGGTGACCGTCGCGCCGAACAGCTGATCGAGCAGCAGGTTGCCGCCTTTCTCGTAGCCTGGATGCGACCAGGGCACGCGACGGCTCAACAGCAGGTGACACTCGAGGCCAAGCCGCGCGCAAGCGGCAGCCGCCTGCCGGGCGTGATTGGACTGCACCGCGCCGAAGGTCAGCACCCGTTCCAGGCCCTGTGCGCGGGCTTCAGCCAACGCATACTCGAGCTTGCGGGTCTTGTTGCCGCCGGTTGCAAGCCCGCTGCAGTCATCGCGCTTAACCCAGATTCGCGGCCCGCCGAGCTGCTCGCTGAGCCGGTCCAACGGCTCCAGCGGCGTTGGCCAGTGACCGAGCAGTGCGCGGGGTATCTCGTCGAGCCAGCCGAAGTCGCCGTCAACAGGGGCGCCTGTTCCGTTCATCATCGTTCCTCGCACCGGTCCTTGAGGGCACTATGCAAACCACCGGCTACTGGCGTGGCACATCGTTCACGCGCCTGCCCTCCCGAAGCCGGCATTCTACGGTACCGCTTTGCGCCCAGGATCACCCCTCGCACCGTGGCACGACAACTTACGACATCATCGCTCGGCCGCCTGCTCCGTATCGGCGGCCTTGCTACCCGGGTCGGGACGTCCCTTGCTACCGAGCAAGCGCTCGGATTCTGGTTCAGCGATCCCATCGCTCAAGCCCGGCGGACCGAGAAGTACGTCCAGAATGCGCTCCGGGTCACGGAAGCGCTCGGCGAGCTGAAGGGTGCGGCCATGAAGGTCGGCCAGCTGCTGTCGGTTCATGAGGGGCTCCTGCCCCCCGAGGTCTGCGAGGTCCTGCGCGGTCTGCAGCGCGATGCACCACCGGTACCCTTCGAGCGGATGCGTGCCGTCATCGACGCTGAGGTTCCCGGCGGCCTTGCCCGGTTCGCCGAGCTCGAGCGCGAGCCGCTGGCCGCGGCATCGATCGGGCAGGTGTACCGGGGCAGGCTGCCAGATGGCCGCGCGGTCGTCGTTAAAGTGCAGTATCCGGACATCGACCGGATCGTCACCGCGGATCTCAAGAACCTGAAGAAGCTCTTCGGTTCCCTTCTTGCCATGGTTGCGGATCTGGACTTCGAGCCCCTTTGGGCAGAGCTCAGGGAACGGCTGCTCGAGGAGCTCGACTATCACCAGGAAGCAGAGAACATCGCCCGCATGCGGGACCTCTATGCCGACGATCCTGCCGTGCTGGTACCCGGAGTCATTCCGGAGGCGAGCAGCCAGCGTGTGCTGACCCTCGACTACGTGCCGGGTATTGGTCCCGAAGCTGCCTGCTCCGATGCCTACGACCAGGACCTGCGCGACCGCTGGGGTGCAGAACTGCTGCGGTTCAGCATGCGCGGCCTCCTCGAACACCGCTTCCTGCACGCGGATCCGAACTTCGGCAACTTCGCCTTCCGTCCGGACGGTCGCCTGGTCGTGTATGACCACGGCTGCGTCAAGCGCATTCCGCCGGCTACCGCCGACGGGTGCGCACGCATTCTCGAAGCCGCGCTGGCACAGGATCTCGATGCGCTGCCCGCACAACTCCACGCGCTGGGCGTCTTCGATCGGAAAACCGGCACTGCCGTCCCGCGGCGGGTCGTCAAACCCCTGGGCACAGAGGTACTGCGGATGGTCGGCCCCGATCCCTATCTGTTTTCGAAAGCCTCCGGTCTCTACAACATCCTGCTCGACCGCAACGGACAGTACCTGACAGAACTGACCCGGCTCGAGCTGCCGCCGGATCTGGTGTTCATCAACCGCACGCTTTCGGGCGTCTTCGGAAACCTCTGTCGGCTTCGCGCCAACGGACGCTGGCGGGATGTGCTCGCCCCCTGTCTCGAGCAGTCGGCGTATACCGCGGCTCAATAGCTCTTCAGGACGCAGCGTCGATCGTCGCGCGCAGTACGAGCAGCAGCTCTCTCACGGTAAAGGGCTTCTGCAACAGAATGATGCCTTCATCCATTTCTCCGCTGTGAATGATGGCATTCTCGGTGTAGCCGGACATGTAGACCGCAAGCATCTCCGGGTGCTCGACCCGAACGGCTTCGACGACTTCGTTGCCGTTCATGCCAGGCATAATGACGTCTGTCAGAATCAGATCGGGTGTGGTCGCCTTGGCAAGCGCGAGTGCTGTGGCGCCATCTTCGGCAGCAGTCACATCGTAGCCGTGGTTCCGTAGCGCCTGGGCGACGAGTTCGCAGAGTACGCTCTCGTTCTCGACAACCAGAATTCGCTCGTTACCGTGAAGCTCTTCGAGCACCGTACTCTGCTCGAGCGTCTCAGACGGCACCTCCCGCGCAATACGCGGCAGGTAGACTTTGAAAGTAGTTCCCGCGCCAAGCTCGCTGTAGACCGTCAGTAGCCCGCCAGACTGAGCAACGAAGCCTTGCACCATCGACAGGCCAAGGCCCGTTCCTGTGGGTTTGGTCGTGAAGAACGGTTCAAAAATGTACTCGAGCTGTTCTTCAGGTATGCCAGGGCCATCGTCGGAAACCGCAAGCATGACGTAACGTCCAGGCTCGATCGCGCCCCGCGTGGTCACGTACTCGCGATCGAGATACACGTTTGCTGTTTCGACCGTCAGATGACCCGTTTGGTGCTCACCAATTGCATCGCGGGCATTGATTGCAAGATTCACCAGCGCCTGCTCGAGCTGACCGGGATCGGCGCGCACCATGCCAAGCCCACCGCCGCGAACGACCTCCAGGCTGGCGCGTTCACCCAGCGTACGGCGCAACATGTCGTCACAACTGCCGATGAGCTCATTGAGATCGAGCGCCTTCGGCTGCAACGCCTGCTTGCGCGCAAAAGCGAGCAGCTGAGACGTGAGCTTCGCAGCAGTGTTGGCAGCGACGAGGATGCGACCAGCAAATCGGTGAGCCTCGGACAGATCATCGGTCTGCTCAATGGCTTCGGCATAGAGGTTTACCACCGTCAGATGATTGTTGAAGTCGTGAGCAATACCACCAGCGAGCTTGCCGATCGACTCCATCTTCTGCGCCTGGCGTAATTGCTGCTCCTGCTCCTGATAGGCCTCTTCAATCCGCGAGCGCTCCTGGATCTCAGCCAGCAGCATGGCTTCCCGCTTCGCCATCTCTTCGTACGCGCGATGCAGGGCCTGATAGTTCTCACGCAGCGGCCGCTGTTGTGCTTCCAGTTCAGCCGGTGCTCGGGTCCAATGACCCGTTGCCAGCAAGCGCCTGATGCGAGTCCGGAGGCTTTCAGATCGCGGGAACAGGATGGTGTACGTGCAACGATGGCCCCGAAGCGACATCCGCACCTCCGCGGCCGGCAGGTCGAGCAACTCACACAGACCCTCGAACCCACCTTGCGCGGCCTGAAAGAAGGCCTCGCAAACAGGCGCCGGCGGGACTTCGAGTTCCACCTCAATACGCCTTGAGCTCCCATTGCGAATCAGGGACTGATGACAGGGGTAAATCCCAGGCAGGACAACGTCAATCACCATCCGATAGAGCTGCTCCGGCATCGTTACTAGAATGAGCAGATTCGGATAATGAGTGCGGATCAGTTGAGGCACGCAGCTCCGCGCCAGCTGCGCCATTTCCTCAGGCCCACCCGCTGTTTCCTGAATGCGTTCCAGCACCAGGGCAGCAATTGACCAAGGTAGCCAGGTGTCCGGCCGGCGAACCGTGTCAACCAAGACCGGCAGGCCATCGCAAAGGCCTAGGCTGCTCGCGCCTCGCTGGTCCAGTTCGCCAATATAGGCGCTGATCGCGCGACAGCTAGCATCGAAGGCTTCCATGAAGTTCCCAACCCGCTCTGCGCAGGCAAATAGACATCTACATCGCACAAAGACGCGCGATCTGGTCTAAACATAGCGCAACTGTCCAATTCGTGGCTAAGCTAGCAACCCATGGATGTGCAAAAGCTGCAATGCACACTGGTGCCGCTTACCGACGCCAAACTGTTCTGGGTCACTTTTTCGGGCCCGCTCAGCCTCGGACGGCTGACGCGCGCCCATCAGCTGTACCTGCGCCACCCAGCTTACGTGTCGGGAATGGATGAGTTGCTGGACTTCAGCGGCACCTCGCTGTCATCGCTCAAGAAGCCCCAGCTGGATCTACTCCGTCAATACATGCTGGCCCAACCAGAAATCGTGTTGGGTCGCACCGCAATGGTCGTCAATACCGAGCTGGAGTACGGCATCGGCCGAATGGTGTCGGCCATGGTCGAATTCGATGTGCCACTGCAGCGTTTCGTTTCCCGATCAGTCGCGGACGCGCTCGAATGGCTTCGACCTGGCGAAGGGGACCAACTCACGGCTCTCCATGACGCACAGGCAGCACAAGGCATCGAGCCGCTTGACCTCTCACGCCCCTGACATGCCGATCTGGGGCAACCGGATCTCAAAACACTTTGGCAGCACCCAGCTCCTGACCCGCCAAGCCGTCTCTCAGGACCCGACCGTAAAAGGCCTCCAGCGTGTCGGTACCGGTTTCGGGCGTGGCATCAGCGTCGTAGGTCTGCGTCGCTTCGTCCCAGACCAGCATGGATTCCGTGGCGTAGTAACGACCGATGCGCGCGAGCTCGGCCTTTTCCGCCATCCGCTTCGATATCCGGCCAAACGGGCCGAGGACTGCCGCAACCACATCGAACAGCCGCACCGGAACAGATCGAAGCTGCACCGGCTGACCGGCAAGCCGGCAGAGCAGCTCGCCCTGCTGCCGCGGCGTGATCGCCGGACCAGGCCCGCCAATCGGTAGAATGCGGTTCTGGCGCTCTGGATTGAGGAGGCAATCGACCAGATAGGCGGCCAGATCGCTCTCGCTGATGGGCTTGCAGGCCGTGCCTTCACCATCGCCGAACATCAGAAAGGGCTTGCCGGACCGCACGCGCCCCACCTGCCCGGCCAACGACTTGAAGAAGGCCGTCGGTCGCACGATGGACCAGGTCAGCCCGGAGCCCATGAGCTCTCGCTCAAAGGCGAGCTTGGCCTCCTGAAACGCCAGCGTCGGCCGCTGCACACAGATCGCCGACAGCAGAACGAACTGCCGGACCCCCGCCTGCTCGGCGACGGACAGCAGGTGGCTGTTCGCCCTGTGGTCGATTCGCCAGGCGTCATCGGCAACTCCGGTGCGGGAAGCCAGGCAGGAGAACACCGCATCGGCCTGTTCACCGGCAAGAGCAGAGGTCAGTGCCTGGGGTGACGACACGTCGGCTTCGAGCAGGCGGCAACCGGCGAGCGCCGGGTCCGCAGCGCCCCGGCGCCCGGCCACATAGCCGGGGCGGACGATCACCGTGACGGCAAAACCGCGACGCGAAAGCTCGGCCGCAACCGCGCGCCCGATATAGCCGGTGGCTCCCGCAAGCCAGATTCGTGCTGTCACGGGCATGTGTCCCGAAGCTGAGTCGCGGTCAAGAATAAGCGAGCCGTGAACGCCTGTCTGCGGGGCGGATCAGGCGTGCCCGCGGCAAGCAGTGACGGCTTCCGGTTACACCGTCAGGGCAGCAGGCGATGCTAGGATGAGCCGGCCAACGGGGCGGAACCCACTGACCATGGTAGGACGGTTGAGCACAACCCTGCTGCTGCTGAGCTCAGCACTTCTGGTGCTGCTGATGCCGGCGCTGGTCTTGATCGGGGCTGCGCTGCTGCACGGTATGAGCCTGGCGGAAACGATCGCCGTGCTCTGCAGCTGTCTGCTGGCATGGCGGCTGGGCAGATGCACATGAACCAGTTTCTGAAACACGTCGGCCTGCTCGGATTGCTGCTACCGGTCCAGGTGCTGGCCTGCCGCTGCGAGCAGCAACCGCTCGCCAACTACTTCGAAGCTGCCGAATTCGTTGCCATTGCGAAGCTCATCCGCGAGGCCGCAGACGCAGACCGCCGGGTGCTGACCTTCGTGCTGTCGACAGCCCCGTATAAGGCTGAAGGCGAGGCAGCTGACTATCAGGACGGCGAGGAGCTGCAATTCCAGACGGCGTTGAGCAGCGCTGGCTGCGGTGTGCCTGCAGACATCGGCGGAACCTACGTGCTGTTCGCTCCACCGGCAGCTGAAGCCGGCGGTTTGCGCGCCATCGACAGCTGCAGCGGCACTCGCCTCCATCTGCCCGCCAACCTCGCAGAGCCGGCCGGCTTCATGGACGTTCCGGCCCGGTTCGTCCCGTCCCAGCTCATTGCCGCCCAGGGCCTGGAGGTGCTGCGGCAGGTTGCCGCAAGTGCGCCGCGCATCGATGACCCAGACAATACCGCGCTGCTCGGGCTGCTGGATCTCAAGGCACTGGCTCACGGTGGATTGCACATCGTGTACGAGGAACCATCGGCCGCGGCGACCGAGATCGGCCGCATCGACAGCTACGACGACGTGCGCTCACGCGAATTCGACTACGAGCTGCCCGGCGCCGTGGTCTATACGAAGCGCTCTGGCTGGTACCGCATACGCCTCTCCACCGGGCGCTACGGCTGGCTGCGGGCAGAGGATGCCGGCACCTGGTTCCCGTATCCGGAGCTGCCGGTGAGACGCCTGGCCTATCTCGAAACCGGCTGGAGCGGCCTGATCTGGCCAGGACCGGGTGCCGGCAATCCGCGGCGCCGCACCCGGCCGACCGGCGAGCCGTCTCCCACACAACCGATTGAGGTGCTGGAAGCCAGAGCGATCGGTGGCATGCCCTGGTTCCGGATCAACCTGCTTCAGGAGGATCCGTGCGTCGCCGGAAACACCGCGGCAGCGCAAAGCGGATGGGTACCCGGCTACGGTCGTAGCGGGCAGCCCAGCGTCTGGTTCTATTCCCGCGGCTGCTGACACCCGGAACGGTGCGCCTTCGAGGCCCGTTCGAGGCAGACCGACTACGGCACAGCGATCGTGTAGCGGATCCGGCCGTTGTAGGTGCCGGCGCGCAGAGGTGTGCGGTTGGCATAGCTGAAAGCCCACTGGGTTTGCCGCCGGATCACGCGGCCAGCAAAGAAGTTACCGCTCACCGGCACGGAGCTGACACCACCACCACCACTGTTGCTGAGCGCGGGTGCCGGCAGGCCGGCGGGGTCAGCGCTGGTCACCAGGATGTCGTCGAACGGCACGTAGTTGCCGACACCGTTGGCCAAGCCAAGCGGGCTCGACAGGTCGTAGCTCAAGTTCACCGTACCGACGTTGGAGCGGATCTCGACCTCCAGCGCACCACCGCTTGCGGCTACCGGGATCCCGTTCCCGACGGGCGGCGCAGCGCCCGAGTAGGACTGATTGTTACCAACGCTCGGGCCAAGATCGAAGCGGACCTCGTCAACCGCGCCAGGTGACGCGGTGCCGATGCGAAAGTAGATGATCTGGGGGACGACGACGCGGTGCCGCAGATCCTGGGACACGTTGAGCCCGCCGGCGGCACTGTTGTCGCTGTCCTGGCCAGCACAAGCCAGCGCCGCCCACCCGACCAGCACGAGCAGGCTCAGGAGCTGCCGGAACAGCAACATCAGAAGGTTCCGGAGCCGTTTAACGTAATGCTGCCTTCGTAGGTTCCAGCGGGCAGCAGCTCGACGTTGTCGAACGCATACTGCAGATAGTTGCGATGACGCGTGTCGGTTTGGTTGCGCGCTGGATTGCTGTCGATCTGCACCTGCGCGAGCTGGCTGGCGGTACCGTCGAAGCGGGTGACCGCCGTATGCGTGTCGCTGTCCCGCGTGGTCCAGCTTATGCGCTGGAACGAAATGGTCGAGGCACCACAGGTTGCCGGCGTCACGCAGCTCATCGGTACGCTGGAATCGAAGCTGAAGCGCCCTTCGAGACGGCCAATCGAGCCAAAGGCATTCAGATCGGTCACCAAACGCACCCGGTAAACGCCGCTACCGCCCGGCACCGATGTCGAGCTGACGGCCAGCGGCGCTGCCGTTACGCCTGCAAGGCCACCCATGGTGGCGGGAATACCAGCATCGTAGACCACCGTGTTGGTGGACCCACGCACATTGTCACCGAGGCGCAGCCGAATCAGCGGCGTGTTAGCGCTGAGTATCTCGGCCAGGGTCGGCTCAGCGGTCAGCAGCAGCAGCAACAGCAGGCGCTGCCGAGCGCTGCCGCGCAAAGAGGCTCCGGTCCGCGGACTTGAGATCCTGTTCAACCGCGATCGATTTACCATCGCTGTAAATCCTGCCTTTGATGGTGAGGGGGTAGCTGAGCGTCTGCCCAGCCTCGGGAGTGAGTGCCAGCTGCCGGGTCTGGCCGGGGAGAATCGGCGAGGTGGCAATGGCCAGCCTGACGGCCTTGCCTGCAGCGGTTTCCGCCACCAGATCGGCGTCGAGCCGCCCGTGAGCCGCGCCAAGGTTGCGAACCTCAACGGACGGCAGGAGCTGGCCGGCATGTTCGTGCACGACCAGGTCACCGATCTCGAGCTCGGGCGTTACGTCACCGACCCGCAGATAGATGATCACCGCGATGCGGCCGGCGATGGGCATCGTAATGGCGCCGTCAGCGAAGCTCGCATCGAAGCTGCTGTCGAGCCCCTCGATCATCAGCGCCAGCCGACACTCCTGCGCCGGTGCAGCGGCAGGCACCGCAACTTCGAAGCGGAAGTTGCGCGGTTGCTGCGGATCGGGAACGACGCTGATCGTGTGCCGTTCCAGCGCGACCCACTGCCGGCAGCTATCGGGGGCCAGCGCATCCTGGAAGCTGATCTGACCGCCTTCGGAGTACTGCCAGTCGACCGTTTTGACCTGATATCGCTGAGGCCGCGAGCTCAGGTTGTAAATCTTCAGCGCACGCCGCAGCACGTCGCCCGGCTGGCTGCTGATCTCGAAGCGCGACGGCGTTACGCCGCCGGAAAAACCGCGGTCGGCATACACGGGGGTGCCGCAGACCGCGGCACACAGAATCAGCAGCCCGGCAAGCCCGTTACGGCGTGGACGCCACATAGGTCACCCTGGCTTCGTAGGTACCGGCCGCGGGAATCGATGCCGGCGTGAAGCTGTAGGTCCAGGTATCGGAGAGGTTCACGATGCCGCTGCTGTGCGCGGTGGCCGCTGAGGCACTGTCGCTCAGAGTGGGCTGGGTGATGACCCCACCATCACCGCCGGTGAAGGAGGTGATGGGAATCGTCGCACCGGCGATGCTTTCATGGTCCAGCGCGTTGATGCTGCCGCCGCCTGTGGCGCCACCGGATACCGACGTCGTAATGGTGACGTCGGAGCCGCTGTTGCTGAACAGAAAGACCGGAAGATCCGCCTGATCACCTGCCGCGCTCGCACCGGTGCCACCGTTGGCAACGACAGCGGCGGTGGCGGCGGTCGACAACGGCGCAGGCGCCGTAAACGGTGCGGCCGTGCCCGAGTAGCTCTGATTGTTGCCGGCCGCTACGCCAGCAGCGTTGTCGACCGTCCATTGAACGCTGGCAATGTCATCGCCGGACGCACCCACCCCGAACACCAGAATCTGGGGGACCACGACGCTGAGGTCGACGTTGGCCGTCGCCTGCAGCGCGGTTCCCGCCGGCTGTACTGCAATGTCGGCGTCCGCCAGTGCCAGCGTTGATGCAATCGATACGGCGACTGCGCTGCTGAGGATTCCAATTCGTGATCTGATCATATCGCTCGTCCTAATCAGGGTGTGGTTACTTCCGTCTCTACCAGTGCCTGCCCGCACGCGCCGGGAAGCCGCCGCGTCGAGTAGCAATCTGCGCCAGCCTACCGTCAGTCCCGGGCTGAAAAACGTGCAGCACCGCACAGCCTGCCGGTACGCCGCCAATCCTCTGACGCCCATCTGGGTACTGGTCCGCAGAACCCTCCCCGCAGTCCGCTAAGTTCACGCCTGCACTGTGCACCCCGCCAGCTGGCGGTGCGTGTAACCGCCTGCGGAAAGGAATCCAGGTGTCAGAACGCAACCACATCCAGATCAGGCCGGCACTCGGCGCGCTGCTGCTGTGCCTGAGCACGGGTCTTCTCAGCAGTGATGACCTGCGGCATCCAGTACACCGGGTGGCACCCGCGGAGTCGCTGTGGCGCATTGCCGATCGCTATCTTGGATCGCCCTACCGGTGGCGCGAGCTATGGCGTTTGAATCCGCAGGTTCAGATTCCGGAGCTGATCTATCCCGGTGATCTCATCCGTCTGCCGGCCGCCGTTGCCAATGCCGCTGCGATCGATCAGCGATCGGATGTGCCGGCGCCAAGCGCCAATCCCACTGCAGGTGCGGCGATAGCATTGGAACGGGAAACGGAAACAGTGGCCGTTGCGGCACCGCCGCCCCTGGGGCAAACCACAGCGCAACGCGTTGCTCTGCCAGCAGCCGGCACAGCACGCGAGCTGGAACGGCCAAGCTCCGCTCCGCGCGGCACAACCCGGGTGCCCGGCACCGCCGCGACGCCCAGCGGCTTCCGGGCGCTAAAGGTACCGGCCGCGCCGACAGTGCCATCTGACTCCGGCTACGTGGATCGGCTGATCGACCCGAGCACGCCGGATGACACCTACGCCGACTACGGCAGACCAAGTCGCGGCAACGGTATCTTCGACGCCATCGATCACGCGGTGGACGTGCTGACGCTGTACCGCGACGACGACGTGAACTTCGAGTCGAGCCTGGATTACGGCTTCCAGTATGTTGCGCGTGCCAGCACCCGGAACTGGGGTGAGCTGCGCCTGAACCTGATCGCGCTGGATGAGTTCGGCAGCTTTTCCGGCAGCCAGGGGCCGGACAACGGCCTGTTCCAGCAGCAGTCCGGCATTGCCCGCTTCTCGATCGAACAGACCAATCTGCCGCTGACGGAACGCCTGACCATGGACAACATCGTCGGCATGCACCGCCAGCGCCGCTACAACCCGTTCCGGGAACGCCCCAACCTGATCAACTACCGGTTCAGCGCCGCGGAACCCGATATCCGCGGGCTGTCGAGCCAGCTGAAGTTCGGAAACTCCGGTATCGGTTTCTCCGTCGGTGATCTCGGCCAGACTCGGGGCACGCTACTGCCCGGCTTCCTTGCTACGGAGGGTCGGATTCAGCGCGGCCAGTTCACGCATGTGCTGGACCGCCATGCTCTCAGCGCCGATGTCTGGCAAACGCAAGACCAGACCCGGCTCGACAACCGTCGCGGCTACCGCGTGGCCTACGATCGGCTGCTGGGTGCCAATACCGTGCTGAGCATGAGCGGTGTCGCCAGCGGTTCGCAGCACGCGCTGCTGCTCGGCGGCACCACCGGGAGCAGCCTGACCCGGCACGACTACGGTGCCTACTATTTTGAGCCGGACATCATCTGGCTCGATAACCGCATCGGCGACGATAACGCCGGCGCCTTCTACCGCCTGAATACGCAGCAGGGTCCGCGCACCCTGGGCGCCAGCATCGAGCTGCGACGCGACGGCTTGCAGGCAGACTCCGGTTTTCGTGCCGACACGGCCTTCGTCAACCTCTCCATGGCGCAGCGGCTCACTCGAAAGAGCGCCTTGAGCACCGTCTACGGGTATCGGCAGGTCGATGTAACCAGCGGCAGCCAGCGCTCCTTCCGGGAGCACACGCTGCGCAGCTACCTCACCCATGCGCACGGCAGCGACACCCGCAGCAATCTCGGCGTGCTGACCCGCCTGCGATCGCAGGAGCAGGAGCTTGAGATCAGCTACGGCTGGGCCAGAAACATGCACGACAGCAGCTCGCTGGAACTCGCCACGCGGTTCCGTCACCAGTTCGCCAGCACCGATGCCGCCGACGAGGTGGCGCTCAACGCCAGCTGGCAGAAACAGTTCAGCCACGGCACCAGCCTCGGTCTGGGGCTCGGCTACGCCTACGGCGACTCGAGGCTGGCCCGTAGCCGCGGGATAACCGGCTTCCTGAACCTCGAGCATCCGCTGACGAACCGCCTCGGCCTGTCCCTGCAGCTCGACTACAGTGTCGATCAGGCGGACTACGAAGACGCCAACCTGGCCGACACGCTGTTTACCAACGACGCGCTGCTGGATGACAACCTGGAAGGCGTGCGCACGGTCTCTGCCCTGCTGAAGCTGAGCTACCAGCTGAACGGGCGGACGCAGCCAACCATCATCCGCGGTTCCGGCATCGCTAGAGGGGCCGGCCGCATACAGGGCATCGTGTTCGTGGATGCCAACGGCGACGGCAGGCGGCAACCCGACGAGCGGGGCGTGCCGGGCATCACGCTGTTTCTGAACAGCGTCCACCCTATCGTCACGGACGCCCGTGGCACCTACAGTTTCCCCAGCGTCAGCCCGGGACAGCACTTCGTCTTTCTGGACGAGACCACGCTGCCCCTGCCTTGGACACTCGCCAACGGCGAGTACACGGGTCTCGAGGTGCACCTGCGCCGCACCACGACCGTCGACATCCCGCTCAGTACGATCACCCTGGCCGAAGCCCAGTAGCGCCGCGTCAGCAGACCCAGCGATAGGCCACGGTCATGATGTCCTCGGCGACGAGCAACCGGCGCTGCTGTGGCTCGAGCGTCGCCGGCAACGCGGTCTGCTCATGGGCGACGATGCGGGTACCCGGATCGGCACGCTCGAGCAGCAGCGGCACCAGGTCTTCGAGCGCGGTCGCGGGTAGAAACAGAAAGATTACCGTCACCCCGGCCAGCGCCGCCGTGCGTGCATCCGCCTGGTGCAGCGCAATTCGATCCGCGTCGGTACTGCTGCTGCAGTTCTGCTGCGCACGCGCAAAGGCGTCCGCATCGAGCTCATAACCGATGGCCCGACAGTTCCGGGTCGCCACGGCGTGCAGCAACAGGGTTGCATCGCCGCAGCCGAGATCCAGCAGCCGGTCCTCGGGACCAACCTGCGCGAAGTCCAGCAGCGGATCCAGCAGCGCCCGCGGCGTTCCCATGAAGGGGGCAAAGCTGTCCGGTTCGCGCAGCCAGCCGAAGCGACGCGCCAGCACGCGAAGCGGCTTCAGCAATACGCCCAGAGGCCACAGCAGCGCAATGGCGGGCAGGCGGCGCACGTCGTCCGGTGTTGGTGCCAGCCGGCCGAAGCGCGGCTGCCAATCGGAATCGTGCCAGCGCAGCAGGACGCGCAGGTAGTCATCGTCGGTCCGAACCAGCAGCGTACGCCGGCCAAAACGCCAGGTGACCTCCCAGGCGGGATTGTGGTCCGGGCGCACTCCCAGAAAGCCTGCCTTGATCAGCAGACGCTGTGCCCGGGTTGCCTCCTGCGGGCGCACCTTTAGGGTAATGAGCGCGTAGGCGCGGGTGCTCGACTCCAGTTCGTCGGCATCGAAGCGTGCTGCGATATCCGCACTTTCAAGCAGCGTTTCAAGGGTCTCTCCAGCGGCTCGGCAGCGCGCTCGCTGCGCCTTGAGCGCCGCCTCGACCCGTTCGAGCTGCAGCTGCTCCGTTGCCGTCAGGTCAGCCACCGGCTCGCTGCGTATAGCCTCGAGAACGGTCGGCAGGCGATCGCTCTGCAGCGCTTCAATCAACCGGTTCTCCAGCGGCGAAACAACTGTACTCATCGCGGACCCCGCTGCGGTTCGGAGCAGCTTACCCTGTTTATCTGGCCGACCTGAGTCAACGCTTTCCCCGCTCGCACGTTGTCTGCTGAACCCGCCAACCTCTGGAGCGCAGTTATGAGCCAGTTGAACCATGCAACCACTGAGCATCAAGGCACCCGCAGCCTGCGAAACAAGCTGAGCGTCCTGACGCTGCTGCTGTGGTCCGTAATGCTGGTGGGCTGCGGCGGCGGTGGAGGTGGCGGCGACAGCGTACCAGCGCCGATCAGCACCGCACCGCCGGACGAGGGCGAACTGTTCGTTGGCTTGACCGATGCCGAGGGAGACTTCCTGAGCTATGCGGTCGCCGTTAGCGCGCTCAGCCTGGAGCGGGTGAATGGGGATACGGTCCAGGCGCTGCCACTGGCCACGGTGGTCGATTTCACGGAGCTGACCGAGGTCACCGAGTTTCTCACCGTGGCGACCGTACCGGCCGGAACCTACGCTGCCGCCAGCCTGCGGCTCGACTACACCGACGCCACTATCGTGGTCCAGGATGACGCCGGCAATGCCGTGGAAGCCATCGCGGTCGACGCCAACGGTGAGCCCGTCACGACCCTCGACGTCCGCTTGAGCCTGGCATCGACCGAGCAGATCCGAATCACGCCGGGACGGCCGGCGTCGTTCAGCCTGGACTTTGACCTGGATGCCTCGAACGAGATCGACCTCACCACGGCCCCCGCCAGAGTGACCGTCGAACCGTTCCTGCTCGCCAGCGCTGAGCTCGAACAGGATCGCGAACACCGGGTTCGCGGTGTGCTGGCGGGCGTCGACCCCGCCGCTGAAGCCATAACGCTCAAGGTTCGTCCCTTCCGCCACCGCCAGGGAAACTTCGGTGAGCTGACCTTCGCGGTCGACAACGAAACCGCTTACGAGATCGATGGCGAACTGTTCACCGGCGCGGCAGGGCTTGATGTCATGGCTGGGCTGAACGAGAACACGCCTGTTGTCGCCGGGCTCAGCGTTGGCGACGACGGTCGCGTGGCGAACACCCTCCTGGCCGGGACCAGCGTGCCCTGGGCGTCCCAGGACGTCGCAAAAGGAACGATCACCGCTCGCGACGGCAACACAATCACCGTGCGCGGGGCGACCGTAAGCTTCAATGATGGCGTCCACGCCTATCGCGATACGATCACGGTGACGGTTGGTGACGAGACGACCGTCACGGCGTTTGGCCCGAACGGTGATGGCAAGACGGCGACCAGCCTGTCCGTCGGCCAGCGTGTCACCGTATTCGGCACGCTGACCGATGCGAACCGGCTCGACGCGACCGCGGGCAGCGTGCGCATGCTGCAGAACCAGCTCATCGCGGAAATCCTGCAGCCCAACCCGCTCGTGGTTGATCTGCACTTCCTCAACGGTCGACGCCCCGATGTCTTCGACTTCACCGGCACCGGTGTCGATGTGATAAACGATGCGGACCCCGCCGCCTACGAAATCGGCACCACCGTGCTCGACCTCGCCGCGCTGAATCCCGGAGCACTGCTGCGGGTGCGCGGACTCGTCAACGACTTCGGTCTGGCACCGCCGGACTTCAACGCGACCACGCTGGTCGACATCAACACCGACGCCCGCAGCGCTTCGTTCAAAGCACGCTGGCAACCTGCTGCCGCACGGCCGTTCCAGAGCCTTGATCCCGCTACCGTAGCCCTTGATCTGGAAGCCGCTCGAACACTGCTCCGGCTGCGCGGCGTACCGGTGGAGCTCACCAATCCGGTCACGGCATTGATGCTGCTGGCGCCACCGGAAGACAGCGGCGTCTACGCTGTGAAGGTGCGCGGCGACGGCGGCGAGCTGCGTCTGTTCCGCACTTTCAGCGGCCTGGTGAACGAGCTGACAGCGCAGCTCGACACCGGCGCCGCGCTGGCGCAGCTGAGCGTGCACGGGCAGTACGATGCTGACGCCGAGGCCCTCGTCGCACGACGCGCGAGCTTCACGTTCCTGAGTCCAGCGCAATGAACACGAGTCTGGACCATCCGGTCATTGGCTGAGTGCGCCGGTTGTGCAGGGATGGACGTCTCTGGCAAGCGGGGTCTGCAGAGGCCCCGCGGCCGGGCGGCCGGCCGCCGGGGGCGGTTCGATCAGGCCTGCGTCCGCCGCTGCTCGACCAGCTGTGCGAAGGCGGACGCGAACTGTTCTACGGCTTTCCAATCGGTGAACTCGTGATCCTTCGTCAGATCAGGCAAATGATGGGTTTCGAGGCGCCTGCGGAACAGACGCTGCAGCAGGCTCAGACCGAACCGGCCTGGCGGGCTCATGCTGGAATACCGAACCGCCCCCGCCAACGGCACAGCGATGTCCGGGTGCCAGAGACAGTCGCCGAGAAACTCGTCGATCTGTTGCCGCGCCTGCTCCTGATCCTGCTCAACTTCGGATCCTGCCCCGAGGCTGACCGACAGAAAAGCACTCGGCTTGTCCTTGAGGTTGTCATGATGCGCCTTGGCGAAATTGACGGCGCTGGTCTGATGCTGACCGAGGTGGATCGACGCGGCGAGGATGATCCCGTCCATGCCAGCCACCCTGGATGCCGACGGGCTCGCCCGATCCAGATCCTGCAGCAGTACGTCGAGCTGCTCTCGCTTCAGCAGCTCAACGAGGCGCAACGCAATTCGCTCCGTTTGTCCCTGATCACTGGCGTAGGCCACCAGAACCTTATGCATGCGCTGTTCCCCGCGAAAGCTGAAGGCCGGGGAACAGCCTAGCGCTTTTGCCTGCTGCGCTCATCGTGGATTCCCGCAGGCCGTACCTGCCCCTTGCGGTCCCCGGCCGATTACGCCGCACGCCTGACGGTGTCAGCCGGCGACCTCGACGCCGCCCCAGAACGCGACCCGATCGCGGATCTCGCTCGCGGCCTCCTTGGGCTCGCTGTAATACCAGACCGCGTCCGCGTTGCGCTGGCCGTCGACGAGCAGCGAGTAGTAGTTCGCAGTCCCTTTCCACGGACAGTAAGTCGTCTTGTCGCTCGCTTCGACGAACCGCTGATCGAGCGACGCCGCAGGAAAATAGTGGTTGCCCTCGACGACGACCGTATCGTCGCTCTCGGCAAGGATCTGACCGTTCCAGATTGCTTTCATGGTGCCCTGTTCCTGGTGGGTGCTGATAGCCCGAAGCCTACGACGCGCTCCGGAGCGCTGCGTGAAGGCTTCGGCTGCGGGCGGCCGACGCCGGCTGCGCTTCGCTGCTGCAGGCCGGATCCCAACGAACCTTAGAAACCTGACCCCTGAACCCTTTGAAGTTTGGAGAAAAATCCAGCGATACCGCTTACATTCCAGCAAACACTTCAACGCGCCCAGCGTGTACCTTCATGATCAAGCCTTCGCCCCAACACCAAGAGTCTGTTGCGGCGAAGGTTAAGCTCCGAGGGCCGGCGTACGACGGCTAACGGGGCTGCCCCAGAAGCGGCCGGCCTTCCCCTGCGGTTTCCGTGTCGCGCTCAGGGTTTGCCGGGCACGCCCATATTTTTTATTACCCGCAGAATCTGCCGGCAGGTGAGCTGGCCGATGACCTCGTTCCTGCCATTGACCACGGGCCGCCGACGATGCTTGTGGTCGAGCATGGACTGAGCCACATCGATCAGATCCGCATGTGCCGTAACGCACTCCACGCTCGGCGTCATGATCTCCTTGATCGGTGTTTTGCCGATGGCATCGCCATAGTAAGTGCCGGACAGAATTGCCCGCAGACAATCGAGTTCGGACAGCATGCCCACCGGATGCTTCTTGTCGTCGATGACGGTAACGCCGGACAGCTTGTTTTCCAGTATCCAGTGAATGGCTTCGAACAGCTCCATATCCGGCGCAACCAGCACCGGATGTTTCACCATGTAGTCATTGACGTCGACGGATTGTGTCATGGGACCAGCTCCTCGTTCTGTTCTGACTGTATTGGTCGGTCACGCTTCTTGCTCTACGCTGGTCACAGCCCGAAACCGCCGAGCAGCGCCCGTGCTGTGTTGATCAACGATGTTGGATAAACACCCAGGGCGATGACCGTAACCGCCAGGGTAACCAGCAGGGTGCGCTCCACACCCGTTTCCCGAAGGTGTGCATCGGCTTCGCCAGCCGCCTGCGACGTCATGGCGTAGATCACCTTGAGGTAGTAATAGATGCCCACCGCAGAGCCGACGATCAGCGCCCAGAGCAGCAGCCACAGCGCCCCCTGAGCGCCGATTGCCAGCAGATAGAACTTGCCGATGAAGCCAGCGGTCAGCGGCAGGCCCATGAGCGAGAGCAGCGCTGTCGTGAGACAGGCGGCCAGCAGCGGGCGGCGCCAGAACAGTCCCCGATACCCGGCGACGGCTTCGGCATCTTCACCGCCTGCCGCGCTGGACAGCGCTGCAATCACGCCGAAGGCCGTTAACGTCGTGGCAACGTAGCCTGCGAGGTAGATGAAAGCGGCTTCAGCAGCGAAGGTTGCTTCCGGCAACCTGGCCAGCGCCAGCAGGGCGATCAGCAGGTAGCCCATGTGCGCCACCGATGAGTAGGCCAGGATCCGCTTCAGGTTGTCCTGCAGCAGTGCCAGCAGGTTCCCGACCAGCATGGAGGTAACGGCCAGCGCCATCACCACCAGAAACGCCGCCGGCGTGGCGAGGCTGTCCCCCGCGGTGCTCAGCCGCAGCAGCAACGCGAACACGGCAACCTTGGATACCGTGGCGATAAAGCCGCCCACCGGGGCTGGCGCCCCCTGGTAAACATCCGGCGTCCACAGGTGAAAGGGGACCAGCGACAGCTTAAAGGCCAGGCCGGCAAACAGCAGCAGCTGGCCCGTCAGCAGATGGGCAGCGTGGGCTGCGCCGGCGGGATCGGACAGATCCGCGAAGTACAGGGAACCGGTCGCGCTGTAGGCCAGTGCCATACCGAACAGCATCGTCGTCGACGCGACCGCGGACAGCACCAGGTACTTGAACGCGGCTTCCAGCGGCGGTCGCCGCTCCTCCGGATAGGCGATCATCGCGTAGAGCGAGATCGACAGAATTTCCAGCCCGAGCACAAACGCCGCAAAGTGAGTGGCCGCAACCATGACCATGGCACCAAGCGTCGCCAGCAGCGTCAGCAGATAAAACTCTTCCAGTTCGCCCCGGCGCCCGGACAGATAGCGGTAAGA
>JBCDGJ010000075.1:0-21479 GCA_038757945.1 Pseudomonadota bacterium
AAGGGTTGGCGGCGTATTCTGCGGTTCCGCGTGACAGAGCACGGGCTGCTGGCGACCATCGGCGGGTCGCCAGCGAGCCGGTATGGATCAGATGTTGCTGTCCAGAAAAGCAGCGAGCTGACTTTTCGACAGCGCGCCAACCTTGGTGGCTTCTACCTGACCGTTCTTGAACAGCATGAGTGTAGGAATGCCACGGATGTTGTACTTCGGCGGCGTTTCCTGGTTTGCATCGATGTCGAGCT
Organism: Pseudomonadota bacterium; assembly: GCA_038757945.1. Taxonomy (GTDB): domain Bacteria; phylum Pseudomonadota; class Gammaproteobacteria; order Pseudomonadales; family Azotimanducaceae; genus CALHVX01. Next base: position 243 of record JBCDGJ010000075.1, read on the forward strand.
TGCAGACTTTGACCCGATCGCCGTACTCAGCAGCGATCTCGTCGAGGATCGGCGCGATCATCTTGCAGGGGCCGCACCATTCCGCCCAGTAGTCGACCAGGACCGGCCGGTCGCTGTTCAGAACGTCGTCACCGAAGGCGGCGTCGTTGGTGTGGACGATTGCTTCAGTCATTTCAGACTCCAGAGGTTACGCAAACCCTCACTTTGGGTGCGGCTGCGGCTCAATTCAAGTCCTCAGCAACCGCTTCTGCGAAATACGTCAGGATCCCGTTGGCGCCTGCGCGCTTGAAGCAGAGCAGCGCCTCGTGGATGGCTGTGGGATCGAGCCAGCCGTTATCGACGGCGTTACGCAACATCGCGTACTCACCGCTCACCTGATAGGCGAAGGTCGGCACCTTGAGCTCCGTGCGGACGCGACGAACGATATCGAGGTAAGGCAGGCCGGGTTTCACCATGACGAGGTCGGCGCCTTCGTCGATGTCGAGGGCAACCTCGTGCAGTGCCTCGTCAGAGTTGGCCGGATCCATCTGATAGGTTTTCTTGTCCGCGCGCCCCAGCGTTGCCGATGAACCAACCGCGTCGCGAAAAGGGCCGTAGAAGCTCGAGGCGTACTTTGCGGCATAAGCAAGGATCAAAGTGTTCTCATGCTGTTCCGCGTCCAGGCGCTCGCGAATGGCGCCGATCCGTCCGTCCATCATGTCGGAGGGTGCAATTACATCGGAGCCCGCGGCCGCACAGACCGCCGCCTGTTCGCAAAGCACAGCAACCGTCGGGTCGTTTTCGATTTGCCCGGCTGCGTTGATCAGCCCATCCTGGCCGTGGCTGGTGTAGGGATCGAGCGCAGCATCGGTAATGATGCCGAGCTCGGGCTGACGGGCCTTGAGGGCTCGCACCGCCCGCGGAATGAGGCCGTCAGGATTTACCGCCTCCGCTCCGTCCTCGGAGCGCAGGCTCATGTCGATGTTCGGGAATACAGCCAGCGCCGGGATACCGAGGGCGGCTACGCGGTCGGCCCGTTCCAACAGCAGATCGATGGATAGCCGCTCCACACCCGGCATCGAAGGGATCGGAACGCGTTGTTGCTCGCCCTCGACGACGAACACCGGCAGGATCAGATCGCTGACCTCGAGGCTGTGCTCCCGGACGAGATCGCGTACAAAGGCGGCGCGTCGATTCCGACGCATGCGGGTGGTTGGGAAACTCCTGGGCATAGTTCCGGTCCTAGTCGTCAGCGCTTCTTGCTTTGCACCGATTGTAACGCCAACCGACGGGACCCTCGTATGCCGCTCACCTCACGCCCAGTGCCAGCCGTTGCTGGAAATCTCCGTATCGCGCTGCTGGCAGTGCTGGCGCTCGCCGTTGGTGCGTTCTTCTACTTTGATGTGGGTCGGTTTCTGAATCTCGAGGCCCTGCAGGCTGCCCGCGCATCTCTGTCCGACTGGGTTGCCGGCAATCCGCTGTTGTCACGCGGCGGCTTCTTTCTGGTTTACGTCCTTGCTGCAGCCTTCTCCCTGCCGGGCGCTGCGATACTGACACTCGCCGCTGGCGCGCTGTTCGGTCTCTGGTGGGGCTTTGCCCTGGTGTCGTTTGCCAGCGCGATAGGCGCGACGCTGGCCATGCTGATTGCACGGAAGATCGTTGGCGAGTGGGTTCAGCAGCGTTACCAGGCTCAGCTCGCGAAGATCAACGCGGGCCTCGAGCGCGATGGCGGCTTCTACCTCTTCAGCCTGCGCATGGTGCCGCTGTTTCCCTTCTTCGTGATCAACCTGGTGATGGGGCTGACGCGAATGGGTACCTGGCCGTTCTACTGGATCAGCCAGATCGGCATGGTGCCTGGGACGCTGGTGTTCGTGTTTGCAGGGACCCAGCTCGCTGAAATTGAAAGCATTGGCGACGTGTTGAGCCCCGGGCTGATCGCCGCGTTTACCCTCCTCGGGCTGTTCCCGGTCGCGGCGCGCATGCTGATGTCGATGCTGCGCCCGGTGCCCGCTGCAGACCTGGCAGCAGGCAACGAGCCAGCCCGGAGCAACGACGTTCAACACGGCTCCGTTCGGGACGATCGTGTGCTTGACGACCCCGTCCAGGGCGGCCCCGCCCAAGAACCCGGCGAAACGGTCACGCCGATCACAGCGGGCACCGATCGGTCCCGTACTCAGCAGTAACCGAAGCCAGCAGCAGCCGGGCTGAACGGGCGCCTGCCGTTCGCGGTGTAGTCCGACTGCCCGGTACAACCACAACAACAAGACGGAAACAGGAAGCGAATGGCGAAGTATGACAACAACCTGATCGTGATCGGCGCTGGCTCCGGCGGCCTGATCGCAGCGCTCGTTGCGGCTACCCTCCGGGCCCGGGTGACGCTGATCGAACGCCACAAGATGGGCGGTGATTGCCTGAACACGGGCTGCGTGCCGAGCAAGACGCTGCTGTCTGCAGCCAAGGCCGCACACGTGATGCGGCACGGTGCGGACTACGGGCTGCAGTCCGTTGAGCCGGTAGTCGACTTTGCCGCGGTGATGGAGCGCGTGCAGCGCGCCATTGCGACGATCGAGCCCAAAGATTCTGTCGAGCGTTACTCGAGCCTCGGCGTGAACTGCATCATCGGTGATGCGGAGCTGGTGGATGCGCATCATGTGCGGGTCAACGGCGAGGTCATCAGCGGCGCGCACATCGTCATCGCCACCGGCGGTACTCCCTTCGTTCCTCCGCTGCCCGGCATCGACACGATCACGCCACTGACCTCGGACAACATCTGGGAGCTGCGGGAACAGCCTTCGGAGCTGGTGATTGTTGGCGGCGGACCGATCGGCTGTGAGCTGGCGCAGGCGTTTACGCGCCTGGGCACCCGGGTAACGGTTGTGCAGATGCTCGATCGCATCATGGAACGCGAGGACGCAGACACTTCGGCACACATGGAAAGCGTGTTCCGTAAGGAAGGCATCGTTCTGCGGACGAACGCGAAGGCGGTTTCTGTAGCGCCCGGCGAGCTGACCATCGAAGATGCCGGTACCGGCGAGCAGTCCATCTTGCGTTTCGATCAGCTGCTGTTCGCGGCCGGTCGCCGGGCCAACACGCAGGGCCTGAACCTTGCGGCCGCCGGGGTGGAGATCAGCGAGCGGGGGACGCTTGCGGTCGACGAGTACCTGCGCACCAGCCAGCCGAACATCTTTGCCTGCGGCGACGTTGCCGGCCCCTACCAGTTTACGCACATGGCTTCGCATCAGGCTGGCTATGCGGCATTGAACGCGCTGTTCGGTCGCTTCTGGAAAAGCCGGGTCGACTACAGCGTGGTGCCCTGGGCCACTTACACCGAGCCGGAGGTCGCTCGGGTCGGCCTGTCCGAGGCTGAAGCCGAAGCACAGAACACTCCCGTGGAGGTCACCCGCTATACGCTCGATGATCTGGACCGGGCGATTGCGGAAGGGTCAGCCGAGGGCTGGGTCAAGGTACTGACCAAGCCCGGCTCCGATAAGATTCTTGGCGCCTGCATCGTCGGGCCACATGCCGGGGAGCTGATCCAGGAGTTCGTGTCTGCGATGACCCATGGTCTCGGACTCAAGAAAATCATGGGTACGATCCACATCTATCCGACGCTTGCGGAGGCCAACAAGCTGGCCGCCGGAGTCTGGCGCAAAGCCCGGGCCCCGGAGGGGGCGCTGCGGTTCCTCGGCCGGGTCCACAACCTGCTGCGCTGAGCCGCTGCGGTTAGCGGGGCGGCTGCTGGCTCAGAGCCGTTTCAGCTCCCGACGCAGCTGCTTGATGCCGCGGGTGAAGACCTTCGGATCACTGCGCAGGGCTGCGAGGCAGATGAACCCATAGAGATCCGCAAACAGTCGGTCGGCCCTCCGGCGGGCCGCTTTCGGGGGCTCGCCGAGTGCTTCGAAGGCCTGGGCCACATCTTCGAGCCAGCTTTCAAACTGGCGTGCGAGCTGCGGCCGATCCAGCACTTCGGCGTTCTCCAGCGCGAACAGGGCGAGCAGGCAGGGCGCCCGGCCGTGCTCCACGTAGCGCTCGAACTCGTCGATCACCACGCCGATGCGGGCTTTCGGGTCGTCGTCATCCTGAGCGCCGGCGAAGGCGTTCTGCTGCAGATCGGTCACCGCATCCCGAATCAGCGCGCGCGCCATGGCGGCCTTGCCGCCGGGAAAATGGTGGTAAAGGCTGGCCTTGCCGAGTTCGGTCGCCGCGGCCAGGTTTGCGATGCTGGTTCCGGCATAGCCATTGTGCAGAAATACGCCGCGGAGCGCGGTGCGACGATCCTCTCCTGTGTTGTCCATGACGGGCCTGTACTGTTCGTTCAGTACAGTATGACAGTTCGGTCGGGCGGCAGAAAGCGCCCGTACGAACGATCGGCTGCCACCCCATAGCAAGGTTCCTGGTCTTTTTCAGGCTGACTTGCTGCGTTTGCAGGGCGCGTGCTCGCTTTTCTTTCGGTAGCTGCGACCTTTTTCGACCCTGGAGCATCTTCTAATCATGGCCAGCTTTGCGGACATATCCCTTCCGGAGGGGACAGCCGAGCGCTTGTCGCTTGGCGACGCAGCTGCACAGGGTGAGGTCTACCGCCAGGTTTCCCCGCGGATCATGGGTCTCGCCGTGCGCGTGCTCAATGATCGTGCAGCAGCCCAGGAAGTCGTGCAGGACACCTTCGTGCAGATGCTCGAGCACGCTGGAGAGCTGCGGGAGCCCCGCGCGCTCGTCGGCTGGCTGCGGCGCGTGGCGGTGAATGAGTGCCTGATGCGGCTGCGTTCACCCTGGCAGTCCCGGCGCGTCGAAGCCGCAGCGGAGGACAACGACGATCCGTTCGCGCTGCTCGAGGGTGATGATCAGTCTCGGGCTGCGCAGACCATGGAGCGCACACCGGATATCGAGCAGGCCCTGGCACGGCTCGCGCCGGACGCGCGGTTCGTGGTGTGGCTGCACGACGTGGAGGGTTACACCCACAAAGAAATCGGCTCGCTGCTGGGTAAGACAGCGAGCTTTTCGAAATCACAGCTGGCCCGGGCTTACCAGAAGCTCGAGCAGTGGTACCAGCTGGAGGATCAAAGCTATGGACGACCGCAAACCGACCCCGAGCATAGAAGACCTGCTTGCACGCCGTGATGGTGAGCTGCTGGACAGCGAGCTGCACGCGGCAATAGACGCTGATCCCGAGCATCGGCTGCGGGTACGGCGCTTCGAGCTGATGCGCCAGGATCTGGAATCGCTGCCGGCCATCGAGCCGGATCCCGAGCTGTGGGCGCAGATCCAGGCCCGCGCCAGCGGCACGGTGACGCGGCTGCCCGAACAGCGGCTGAAAAAGCGTTGGCAGATGCCGTTCCCCCTGGCAACGGCTGCCGGGGTCTTCGCTGCGGTACTCGGCCTGAGCCTGGTGCTGGGCCCCGAGCTCGGGATGAGTCCTGAGCCGGAGACCGCCCGGCCGGCTCCGCGGCTGCTGACGCAGCAGAGCGGGCAGAGCCTGCCATCGATCGACCAGCTGGTCGATCGGTCCCAGACCCTGGAAGCAATGGCGCGGGTGCCCGTGGTGCGGGCAGCGGACAGCAACGATCCGAGCCGCGAAGCGCTGCTGTATCGAATTGCTGCCATCGATGCCGAGTTCGATGCGCTGATGGCGCAAGAGGAAATGGATCCTGAGCTCCGCAAGAAGCTCTGGCAGCAGCGGGTCGAGTTGCTCGAGACGCTGCTGGCGATCCAGAAAGATCAATTGATGAAGTCGGCCGAACTGCATTGAGCAGGTAGCGGCCTGGGAACGAGACATGGTGAAGACACTGAAAAGAGCTGCTGAGCGTCAGCGGAATCAGCTGCAACGCAGTGCAGCGAGTAGCGGCATTCGTTTGGTGCGCGGGCAGGCTGTCGGGCTGGCGCTGCTGCTCCTGCTGGGCATGGGCATCAGTAGCCCGTCGCTGGCGGGCGAAGATCCCCCAGACATGGAGGGTATGGACGACCGGGCCTTCAAGCAACGGCTGCGTGAAGCTGAGGCAGAGCTTGATGCTGCTGCCCGCAAGCTGCGCGAGGTCTACCAGACCCGCTTCACCGGCAAAGAGCGCCCGCGCAAGGCCATGCTCGGGGTCCTCGTCGACTACGGTAAGCGTGACGATGGTGTGCCCCTGACCGGGCTGACGCCGGGTGGGGGCGCCGAAGCGGCGGGTCTGCGCGCGCGTGATGTGCTGATCAGCGTCAACGGTGTGCGGCTCGATGATCCGGATGACGGGCGCAGCTCCATGAAAGCGCTGACGCAGGAGATGGACAAAGTGGCGCCGGGCGAAGAGGTCCTTATTGGCTATCGACGCCGAGGCAACGTCGCCGAGACCACGGTCACGACGCGGGCGCGCCAGAAGGATCTGAACGCGCTGCTTGATTCGCTCGATGTCGACGTCGATATCGACTTCGATGAGCTGGGCGATGAGATTGCGGAAGCCGCCGAGAGTGTGGCAATGAGCGCCCTGGCGCTGGCTTCCCAGACGCCGAAAGCGCCGCAGCCGCCTGCGGCACCGGCAGCGCCGGTGGATGGCCTGAAGCAGCTTGCGGCGCTGACCGAAGGGCTGACGGTTTCTTCGACCCCGGATCGGTTCATCGACCTGGATCCGGATCTGGCGGCCTACTTCGGTGTCGAGGATGGCGTGCTCGCGGTGGGCATGGACGGCAACGGCGATGGACTAAAAAGCGGTGACGTCGTCCTCTCGCTTGGCGGTGAGCCAGCCACCGATGCGGCATCTGCCCGCGCCTTTCTGAATGCGGCGCAGGGCTCGGTACCGGCAGAGGTACTGCGTAAGGGTGAGACGCGGGTGCTCGAACTGGACAGCGATCGCTACCAGTCCGATCGGCGGGTTTCGGTCATCCGGATCAGCCAGGACGGTGACAATGTGGAAGTTACGATCGACGCGGATGACGACTGAGCAACAGCGCAGGTTGTTCGTGAGAGCGCTGCACCGGAATGATCGGCAGAGGCAATAGAACCCCAACTAGGCTGAATGAGCTTGCTCTGTTAAGCCATGGACGCACCGTTAACCGGTGGCGCGCTGTTCCAGCTCCTCGGACAGGTCGAACCAGGCCTGTTCGGTGTCGTCCAGATTTTTTCTGAGTTTACCCGCCCGCGCCAGCAGCTCATCGAGCTCGTCCGCTGGTAAGGTGTTGTACACCTCGGGATCCGCCAGCCGTGCTTCAACGGCTTTAAGTTCCTGCCCCAATTTGTCCACCTGCTGCTCCAGCTTGCGCTGCTGGTCCTTGAGCGGTTTCAGCGCACGGCGTCGTGCAGCGGCATCGCGTCGACGTTCTGCAGCTGTTGCAGCCCCCGCTCCGGATTCCGACCCGCTCTTACTAGCGGGTCCGCTCTCGCGAGCGGGTCCGTTCGGGAGAACGGGTTCGTGGTGAGGGGATGTGCGGTCAGCGCCGTGTCCGTTCGCTGTTTGTTCGTTCTGGGTGCCGGGGCGATTGTTGCCGGAACCTGCACGCTCGCTTCCTCTACCCGAACGCTCGCTCCCTCTACCCGACCGCTCGCGGCGCACCCGGCCGGTGTAGTCATCAAGGCTGTGCGCTTCGCAGTCGACCCGGCCATCGGCGACCAGCCAGTAATCGTCGACGCAGCGCTGCAGCAGCGTTCTGTCGTGCGAAACCAGCAGCAGCGCGCCGTTGTAGTCCTGCAACGCCAGGGCCAGCGCATCCCGCATGTCCAGATCGAGGTGGTTGGTCGGCTCATCGAGCACCAGGATGCCGGGTCGCTCATGAGCGATCAGGGCCAGCACGAGCCGTGCCTTCTCACCGCCGGAAAGCTTGAGGATCCTGCGTTCGCAGAGCGTCTTGCCGAAGCCCCAGCCACCGAGGTAGTTGCGCACCGCCTGCTCGGAAAGACCGAGGCGCCGTTTGCAGGTGGCGAGAGGCGTATCGTCTGCATCGAGCGTTTCCAGCTGATGCTGGGCAAAGTAGCCGATGCTGGCGTGGCGTCCCCGGACGACCTCACCGCTGCGTGCATCGAGATCGCCGACCAGCGCTTTGAGCAGCGTTGATTTGCCGGCGCCGTTTTCGCCCAGAACGCCGATGCGATCGCCGGGCAGGATGCTGGCTTTGACATGCTCAAGGACCGGCTGCTCCGTATAGGCCAGCTCCAGGTCGTCGAGCTTGAGCAGCGGATTGCTGAACTGGTCGGCGTTCGGAAAGCCGACCCGGTAGGGCGATTCGGTCTGCATCAGCACCACCCGGTCCATGCGTTCCAGCGCCTTGACGCGGCTCTGCGCCTGTTTGGCCTTGCTGGCCTTGGCGCGAAACCGGCGCACGAAGTTTTCCATGTGCGCGATTTCCCGCTGCTGTTTCTCGTACAGCGCGGCGTTGAGCGTGAGCTGTTCGCTCCGCTGCTGCTCGAAGTCCGAGTAGTTGCCGGTGTAAAGCGTCAGCTGCTGCTGGCTCACGTGCAGGGTATGGGTCGTGACCGCATCGAGAAACTCGCGATCGTGGGCAATGACGATCAGCGTGCCCGGGTAGCGGCGCAGGTGCTCTTCGAGCCAGATCGTCGCTTCCAGATCCAGATGGTTGGTCGGTTCGTCGAGCAGCAGCAGGGAGGCAGGACACATGAGTGCGCGGGCCAGGGACAGGCGGATGCGCCAGCCACCGGAGAAGGTTCGCTGGGCGGCTGCGAAGGATCCGCTGGCGAAGCCGAGCCCGTGCAGGATCGTGCCGGCCCGCGCCGGCGCAGTGTAGGCATCATGATCCGCGAGCTCCGCATGCAGCTGACCGATGGCGTTGGCATCGTCGCGTGCTTCGGCGGCCGCGAGATCGGTTTCGAGCTTACGCAGGCGCTGATCACCGTCGAGTACAAAGTCGATGGCGCTGCGGTCGCTCGCTTCGACCTCCTGTGCCATGTGCTGGATCTGCCAGCTGCCCGGCAGCGAAAGCTCGCCGCTGCTTGGCTCGAGCTTGCCGAGGAGCAGATCAAAGAGCGTGGATTTGCCGGCGCCGTTACGACCGACCAGCCCGATACGCTGGCCGGCGTTCAGGGTGACCGTACAGTCTCGGAACAGGGTCTGTTCGCCGCGTTCGAAATGAAGCTGGTTGATGCTGATCATTGCGGCGCGATGATCGCATGGGGGCAGCGGTCCTGCCTATTGCTCGCCGCCTTTTGCCGGTGGCGTAGGTTTCTGTGGAGTTGCCGCTGGCAGTACGGCTGCCGGCGGAATCGTCGCAGGTGCCCGGCGGATGGCGCCTGCTGCGGGTGTCTCGCGCTGACCTTTCAGGCAGAAACGGACTCGTCTGCCTTGAGGTGCGGCCCGGCTGCCTTCGGACGGCTGCGCAGGTCGCGGACGGTGATCTTCGCGCGCTTCTCCTGGGCGTCGATCCAATTGATCAGCTCCCACCAGGCGACACATTCCTTGCGCGCGGCGCGGCAGTCTTTCATATCCACGACGCCATCGCCGACCTCTGCCGCCTGCGTGTACACAGGGCTGTCGCGGAACGTTGCAACGCAGGGCACGTCGAGACAATCGAGAAACTGCACCAGCTTTTCATGGAACTCGGTATTTGGTTGCACGCGGTTGGCGATCACGGCTACCGGACGCGGCGAGGTGCGATAGGCGCGGTGCGTGATGAGCTCGGTGATGAACCGCTCACCCACGTGCATATCAATGGCCGAGGGCAGCACAGGAATCAGAATGACGTCGGCCTGGCGCATCAGCACTTCCAGATCGCGATCGCGCGCGTTCGACTGGCCGTCCACAATGATGCGGCTGGTTTCCGGGTCAAGCCGATTATGAAACACCTGCGTTTCGTACATGTTTGCACGCTTGTGCGCAGGAACGACGTTAACCGGCGGCCTTTCGTCTGAGCGCAGTCCCCCCCAGAACGTGCTGGCTGCCTGTGGATCGTTATCAATGAGCGTCACGCAGTGGTCGCGATTCGCGTAGGCCACAGCGAGATTGGTGGCGATGGTCGTCTTGCCGCAACCGCCCTTCCCATTTACGACCAGGATCCGTCTTGCCTCGGAGTGCATGACATTGCTTCCTGTTGTGTAAGCGATCCTGCGAAGCTTGGCGGTACCGTCCTGCGTCCGTTGGCTTCGTCTGCTCTGGTGTCGATTACTGACGCCTGGCTTCGGTGGCGCCGTATCGAATTTTTAATAGATCGCTTTAGTCAAGTGTCTTAAGTTACTGTTCTGCGGACTTACCGCAGGAAAAATATACCGTTCCAGTGCGGCGATCACCACACTCAATCTGTGAGAAAGTCTTGAGTTTCAGGTGCTGATTGCGACCGGCTGCTCGTTTCCGGGTATTGCCTGACGACCTGGCCGGGTCGGGCCTCGGGCGTCGCTGGAACCCGGGCGACTAGGGTCCTGCGAGCGGTCTTCGGAGGCTTAGCCCGGAGTCGAGGGTGCTGAGCGTGCCGTCCCCACTCATCGCATAAAGGGTGCCCCCGTCGCCGAATGCGAGGTCGTGGATCGCCCGCCCGCCACCACCGAGCGATGGTTTGGCCGGGAGCCGCAGAGATTGGATCTCGCGGCCGCTGCCGGTGTCGAACAGCAGCGCCTCGCGGTTGACCAGCCCGAGGGCGACGACGTCACCGGCTGGCGAAAAGCGGGCGCTGATGACGCCCGGGTTTCTGTTCCGCAGGCGCGCCTGGCGCCGGGTATTCTCGACATCGTAGAGATCGAGTTCGGCATTACGCGCGGCAACCAGCAGCCAGCGCCCATCTCGGGACAGCGCTGCGGTTCGGATCGGTCCGCTGGCATCGACCCGCAGCTTCAGGTCGCCGGTGGTCAGATCCCAGATGCGGGCGCTGCCATCTTCGCTGGCGGTCATGCCGAGCTGGTTGTCAATGCTCAGGGCCACCCGCGTTACCGGTCCCTCGTGCAGCAGCGTCAAGAGGTGCGAACCGCTGTCAGCGTCGAACAGCACGGCGCTGTGATCTTCGAGCCCCATCAGAACCCGGCGGCCGCTGTTGTCGATGTCGAGGTCGAGCACGCTGCTCGGCGTGGCCCAGAAGGCATCGGCGTTGCCGGTTGCCACATCCCAGATCACCAGGGTCCGCGGGTCGGCCGTTACGGCATGGCTGCTGTCCGCGGAAATTGCCGCAGCGGTTAAGGCCGTGTATTCGCCTTCGCCATGGTTCCAGCTGTACACGCGTTCGTGTTCACGACAGCGCCAGAGGCTGGCGCCATGGTTGAGGGAACCGATTACGACCAGCCGGCCGTCGTCGCTCAGCGCGCTGGTGTAGATGCCCTGCGCGGCAAGCGAAACGCTGCGCAGCGTATCGTTGCCACAGCCGGCAAGCACGACCGCCAGCAGTAGCAGGCCGAGCCGGTCGCGCAGGGTTCGGCAGGCGGATCGCACTTCGGTCCCCGGTCGGGTGATTGACAGATCAGTGGGTGGTCGCGAAGCGATCGTTGCTGATGAGATCGTCCTCGAGCTCGAAGCGGGTTTCCAGGGTCATGGCAAGCTGCCCCAGCTGCTGGCGTACAGCCGGTAGCGGTTCTCCGGGTACGCCTCGGCCGTTGCCGAAGCGATCGCAGAATCGCATCACCTCGCGCGTCGTGCTGGCCAGTGCCAGGTAGCGCGTGGTCTGGGCGCTGCGGGTCTGGAAGGCACGATAGTGGCTGACCGACAGGTACCGGGACAGGTTGCCGCAGAAACGCCGCAGCAACGTCTCGCTGAGGTCGACAACGCCATCGTCGAGCGCGGTCGACAGTTTGAGCAGATCGCTGAGCACCGCTCGGCGTGCTCGAAACAGATGCAGGTCGGCGTCCTGCTCGGGCACCAGAATGGCTTCCGTCAGGGAGGGCAGCGTGGGCAGTGATGGCTGCCGGTCGTTAACGATGGCGGTCGTGCCGGTGTCTGCGAGGCGAGTTTCGGGTGCCGTGGCAGCTTTGCTGTAGATCATGTTTCCCCCTTTGATCTGTTTCGCTGAACTCAACCGCGCCCGGTTGGGCGACGGCGAATATCGATTTCATCGAAAAATAGCAGGGGATTCGGGTTTGGCCAGTGCTGTCAGTCAGCTTGCTTGGTTTTCCGGACTGGCAGTCAGGGCGGTACGCCACTGCAGGATGGCGACTGCGATCAGCGCCAGGTAGGCCAGCAGTGACCACCCCGGCAGCGTGATGCCGAACAGGCTGAAGGAAACCTCCGCACAGTCGCCGGTGCCCTGGGTCATTGCGGCGATGACTTCCGTCAATGGAAAAGCCTCGAACATGTAGGCCAGGTCCGGTCCGCAGGCAGGCACCTGATCTTCCGGCAGGCTCTGCAGCCAGAGCTGCTTGAGCGAGAAGTACGCGCCCGTCAGGGCACAGGCAATCGTCAGCAGCGGATAGATGCCGAGCCGCGGATTGTGCAGCAGGCCGATGTAGGCGGCGAGCGCTGCGAAGAACACCCAGATCCGCTGCATCAGGCATAGCGGGCAGGGCATTAGCTCAAAGACGTGCTCCATGACCAACGCTATGCAGAGCACTGCGCCGCTGCCGAGCACCAGAGCCAGTGCCCAGCTGCGCGCGCTGATGCCAGTCAGCAGGCCGGTTGTCGGGTTGATGCTGCTCATCGTTCAGTCAGCCTTGAGGTTCACGACAACTTTGCCGACCGCGCGGCGCTCCATCAGGCACCGCATGGCCTCCGCATATTGCTCGAGCGGATACTCGGCGCCGACCAGCGGATCAAGCTTGCCGGCCCGGTACAGATCGAGGATCTCTTCGAAGTTCTGATCAGCCTCGCTGCGATAGCGCCCAGAAAAGGCACCGTAGAACACGCCAACGACCTGACAGCTCTTCAGCAGCACGAGATTGATGGGTAGCTTCGGGATGTCGCCGGCGGCGAAGCCGATGACCAGCAGCCGGCCGTACCAGTTGATGCAGCGCATGCACTGATCGAACAGCGCACCGCCGACCGGATCGTAGATCACATCGGCGCCTTTGCCGCCGGTCAGCGCCTTAACCTTTTCCTTCAGCTCACCATCGCTGTAATCGACGAGCTCATCGGCACCGGCCCGTTCGGCCACCGCCAGCTTTTCCGCGCTTGATGCGGCGGCGATGACGCGTGCCCCCATGGCCTTGCCCAATTCCACGGCCGCCAGCCCGACGCCGCCGGCAGCGCCGAGCACGAGCAGGGTCTCGCCGGGCTTCAGCTCGGCACGCTGCTTCAGCGCGTAGTAAGAGGTGCCGTAGGTAGTGCTGATGCCGGAGGCCTGCGCCATGCTCATGCCGTCCGGTACCCGCCGCAGCGCCGCAGCCGGAATGGCGAGCTGACCGCTCATGCCGCCGACGCCTGTGCCGGCGAACACCCGCTCACCCACCGCGTAGCCGCTGACCTCGGACCCGACGCTGGCGATGGTGCCGGCTACCTCGCCGCCCGGCGCAAAAGGAAAGGGTGGCTGGCTCTGGTACTTGCCCTGGATCATGAGTACGTCCGGGAAGTTCAGGGCCGTTGCGTGCACGTCCAGCACAACATCCTTCGGCCCGGGCTCCGGAGCGGCCACCTGTTCCAGCTTAAGCGCCTCCGGTGGCCCGTATTCGTGACACAGGACTGCAGGAACCGTGGTGTTCGACATGGCGAGCTATCCGAAGAAGAGGAACGCAGGGAAGGGTACTGGCCAGTTCCGGGGCGTCAACTATTCTTGTGGCAACCCTGAACCGGAAAACGGAATCATGCTGCACCCTGTGCTCACGCCGCGCTTAGCTGCCATGCGCGGCATGCTCCTGGCCCTGTTCCTCGGCACTGCCGTGCCGGTTGCGGTTGCTGAAGAGGCGGAAGACGCTGATCCGGAACAGCTGGCGCCGCCGCGGCTCGTCTACTACGAGATGCGCCCGACCTTCATCACCAATTTCGGCCCGGTGGACACGCCGCGCCTGATGTATCTGAAAGCCGATGTTTCCCTGCGGGTGCCCGGCGGCAGCGGCCAGCTTGCCGCGGACACGCATCTGCCTGCGCTGCGCAATGAGCTGGTGCTGCTGCTGTCGCGCCTCGACGAGGATGCCGTCGTTACCAGCGAAGGTCGCGAAGACGTTCGCCTCGAAGCGAAGGCCGCGCTGAACCGGGTGCTGCAGCGGGAAGAGGGCGAGCCGCTGATCGAAGACCTGCTGTTCACCAATTTCATCGTGCAGCGCTAGGGGTTCTGGGCACCACGTTCTGGGAACCACGTGCTGGGGCAGGGGTTCCGAGATTTGTATCGGGAACACTGGGCCGCGGACGCCGCGCCTTTGCCTTCGCCCTGACTGGGACCTAGACCGGGGCTGGGACCGGGGAAGCGCGGCGCGAACCGCCAGCCGACAGGGTCAGGCGAGGGTTTCTTCGCTCAGCGCCAGATAGTCCTTCAGAAACTCGTCGAACGGTGCCTGCGGAGCCTGTTCCAGCTCCCGGCGTCGTGTCAGCGACTCGGCTGCCATGCGTTCCGCCTCCGCGAACGCCGCGCCGCTCAAGGGGCGGGCGAGGTAGTCCTGCTGCATGGCCAGCGCCCGGTTCATGGCAAAGCGAAAGAACGGCACCCCGGCATCGCGCATGGCTGTGAGGACCCGCCCGGACGGTGTCTGTTCCGGGTCGTGCAGTTTCGGTCGCTGCGCGGCTACCGCTTCGCTGTGCGCGTTCGTATCGTTGGCCGCATCCAGCAGCGCTGCCGTGCGTGCGCACTGCGCCAGCAGCTCATCGGCCCACTCCTTGAGAGCAACCTGCTGCCCACCGCGATTGAGGTGCAGCCCGCTGCGGCGGCCTGCGCTGACCACGAGCCCCTGGTTGGCGCTGTTGGCTTCGGATTCCGCCCGGTTGTCCGGTGGGCTCTCCTCGAGCAGGCAGTTGATCAGGAAGGTGTCGATGAAGTGGGCGTCCGTTGCGCTGATGCCCAGCGGCTCGAAGGGATTCAGATCGAGGCAGCGGACCTCCACGTAGGCGACGCCGCGGCGCTTCAGGGCCAGCAACGGCCGTTCCCCTGGCTGTATCGGCTGCTTGGGGCGGATGGCGCCGTAGAACTCGTTCTCGATCTGGATAATCGAGTCATTGAGCTGCAGGTACTCGCCGTCACGCAGGATGCCGGCCTCGCGGTAGGGTGGGTGCGGCTGCGTGAGCGCTTTGACGATCGTCGTCGCGTAGTCGCCGAGGCTGTTGTAGGAGACATGCAGCGCGGCCTGCGCATCGCTCTGGTAGCCGAGCGGCCCCATGCGCAGCGACGTCCCCTCGGGCAGGTACAGCGTCCCGTCGTCAAAGCGTTCAAGGGTGTGTTCGCGGTCGCCAAGGAAGGTACGGCAGATCGCAGGTGATGCACCGAAGAGGTAGATCAGCAGCCAGGACTGGCGCCGGAAGTTGCGGATCAGATCGAAGTAGCAGCGCGTGCGCAGCTCGCGGGGATCTTCTGCCGGATTGGCGGCCGCCAGCGAATCCCAGAACGCGTCGGGAACCGAGAAGTTGTAGTGCAAGCCGGAGATCGTCTGCATCAGCCGCCCGTAGCGCACCCCGAGGCCGCTGCGATAGATGGTCTTGGCCCGCGCCATGTTGGTGGTGCCGTACTGGCCGAGCGGAATGTCGCTGTCGGCGCCAAGCATGCACGGCATGCTGGTCGGCCACAGCAGCTCTGGCTCAATGGCGGAATAAACGAAGCGTTGTACCCGGTCGAGCTCTTCGAGGCACGCGGCAACGCTGCCGTGCACGCCGGTAATCAGCTCCAGCTGAGCCTCGCAGAAATCGGTGGTGATGTTCGGGTGCGTCAGGGCCGAGCCCAGCGCTACCGGGTGCGGCTCGAGGGACAGCGTGCCGTCGGTGGCAACCCGCAAGCCTTCTTTTTCGATGCCGTGCCCTGGATTAGCGAGCCGGAGCGGCTGCTGTTCGCAGTGAGCAATCAG
The DNA here is from genome assembly GCA_038757945.1 of Pseudomonadota bacterium. Taxonomy (GTDB): domain Bacteria; phylum Pseudomonadota; class Gammaproteobacteria; order Pseudomonadales; family Azotimanducaceae; genus CALHVX01. The sequence goes on from JBCDGJ010000075.1 coordinate 16,027, forward strand.
GTCCGGTCGCATTGGCGGCCTCTCCATCAGAGGCCGCAGAGGGTAGCTTAGATGCGGGCTGGCGAGCCAGCCCGAAGGACCCCGCAGGGAGTCCGGTGGTGATTGTGGGTTTTGGTCGCCGCGCTAGGACTGCCACGCGGCGGCGGTCACCGTGACGGTCCTTACGAAAGGGCTATCATGCCGGACCCGCAGTGATGGCTGTGACGCCTAGCCCTGAGGGCCGGCGTCGACGATGGCCTGATCGACGGAGAACTTCGTGAAGTTGTCGCGGAACTTCTCGATCAGGCTCGTGGCCGTTGCGTCGTAGGCCGCTTTGTCGGTCCAGGTTTCCCGTGGATTCAGCAATGCGCTGTCAACGCCCGGTACGGCCGTGGGGATGTCGATGTTGAGCCCCTCAAGGCGCGTGGTGTCGACATTCTCGAGAGCGCCGGACTGGATCGCCGAAATGATCGCGCGGGTGGTTGGAATCTTGAATCGCTTGCCGACGCCGTAGCCCCCGCCGGTCCAGCCGGTATTGACCAGGTAGACGCGCGATCCGAACTCCTCGACGCGCTTCATCAGCAGATCGGCGTAGACACCGGCCGGGCGCGGAAAGAACGGCGCTCCGAAGCAGGTGGAAAACGTTGCTTTGAAGGGTTCCGTGGAGCCGATCTCTGTGGAGCCCACAGCCGCGGTGTAGCCAGACAGGAAATGATAGGCCGCCGCTTCTTTGCTCAGCAGCGCCACCGGAGGTAGCACGCCGCTCACGTCGCAGGTCAGGAAGATGATGTTGTTCGGTTCGCCGGCCCGGTTGTCGTCGACCTTCTGTTCTATGTTGTCGCGTGGATAGCAGGCTCGGGTGTTTTCCGTGAGTCGTGAATCGGTGTAGTCGGGTTCACGGGTCTGGTCGTCGATCACTACGTTTTCGACGATCGCGCCGAACTTGATGGCATCGAAGATGACCGGCTCGTTTTCGCGCGTCAGATCGATACATTTGGCGTAGCAACCGCCTTCAAAGTTGAAGACCGTACCGCGGCCCCAGCCGTGCTCGTCGTCACCGATGAGAAAGCGCTCCGGGTCGGCGGACAGCGTCGTCTTGCCGGTGCCGGACAGGCCGAAGAACAGGGTGACGTCGTCCTTCTCGCCGAGGTTTGCCGAGCAGTGCATGGGCAGCACATTTTTCTCGGGCAGCAGAAAGTTCAGGACCGAGAACATGGACTTCTTCATCTCGCCCGCGTAGCGCATGCCGGCAATCAGCACGCGGCGGCGAGCGAAGTTGATCATTACCGTGCCGTCGCTGTTGGTGCCATCCCGTTCCGGATCGCAGACGAACTCCGGTGCATTGATGACCTGCCAGCCGTCCTTGTTGCTCGGGTTGTAGTGTTCCGGACGGATGAACAGCGAGTTGCCGAACAGCGCGTGCCACGCCTTTTCCGTCGTAACCTGTACTGGAAGATAGTGTTCGGGATCTGCGCCAACGTGCAGTTCGGAAACAAAGGTGTCGCGCTGATCCATGTGCAGCTCGACCCGATCCCAGAGGGCATCGAAGATCTGCGGGCTGATCGGCTGGTTGACCGCGCCCCAGTCGATGGATTCGCTGGTCGACGGTTCGTCGACGATGAAGCGGTCCTTTGGTGAGCGGCCGGTGCGGGCGCCGGTTTCAACGACGATTGCGCCGGCGTTGGTGAACTTTCCTTCGCCTCGGAGGACTGCGAGCTCGGCGAGCTCGGCGCGCGTCAGATTGTTGTAGGTGTGCTGTGCGCTTGCCGCAGCAGTAGCGGTCCCAGCATTCGGTTCTGCAGCCATCGGCTTCTGTGTCCGGAACAAAGAAGGCGATTATGCCAGAGGGGGCGACGCCGCCGCACAGGGATTGCGAAACTTTGTAATCAGGTCTCAGTGCGCGACGACGTGCCCGGATTGTGAGCGCGGCGTGAAGCGCGCCGTGAAGTCAGGCGGGAAGTCAGGCGAGAGGTCAGGCAGGAAGTCAGGCGAGAGGTCAGGCAGGAAGTCAGGCGTGAAGTGCGGCCTGAGGTAGTGCGTCTGCCGGCCTCGGACTGTCAGTGTTTGGTCAGATCATTACCGGACAGCTCGAGATGGGTTTCGAGGGCGTCGTAGCGGTAGAGCTGGCCGCAGAACTCACAGGTGACTTCGATGCAACCGCGCTCTTCGAGCAGCTCCAGCATGTCTTCCCGTCCGAGCATACGCAGCACGCTGCCGGTCTTTTCGCGGTTGCAGGTGCAGGCGAACAGCAGCGGCTGCGGCGGCGCCAGCACCAGGCTGTCGTCGCGGAACAGCCGCGCCAGCAAAGCCTGCGGGGAATTGCCGAGCAGTTCGGCGGGCACCGTTCCGTCAATGCGCGCGGACGTCCGTTCCCAGAACTCCTGCTGCAGCGTTTCGTCAACGAAATCGTCGCGTTCGCCGCCGGGCAGGCGCTGCAGCAACAGTCCACGGGCGTGCTTCCGATCCGCATAGAGCAGAAAGCGCGTATCGAGCTGCTCGCTGGTGGCGAAGTAGTTGCGCAGGTTGTCGGCAAGGCGATCGTGTTCCCAGGCAACCAGCCCCTGATAGGGTTGATTGCGTCGATCGTCGTCCGCCGGAATCAGCGACAACGCAAGCTGTCCAGCTCCGATCAGGCTGTCGATGCTGGCGTCGTCCGGCAGCTCGAAGCCATCCTCACCCTCCGGCCGGGCTATGGCGCGCATCAACCCGCCAGGGCGATGTTCCGCCAGGCTGGTACGCAGGGAGCCGCCTTTCGACTGCAGGGCGACGCTGCCAGGCCAATTCAGCCCGTCGGCGATCATTGCCACGGCGCACATCATCTGTCCGAGCAGCTCCAGCACCGGATCCGGATAGTCGCGACGAGCCAGCAGTTCGGCCAGCGTGTGGTCGAGCATGACGAGCTGCCCACGGGCGTTGAAGCGCTGAAAGTAAAATCGCTGCAGGCGATCGGTGTCGTCCGGCAGCTCGTTCATGCCTCATCTGCCTTCGAATCCGACGTCCGCTTGAGTGCATCGATGGCTCGTCGCTCCTGCTTGTTCGGCCGGCGCTGAGGGATACGCAGACCGGCGCGCTCCATTTGACGCCGTGCCCGGGCGGCCTCCCGGCGCTCGATGCTGTGCGCTGTTTCTTCGTACAGGCGCTGTGCTTCCTGTGCGCCACGGCGCTGTTCGCTGATCGCGGTGACGATCACGATCAGCTCGTCCGCTCCGCGGCGGATATGGAGTTCCGTGCCCGGCTCGATTTCCTTCGCAACCTTGGGGCGGCCACGGCCGCTGATTTCAATCTTGCCCCCTTCGATCGCAGCCTTGGCCTGGGCCCGCGTCTTGAAGAAACGTGCGGCCCACAGCCAACGATCCAACCGCACCCGGCCCTCGGTGTTGTCGCTCATGCGGTCATCGCTCGAGAGATCGGCAGCAGATCGGCGAGGTCGTTCACCATCGGATAGGGCATTGCGGTCCGCGGCGGACGTTCGGAATCGGGCTGCGTAATGCAGAGCAGGTGGCCGATGCCGTACCGCGCCGCGCTTGCCAGCACCTCCGGGTTGTCGTCGATGAAGAGCGTACGGGCTGGCGTAAACGGATGGGCAGCTTCGAGATGCTGCCAGAACACCTGGTCTTCCTTCGGTGCACCGTAGTCATGGGAGGACACCACGGCGTCGAAGTAGCCCAGCAGGCCGCAGTGGGTGTGCTTGACGCCCAGGCCGTCGCGATGGGCATTGGTGGCAAGGATGACGGTGAGCGGGCTGTTGCTCGTGGCCTCGAGGAAAGCCTTGGCGCCAGGGCGATAGACGATCAGATCGGCAAACTCGTGATGGATGGCCACCAGATCGAGGTTGGTCAATTCTGCCCAGTGGCGCAGGTTGTAAAACTCGAGCGTTCCACGAACGCTGGCCATGCGTTCGAGCAGTTTGCGGTTAACGGAATCGATCTGTTCTGCGGTCGGTTCGCTGATTCCGAGCTCGCGCGCGGCAACGCGTTGGGGCAGTACCCGGTTCCAGATGTGATTGTCGTAGTGCAGGTCGAGCAGGGTGCCGTCCATATCGAGCAGCACGGTGTCTATCGCGTCCCAGTCCAGCAGAGACGGGGTTGCGGCCGGGGAGCTGGAAACGGGTGAGTTCATGCTGGGTGGGTCTTGTCCTGGTGCGGTCGGAAGGGTCAGTGTGTACGCCTGCTGACTTGTGGCGGCAGTGGGACTTATAGTACCGCAGCGACGCCGTGCGGCGTGTGACGATGACCGGTGTAGCGCTGCGATCCCCGGTCATCCGCGGGTGCTGCTACCTGCGGACACGCTGGCCCCGGAGTCGCGCACGAAACATCGATGGGGGCGCAAAGGCCGATGGATGACATAACCGCCGCAGAACTGGTGCGGCTAGCGGAAGCGGCCGGGGAAAAGATCCTCGAGATCTATGACACAGACTTCGAAGTCGACCACAAGGAAGACGAGTCGCCTCTCACCAAGGCGGATCTTGCCGCGCACGAGGTGCTGCAGGCGGGACTGAAGCAGCTCACGCCGGATATCCCCATTCTCTCCGAGGAGTCGGTGCCGCCGTCGTTCGAGGTAAGAAAGACCTGGAGCTCCTACTGGCTGGTCGATCCGCTGGACGGCACCAAGGAGTTCGTGAACCGGAACGGCGAATTCACCGTCAATCTCGCTCTCATCCGCGACGGCGCCCCTGCGATTGGTGTGGTTGGTGTTCCGGTGCAGCAGCAGGTCTACTTCGGCGACGTCGGACGCGGATTAGCGGTGCGCTTCGAGCGGCGCGGGCAGGACCTCGATGAGGCGCCCCTGCACACGCGCACCATGCAGGATCGGAACACGCTCAAGGTGGTGGCCAGCCGTAGCCATGGCGGCGCGGAGCTGGAAACGTTTTTTGCCGGCCTTGCTGAAAAGTACCCGGAGATCGAGCGGACCTCTGTCGGCAGCTCGCTGAAGCTGTGCATCCTGGCGGCCGGTGAGGCGGACCTCTATCCGCGCATCGGACCCACTTCGGAGTGGGACATCGCGGCGGCCCATGCGGTGCTCACAGCTGCGGGCGGCGAGGTGTTCACCGGCACCGGAGCGCCGTTGCGCTACAACGGCAAGGCTTCGCTGCTGAATCCAGATTTCGTCGCGGTTGCCGATAGCCGGTTCGACTGGCTGGCGCAGCTGCCGGAGATCTCGACGACCGTTCGCTGAGGTTCGGGTGCTTGGCGCGGTCTCCGAGTACAGCGCTGCTGGGTCGGAGAGGCGCAGGACGAGAGGAGTGGTCTCACCAGCCGACCCGCATGTGGGTGCGTTCGCCCTGCCGAGGAGAAAACACTGGTTAAACATACAGTGTCGACTGGTGAGGCTTGTTACTTTACCGCAAGTTCTTGCCGCTGCGTTGACGGTGACGCCCCGCCGACCGGAAGTTCAGATAATAGCTAATGGATTCAAGCAGTTATATGGTAAGAATCCATAATCCTTTCACTTTTTGAGCGTTCCGACAGACCGGC
>JBCDGJ010000076.1:0-21291 GCA_038757945.1 Pseudomonadota bacterium
CGACCTGGAGCGCAAGCAGCACGAGTACCTGACCGCCATACGTAACGCCGCCGAGAACCTGCTGAACCTGGTCAGCGACGTGCTCGACTTCTCCAAGATCGAGGCCGGCAAGCTCACGCTGGACCTGGCGGAGTTCTCCATCGGCGATCTGCTGCGCGACGTCGAACGCCTGTTTCGGACGGAAATCCGCAAGAAGGGCCTGTATCTCGAGGTCGAAGACGTGACCGCCGAGCACGCAGCGTTCCCGGCCCACGGGCGCCTGATCGGGGACTCGCTGCGGCTGCAGCAGGTGCTGGTCAACCTGATTGGCAACGCCATCAAGTTTACCGAGGAAGGCGGCATCCGCATCTCGGCACGCGTCGCCAGCAGCACCGGCGAGCGGCTGCTGCTCGAGGTGGTTGTCGCCGACACCGGCATTGGTATCAGCGCCGAGCAGCAGGGCCGGCTCTTCAACTCCTTCGAGCAGGCCGAGTCTTCTACTACTCGTCGCTATGGCGGTACCGGCCTCGGCCTCACGATCTGCAAACGGCTCGTCGAAGTCATGGGCGGCAGCATCGCCGTGCAGTCGGACAGCGGCAGCGGCAGCCAGTTCACCTTCACCGCCGAGCTCGGGATGCTGAGCGGTGCGGCCGGAGAAACCGGCAGCGTCCGCAAGCGCAAGGTCAACGCCTCGTTGCTACAGGGGCGCCGCATCCTGGTTGCCGAAGACAATCCGATCAACCAACAGCTCGCACTCGAGTTTCTGAGCCGCGGCGGTGCTGAGGTCGAAGTCGCGCCGGACGGACGGCAGGCCGTCGACAAAGCAACCGGCAGCGACTACGACGTCATCCTCATGGACATTCACATGCCGGAGATGGACGGCCTGACCGCCACCCGGGTGCTGCGCGAGCAGCAGCTTACGACACCCATCGTTGCCGTCTCCGCGGACGCGCTGCTGGAGCGCCGCGAAGCGGCTGCGGAAGCCGGCTGCAACGCCTACCTGACCAAGCCGATCGACTTCGACCAGCTCCTCATCAGCCTCGAGGACCTGTGGCCCAGCGAGACCGCACCAACCGGCTTCAGCCGCCGTGCGGAGGACCAGGACAGCCGCGCCGCCGACCCGGGCGATGAGCGCCGCCGGGCGGAGCTGGAGCTGCGGCGCCTGCCGGGCATCGATCTGGGGCTGGCCATTAAAGGCCACAACGGCAACATCAAGCTGATGATGAAGCTCATGGGCGACTTCGGGAACTACTACGGTGACGCCGGGCGACGCATCCGCGAGATGATCAAGAGCGGGCAGCTCGAAGATGCCGAGCGGCTCGCCCACAACCTGCACGGCGTGGCTGGCAGCTTTGGTGCTGCGCGCCTGAAGGAAGCTTCAAAAACCCTGGAGCTTGCGCTGCTTAACGGCGAAGCAGGCGAGTACACGGGCCTGGTGCAGAGTTTCGAGGTTGCCCTGACCGAAGTGCTGGAATCGGCTGAGGCCCTTGCCAGCGACGAGATCCCCCTTCGCGCAAGCGACTACGGCATCGAAGACTGAACGGCGAGCGCGAAGGCCGCTAACGAACCTCCGTCGCCTGGCCGACGGCTACTGGCGAATTCGTGATGTCGAGCAGGGACAGCTCAGGGCCCGCGTCGCCCTGCTCCCCCGCCTGTTCCAGCGCGGCAAAATCGAACAGGCTCAGGTCGGCAAGATGGGACGGCGTCACGTTGGCCAGACCGCGGGCAATGTTCTCAACGCGCCCGGGCGCCGTCCGGTCCCACTCCTTGAGCATTCCCTTGAGCTGCTTGCGCATGAGGTTCTCCTGCGAGCCGCAGAGGTTGCAGGGGATGATCGGATACCGTTGCAGCGCTGCCCAGCGTTCGATCAGCCGCTCTCGCACGTAGTACAACGGACGAATCACGATGTGCCGACCATCATCGCTCCTGAGCTTCGGCGGCATAGCCTTCATGCGCCCACCCTGAAACAGGTTCAGCAGCAGGGTTTCCACGGCGTCATCCAGATGATGCCCAAGGGCGAGGCGCGTGGCGCCTATCTCGCCGGCGACGCGGTACAGAATTGCGCGCCGCAGCCGCGAGCACACCGGACAGGTCGTCTTGCCGGCCGGCGTCAGGCGCTGCACGGTGCTGTAGGTGTCTTCCTCGATGACATGGTAGTCAACGCCGAGCTGCTCGAGGTAGGTGGGCAGCACCGTTTCCGGAAAGCCGGGCTGTTTCTGGTCGAGATTGACCGCCACCAGCTCGAAGCGGATCGGCGCGTTGCGCTGAAGGCGCAGCAACATGTCGAGCAGTGTGTAGGAATCCTTGCCGCCGGACAGGCAGACCATCACCCGGTCACCGTCTTCGACCATCCGGTAGTCGCTGATGGCTTTTGCGGTGAGCCGCCGCAGCTTCTTTTCGAGCTTCAGATCGTCGTAACGCTGCTTGCGGGGATCGCGCCCTCGTGCGCTGTCCCGCGCACTGTCCGCGTCAGTATCAACGTTGTCGGTCGTCTGCTGCTCTGCCATCGTGCCTGCCCTGAGCTCGGGCCGGCGATGATGGACCAATCAGGCAGTCTTGGAAACCGGCGGCTCGCTGACCAGCTTGAGAAAGTCGTTGACCGGCAGCGGCTTGCTGTAGAAGTAGCCCTGCGCGAAGTGGCACCCGATCCGGTTGAGCTGGTCAATCTGTGACTGCTCTTCGATACCCTCGGCGACCACCCTCATGCCGAGGATCTTGCCCATCGAAACGATGGACGCGACGAGGCCGAGGTCCCGCGGCGAATGAATGCTCTCGATGAACGCACGGTCGATTTTCAGCACGTCGAAATTGAAGTCACGCAGGTAGGCCATGGCGGAAAAACCGGTACCGAAGTCATCGAGCGCCGCCTGGCACCCAAGCTGCCTGGCCGAATCCAGAAAATGCCGGGCGTTCGAGGAATGGTCGATCAGCGCGCTCTCGGTGATCTCGATCGTGAGCCGCTCGGCCGGCGCCTCCCGGATGACGTCGAGGAGCCGATCGCAGGACGCCAGCGTGCGCAGCTGAACGGCGCTGACGTTGACGCTCAGGCGCAGGGACTGATTACCGCCGAGGGCCAGCTGCTCCAGAATCTGCGTAGCCTCCCGCAGCACCCAGAGGCCAATTTCTTCAATCAGCCCGGTTTCTTCGGCAATGGGTATGAACTCAACCGGCGAGATCCGCCCGAGGGTTGGATGGGTCCAGCGCAGCAGCGCTTCCGCGCCGAGGTAGTCTCCCTGGGCAATGCGCACGATGGGCTGCAGCTCGAGGCTCAGCTCATCGTTCTCGACCGCCGTGCGCAGGCCTACCTGCAGCTCGAAGTTGCGTTGGGCACGTTCGTTCAATGCTGGCTGGAAGAAGCCGATCCCGTTGCCGCCCTGCGCTTTGATGTCATTCCGCGCCGCGTCTGCCTTCTGCAGCATCTCGGCCAGCTGCGTCCCGTCCCGCGGGAACACGGCAACGCCCATGTTCAGCTCCAGGAACAGCAGCTTGCCGTTGACCTCGAACGGCGCTCTGAACGACTCGAGCACCCGCTGCCAGAACTGGTTGGCACGGTCCACCGGATCGTCGGCGACGCCGAGCAGTGCAAATGTGTCGCCGCCGAGCCGCGCCAGCGAGTCGCCGTCTTCCGTGCACATGGCAAGCCGGATCGCGGCATCAGCGAGAATCCGATCGGCTTCGTGGGCACCAACCGAGTTGTTGACGTTCTTGAACCGGGCAATGTCGATGGTGACGAACAGGCCCTGGATGTCCTCGGCCTTGAGCGTGCGCCGGAAGCGATCCTCCAGCGTGATCCGGTTCGGTAGCTTGGTCAGCGGATCATGATGGGCCTGCCAGATCATCAGCCGCTGCTGCTGGCTGCTGAGGACGGATTCCGAGGACACCGTCAGGAAGCCGCCGGAATGCGCTCGGTCCCCGGGGACCACCAGGCGCGAAACCGCGCTGCTGATCGCTTCGCCGTTCTTGTGGCGCAGCCAGATTTCCCCATCCCAGCGCCCCGCGTCTTCGAGCGCAGCGCGCATTTCTGCGGTCTGGCCCTCGCTGTCGTTGTTCGCCAGCCTTTCCATCAGCTCCTGCCCGAGAAACTCTTCCGGCTCGTAGCCAACGAGCCGCAGGAACGCAGGGTTAACGGCCCGAACCACGTCCGCCTCGTCCGAGAGGGCAACGGGTACCGGCACGTTCTCGAACAGCAGGTGGTCCAGCTCGCCGGACAGCCAGGCGCCCGGAGCGTCTGAGCTCAATGGCTCCCGCACGGCACGACCCAGCCCGAACAACAGCGCACAGAGCCCGATGACGAGCGAGCCGCTGGCAAGAAACGCAATGGAAGACAGGCGCTGCTCGTCGCCCAGCAGTACTCTCAAGAGCTGCCGACGGCTGCCGTCGAGCGCCTCTCGCAGTGTGCCGTCACTGGCGCCGAGCGAGCCGCCGAGCGCGGGGACCATGCCCTTCTCGAGCAGTCCGCGAAACCGCTCATGCACAGCAGCCCGCTGATCATCAACCGCTCCGAAGCGCGGGCCGGAAAGTAGCGGCAGCAGGTTGCGGCTGTGCTGCAGATAGCGTTCCGGATCAGACCGGTAAGCGGCCGGGTCAAAGCGTTGCAGTTCTTCGGCGAGCCGCTCGCCCGCTGCCAGCTCACGGCTGACGCTGGACCAGACCAGCACGGTGCTGAGGCTGATGCAGCCGAACAGGAGAGCAAGGCCAAGGGGCCATTCATCGAGCAGTTTCAGAAGGACTGAACGCTCGGGCGGAGAGACGACTGCCAAAGTGCCATACCGAATGCGGGGACTTTCGTAACCCTAGTCGAGAAAACCCCCGCCGACAGCGTTTCCAGCCATTTCTGTGGCCTGCCTAACAGCACTGCCGAGGACCCGGCGGCAAGCGTCAAAAAGCCGGCAGCTAGCCCAGCGAGCGAAGGGCCAACATCGGCGGTGTCCGCACCAGGGAGCGGGTGCTCAAGTACCCGAGCGTGGCGATGATCAGCAGGCCGGCAAGCGGCCCGGCAAGCCACAACCACCAGTGGCTGCGGGTCGGCAGTCCAAATACCTGGCTATTCAGGATATAGGTCGTCAGCTCCGCTCCGACCGCCGCGACGAGGCCCGCGAGCAGGCCGAGCACGGCAAACTCAATGAGGAGCGAGCCGCTGATCAGACCCCGCGTTGCTCCTAGGGCGCGCAGCAGCGCATGCTCGCGCAGCCGCGCATCGCGGCTCGCCTGGATGCTGGCGACCAGTACCAGCCCACCAGCGACCAGCACCAGGTAGAGAATGAGCTCGATAGCGCGGGTGACCCGGGCGATGATCCGCTTGATCTGCGCCATCAGCGCGTCGACCTCGATCACCGTCACGGTCGGGAACTCGCGCAGGAGCTGGTTCAGAAAGGTCTTCCGTTCCGGCGGCAGAAAAAAGCTGGTCATATAGGTTGCCGGGAAGTCGTCCAGCGTGGCCGGCGAGAAGATGATGAAGAAATTGGGACGCATGCTTTCCCACGCCAGCCGCCGAATGCTGGTGACCGGCGCAGCGATCCGCCGCCCACCGATGTCGAACTCCAGCACGTCGCCGATATCGAGCCTCAGATCCCCGGCGTAGCCCTCCTCGAGCGAGACCTGCGGCTCCTCGGTATCGGCCGCCCACCAGGCGCCGGCGACGACCTCGTTCGCTTCCGGCAGCTGGCCGGTCCAGGTGAGATTGCGCTCGGAACTGAGCCGTGGTCCGGCATCGCCACCGTTGGCGGCCGCCAGCTGGGCCTCTACCTCGGCGGCGGGCACACCGTTGCTGGCCGTGATCCGGCCGCGCACCATGGCAAAGCCGGGCTCGTGCGGTACGGCCGCCGCGGCCAGCGCGGCGTCGAAATCGGTCCGTTCCTCCGGCGCGATGTTGATGACGAAGTGGTTCGGCGCATCTGCCGGAATGGTCGACTGCCACTCATCAAGCAGTGCGGTCCTGAGCAGGATCAGCATCATGAGCAGCATCAGGGCCAGCCCGAACACCAGGATCTGACCAACGTTTTCGAGCCGGCGCCGCTGCAGGCTGGCCAGGGCAAAGCGCCACTGGCTACCGGCGCGCGCTCCGAGCGCCCGGCTGCCGCCGAGCAGCACGAACGCAACGGCGCCGAACACCAACAGGCTGAGACTGGTCCCGCCGATGGTCCAGAGCGTGAGCTCCAGGCTGCGCGTGTACCACAGCAGCAGGCCAACGAACCCCACCGCAGCCGCGGCGAGGCTCAGGTTACGTGACGGCGGCGCCGCTCCGAGGTCGCGCCGGATCACGTTCATGGGCGATACCTGGCGCAGGTGCAGGAACGCGGGTAAGGCAAACGCCAGGGCGCAGATCAAACCGGTAACGGCGCCGAGCACGTACGGCGCGGGACCGGCAACCGGCAGGTTGACGGGAATCAGGGTCCTGAGCAGGGCGATGATGCCGATGTGCAGCAGGTGCCCGCCAATCAGGCCGATGGGAATGGCGATCAAACCGACCAGCAGCAGCACGCCGCTATAGGTGCTCAGAATCTGCCGAGGCGGCGCCCCGAGGGTTTTCAGCACCGCAACATGGTCGAAGTGTCGGCGCGCGTAACGGTGCGCGGCCAGCGCGACCGCGATCCCTGCCAGCAGCACCGCGAGCAGGCCCCCCAACAGCAGAAAACTCTCGGCTCGCTCCAGCGCTGCGCCGATCGACGGGCTGCTGTCGCGGATGTCGACCCAGCGCTGGCCCGGCGCCAGCTCGAGCGCCGCGCGCGTGGCATCCAGATCGGCATCGGAACCGCGCAGCAGCAGCCGGTAGCGCAGCCGGCTGCCGGGCTGCACGACCTCGGTGGCCGGTACATCCTCGAGCCGCATCAGCACCCGCGGTCCCATATCGAACATGCTGCCGCCACGGTCCGGCTCGCTGGCTATGACCCGGGTCACGGTCAGGGACGCCATGCCGACGTCGATCTGGTCGCCGACAGCAACCCCCAGCGCTGGAAACAGTCGGGCATCGAGCCAGACCGTACCTGGCTCCGGCAGATCCTGGGTCACGAAGCCCGGAGTAAACGGCGCATCCGCGATGCGCAGCACACCGCGGAGCGGATAGCCGGGGGTCACCGCTTTGATGCTTGCAAGTTGATTGGCTTCGTCGCCGGCGAACACCATGGAGGGGAACAGCAGCGTTGTTGCCGTATCGACGTTGTTCTCGCGCGCGGCGTTGGCGTAGGCCTCCGGCAGCGGCGCACTGCTCGAGATGTAGCGGTCGGCCGCCAGAAAGTCGGCGGATTCCGACAGCAACGCCCGCTGCAGCCGGTCGGCAAAGATGCCGATGGCCGTTACGGCGATGACGGCGACGATCAGGGCAGCAAACAGCAGCGCCAGCTCGCCGCTGCGCCAATCACGCCAGGCCAGCAGCCGTGACAGGGCCAGCGTGTGCGTGAACGACTGGGCCGGCGGTACCGGCTGCGCGACGGCCATGCTCAGCGGATCCGGCGGCCGGCAGCGATCTCCACCTGCGCGCCGCAGCGGTCGGCAAGCCGCTGATCGTGGGTGACCAGTACCAGCGTCGTCTTGAATTCGGCATTGAGCTCGAACAGCAGGTCGATAACCCGCGCACCGGTGCGGGCATCCAGGTTGCCGGTAGGCTCATCCGCAAACAGCACCCGAGGCTCGGTGGCAAACGCGCGGGCAATGGCGACCCGCTGCTGCTCGCCGCCGGACAGCTGCCGCGGATAGTGCTGGGCGCGCTCACCGAGGCCAACCTTCGTAAGCAGTTCGCGGGCACGCTGCTCCGCCGCCTTGCCGCGCTTCAGCTCGACCGGCAACATCACGTTCTCGAGCGCTGTGAGACTCTCGAGCAGCTGAAAGGACTGAAACACGAAACCGACCAGTTCCCCGCGGACCAGCGCACGACGTTCTTCGTCCAGGGCTGTGAGCTCGTAGTTGCCGAGCTGAACCAGACCACTGGTTGGGGTGTCCAAACCTGCGAGAATGCCAAGGAGCGTAGTTTTGCCTGATCCACTCGCCCCGACGATTGCGAGCGTCGATCCCATCGCCACGTCCAGATCAACGTCCTCGAGGATCGTCAGGCCACCATCCGCGGTCGCCACCTGTTTGCCGACACCCTGGGCCCGGATGACCGGGGCAGCTGACTCGACCGCCGCCGCTGCTCCGACGGAGCGCGCAGGCTCGTCGTTCACAGCATCGCTGCTCGCGCTGCTGACGTTGACGGTGCTGGAGTTGGTCATGGGCACTGGCCTGGCGGTTGCGGCCTCTCCGGCGGCTGACGCCGCGTCAGGCGTGCAACGGGATGGGCACATACTGGTGCTCGGCGACAGTATCAGCGCCGCCTATGGCATACAACGCGAGACCGGCTGGGTCGCGCTGCTCGAAACCAGAGTAAAGGCAGCCAATCGTGAACTGACTGTCGTGAACGCCAGCATCAGCGGTGAAACGACGGGCGGCGGGCTTGCGCGGCTGCCGGACCTGCTGGAAGAGTATCGGCCGGTTGCTGTAATCGTTGAGCTGGGTGGCAACGACGGGCTGCGCGGCTACCCGATTGGCCGGATCCGCAGCAATCTCGACGCCATCGTCGAGGCCAGCCAGGCGTCTGGTGCCGCTGTTTACCTGGTCCGCATGCAGATCCCGCCGAACTACGGTGCGCGCTATACCCGCGCTTTCGCCGGCATCTACGAGCGGGTTGCCGAAAGTCGCTCGGTCACGCTGATCGAGGGGTTCCTGGAATCCGTTGCCCTGAAGCCGGGCTTCATGCAGAGCGACGGCATCCACCCGACAGCAACGGCGCAACCCTACCTGGTCGACGCCGTCTGGCCCTATCTGGTGGAATCCTGCCAGGATCTTGCCTGTCTGACAGCTGCTCGCAGCGGGTCCACAACCGGCTCCGAGTGAGGCAGGCGCCGGCACGGGCCGCACTTAAGAAACAGTCGTTGTCCCGTCGCTTTGCTGCCGCAAGTCCGCGTCTGCGGCAGGCTGGCCCCCACCCTGTGCGCGCGGCCCGAGGTGGGCATCGCCACGATCGTCCGCCAGCCTGACCTGCCGGATGCGTTCAGCAAAGCGGGCGCGATCCTCCGGCGCCGTCTCGGCAACGCAGGCCGGACAGGAAACCCCGTACACATAGTCCGGCGACCGCTGTGCCGCCGCACTGACCGGTCGCCGACAGGCGTGACACTGCACGTGGCCGCCAGGCTCGAGCTCGGCATTGACCGTGACGCGCTGGTCGAAGACAAAACACTCCCCGCGCCAACGGTTGGCACCCGGTTCCACCTCTGCCAGGTAGTTGAGAACACCGCCATCAAGCTGCACGACGTTGTCGAAGCCCGCCTGCGCGAGATAGGCGGCAGCCTTCTCGCAGCGGATGCCGCCGGTGCAGAAGATAGCAAGCTGACGGTCGACCGCAGGATCCAGGGCTGTGGCGACGTAGACGGGAAACTCGCGAAAACTGTCGGTACCGGGATCTTCGGCGGCGCTGAACGACCCGGTTTCGATCTCGTAACGGTTGCGCACGTCGATCACGCGCACTGACGGATCGTCGAGCAACCGGTTCCATTCCGCGGCACCGACGTGCCGGGCGGGCGTCTCGGCCACCGGCAGCGGCCCCTGGCCAAGAGTTACGATCTCGTCTTTGAGCTTGACCTTGAAGCGCAGGAACGCAGCGTCCTCGAGCGGCAGCTCGGAGCGTTTGATGACCAGGTTGGTGAACCGGGGATCCTGCTGCAGATCGTCAAGGAAGGCTTCAAGCGCTGCTGCGGGCCCGGCGATCGTGGCATTGATGCCTTCGCCAGCCAGCAGGATCGTCCCCTCGAGACCGAGCGCTTCGCCGCGCGCAAGCAGCCGCTCACGGAGCGCTGCCGGTGCGTCGATGGCAACGAACCGGTAGAAGGTGGCAACGGTTTTCGCAGCGCGCGTCACGACCCGGACACGTCCGCCTTGCTGCCCCCCAGGCATGGCGGCGACAGCGGTGCCGTGCCGAAACGCGCCCGCCATTCATCCGGCGTGAACGCGTGAATCGACAGCGCGTGGACCGGGCCGGCAAGTTCTTCAGCAAGCCAGGTGTTTACCTGGCGGTGGCGTTTGATCCGCGTCATGGCGGCAAAGGCACCGCTCACCAGCACCACCCTGAAATGCGATTCGGAGCCTGGCGGCACGCTGTGATTATTGCTCTCGTTCACCACCTCGAGGTGGTCGAGCTCGAGCGCGGCCGTGAGCTTGTGTTCGATACTGCGTGCAACAGGTCCCATCAGCGTCACCGTCAGCGGATCAATACGACGCTGATGTTATCAACTCCGCCGGCACGATTGGCGGCAGCAACCAGCTGATCGGCGGCGACGGCAAGCGAGTCAGACGCGGTGAGGACGTCGACGATGGCTTCCTCATGCAGCATGTCGGTCAGACCGTCGCTGCACAGCAACACGAGGTCACCGCCCTGCCGCTCGAGCTCGGCGATGTCCGGATCGACCTCCGGCTCCAGCCCCACCGCCCGGGTGATGACATGACGGTTAGGCGCTACTCGGGCCTCATCGGCCGTGAGCACGCCCTGCTCGGTCAGCTCCTGTACGACGCTGTGATCCCGGGTCACCTGGGTCAGCGCACCGTCGCGCAGCAGATAGGCCCGCGAATCGCCGATGTTCGCGAACAGCCAGCGTGCTTCGCCGGCAGCGCTGTCGAAGGCCACGCTGGCGACCAGCGTCGTGCCCATGACGCCCTGCCCGATGCTGGCCCGGGACAGCGCAAACACCTGCTCGTTGGCGTGGCGCGCAGCAGCAGCGAGGGCAGCGCTGTCGCAGCCTTCCGGCACCGCGCTCAGAAACGCCCGGACCGCTGCGGCCGAGGCAATCTCGCCGGCATTCAGACCGCCCATGCCGTCCGCCAGCACGGCCACGCGGCGTGCTGCGTCAAAGCCATAGCAATCTTCGTTGCCGGAGCGGACCTGACCGAGGTCCGTTACGCCTACGTAATTCATCGAAGCCCGCAGTGGTGAGTAGGTGAAAGCCAACAGGGTGGGCCTGTTCGTTGGGCTATAGTCTGCGGCCCCGGATTCACGCTGGCAAACCAAGAAGGAGTCGCCCATGTCCCAATCCCCGATCAGCGAGCTGGCCGCGGACACTCAGCAACGGCTGGAGGCCGCCGCGTTCCGACGCCTGCTGGCGCACCTGGATTCCCGTAAGGACGTACAGAACATCGAGCTCATGGAGCTCGCCGGCTTCTGCCGCAACTGCCTGTCCAAGTGGTACGTCGCTGCCGCAGCCGAAGAAGGCCTCGAGGTCGATCTCGATGACGCTAAGGAGCGCGTCTACGGGATGCCCTACTCCGTCTGGAAGTCAGACTTCCAGACGTGAGCACCCCACTCGCGGGCGGACGGCCGCGGACCCTCAGGGACGCCGGTCGAAGGCCTTGCGCAGCAGCCTGAAGGCCCCGAAGCAGACCAGCGCCGCCAGCAGCGGCAAGAGCACGAACAGAAGGCTCACACCGGCGTAGCCGAGCAGTTCTCCGGCATCGAGCTCCAGGTAGCGCTGCAGCGCGAACAGGCCCGCCGCAAGGGCGGCCGTACCGAGCAGCAGCGTGCGCAGCAGCCGGGAACCGCCAACCCGGCTGCGCCGGCGGCTCGCCGGCCCCGACTCCGGGGCTGGCACGCGGAGGGGCTGCCGTTCAGCCCTCATCAGCCTCGTCTGCCCCTTCGATGCTGATCAGCTCCACCTCGAAAATGAGCGTCGAGTTCGGCGGAATCTGACCGGCCGGACGGGGTCCGTAGGCAAGCTCGGACGGAATGAAAAGCCGCCACTTAGCGCCGGTGGGCATCAGCTGCAGCGCTTCCGTCCAACCCGGGATCACCCGATTCAGCGCGAAGCTGACCGGCTCCCCGCGAGCCAGGGAGCTGTCGAAGACCGTGCCGTCGATGAGCTTGCCTTCATAGTGCGTGGTGACCGTATCCGTGGCTTTCGGTTTCGGTCCTTCTCCGGCCTCGATGACCTCGTACTGCAAGCCGGACTCGAGCACGGTAATCCCTTCTTTGTCGGCGTTCGCGGCGAGGAAATCCTGCCCTTCCTTAAGCTGAGCCTCCGCCTGCGCTGCCGCATCTGCCTGCGCGGCTTCGCTCAGCGCTCGCATAATGCGGGTGCCTTCTTCCTCATCGACGCGCGGAATGGCTTCGTCGACAGCGTCCTTCAGCCCCGCAGCAAACGCGGCTCCGTCAAACTGGTCGCCAAGGCGATTGCGCCACTCATCGGTGACGCCGTAACCGATGAAATAGCTCGCCTTTTCATCATCGGTTTCGAGCGGTGCCGGACCCGCCGGCTCAGCCGTAGCAGCGGGTGCCGCGGGGGGCTCCGCACAGCCGCTCAAGGCGAGGCAGGCGGTCAGAAAAAGTGCCGGAGCGGTGGCGCCTCCGAGCGTCTGCTCGAAGCGTGGCAGTTGATTCACCATGGTGGGACTGGGTCTCCTCGGATCGGGGCACGGCGTCGTTCACCGCTCACAGACGGCTATTTGCCGGACGCTGGCCTGCGGGTTACATTCGGGCAACGGGGCGGGATGGTACCGGAACTGATCCGCAGTCGCGCGGACCACTTTACGGTACGGCGCCGAGCGCAGAGCCGCCCCCGATGCAGTAGAGCACATCGTCGTTGGTATGCCTCCGCCGCTTGCTGGTGCGGTGCCCGCAGACGACGTCACTGAGCACTTTGCCGTCCGCGCTGCATGGAACTGCCAGCCTCGGGCCAGACTAGGGCCAGACCAGGGAAGGAGGCCGGCGAGTACGGCTTGGGCTGGGAAAGCTGGGGCAAGAGCGCCTGGGAAGAACCACTTGGGCACAACGGTCCAGATCACAGGGCTGGAGCAAACGCCTGGCGAACGGACCCCAAGGCGCAGAGGCCTTTTATAGGAAGTGGGGGTAACAGGCTCTGGTGGCAGCGGTCGCGGGGGCCGGATCCACCAGTACAGGCCACGGCCACGGGATCCCGCAGAGGTGCTCGGGAGAAAACGCGCGCTCCTGTGGTCGGAGCTAAGAAGAGAGCGCTCGCCGCCGATCGTTCAGCATAGAAAAGTTGCCACGAAACAAGAACAAACAGCTCAAACAGCGCGGGCAAAGACGCAGGAGAATCACAGAGCAGCGAAGAAGCCGGGTGGATGATGTGGCCGAAACAGATGGCATTGCCAACACGGTCTGAATCCGGAGGCCTCAATCCAGTCGCCTGGTAAAGCAGGCCTGGCATTGTGGCCAACTTTCATCACAAACTTGGAAAACGCACGCTGCTGAGATAACCGTCAGCTAAGCTGATTATCAAGCCGGGCCACGGCACGGCCCCTTGATCGCGAGCGCGTAGACTCAGGGCTCAGCTCAGGGGACCGCCTGGAGCGACCAGAGGGCTGGATCGAGGTTCACCGCGGCGACGGACCGAAGTGTGGACGCCGGCAAGGCCAGCCGGCAGGAATTACGGCACCCTAAATCAGGGTCTCTGGCGCCATCTGGCGCAGCACTTACCTGGTAACAGGAATTTATGACAAATATCGAAGATCGAACCAACGCTCCCCGCCGCCTCTGGCGCAACGCCGGTGCCCTGCTGCTCGCAGCAAGTGCCTGGTGGCTGGTCCCCGGACTCAGCGGCGCGGAAGCTGAAATCGCGAAGAAAGTTGAGGCGAACAGCACCAATGCGGCGTTGAAGGGCCTCGATCCAACCGACTTCGTGTGGCGTACGGTAGAACCGCTGGATATCCATCCGCGCACCAGCCTGACGATCCTCGAGCAGCTGCGACACAATCACTACCTCGACAAGAGTCTGGACGACTCGCTGTCGAGCCGCATCTTCGACAAGTACCTGGAATCGCTCGACAGCAGCCGCTCCTACTTCTTCGTGAGCGACGTCCGTGACTTCGAGAGCTACCGGACCAAGCTCGACGATGCCCTCAAGCGGGGCAATCTGGAGCCGGCCTTCCAGATGTTCAATCGTTACCAGAACCGGGTCATCGAGCGCCTCGAGTTCCTGCTGCGTCGTCTCGAGCAGCCGCTGACGCCCGCCGACTTCCTGACCGAAGCCAAGCTGCAGCTGGATCGGTCCGAGGCCCCCTGGCCGCGCTCCGAAACGGAGATGAACGAGCTGTGGGAAAGCCGCCTGATCGCGGCAGCGCTGGCGATGAAACTGAACGGCAAACCGCTCGATGAGATCCGCGAGCTGCTCACCAAGCGGTACCGCAACCGCCTGAAGCAGACCAAGCAGACCAAGAGCGAGGATGCGTTTGCGCTGTACATCAATTCCTTTGCGTCGATCTATGACCCGCACACGCAGTACTTTTCGCCGCGGACGTCGCAGAACTTCAACATCAACATGTCGCTGTCCCTCGAAGGGATCGGCGCCGTCCTGCGCAGCCTCGACGACTACACGTCGATCGTGCGTCTGGTGCCGGCCGGTCCGGCGGACAAGACCGGACTCATCAAACCCCAGGACCGCATCCTGAGCGTTGGCCAGGGCAGCGAAGGACCGCTGATCGACGTCGTCGGCTGGCGGCTCGACGACGTGGTTGAGCTGATTCGCGGCCCCAAGGGCAGCGTCGTCAAGCTCGAGGTGCAGGCGGAAGACGAAGCCGCGGCACCGCGAACCATCGAGATCACGCGCGATGCGGTGCAGCTGGAAGAACAGGCCGCACAGAAGAAGCTGCTGACGCTGAACGACAACGGCGTCGAGCGGAAGATCGGTGTCATCGAGATTCCGACCTTCTACATCGATTTCAAAGCGGCCCAGCGCAATGATCCGGAGTACAAGAGCACCACGCGTGATGTTGCACGGCTGATCAAGGAGCTCAAGGCGGACGGCGTTGAGGGCATCGTCATCGACCTGCGGAACAACGGCGGCGGCTCGCTGCAGGAAGCCGACTCGCTGACCGGACTCTTCATCAAGTCCGGGCCAACGGTGCAGGTTAAGGCCGCGCGCCGCCGGGCCAACGTTTACGAGGACCGCGACAACAAGGTGGCCTGGGACGGGCCGCTGGCCGTGCTGGTCAACCGGCTGTCGGCGTCGGCTTCCGAGATCTTCGCGGGTGCCATTCAGGATTACGAACGCGGCGTCGTGATCGGCAGCCAGACCTTCGGCAAAGGCACCGTACAGACGCTGATCCCGCTGAATCGCGGTCAGCTGAAGATCACCGCGGCGAAGTTCTATCGGATCTCAGGCCAGAGCACTCAGCACCAGGGCGTGCTGCCGGATGTCGCCTTCCCGGAGCTCTACGACGTCGAGACCATCGGCGAAAGCTCGCAGGAGAACGCGCTGCCGTGGGATCAGATCCAACCGGCCGTGTATCCGCTCGCAAGTACGGTAAAGCCGCTGGTCAATACGCTGAACAACCAGCATCAGGACCGGGTCGCAGACGATGCGGACTTTGCCTACCTGCGGGCGCTGGTTGCAAAGAATCAGGAAAACGCGGCGCGGACGCACATCTCGCTGAACGAAGAGGTTCGGCTGGCCGAAAAGGCAGCAGATGACGAATGGCGCCTGGCCCTCGAAAACACGCTCCGCACAGCGAAAGGCGAGCCCGTGCTGAAGAGCCTGGACGAGCTCGAGGAAGAAGAGACTGCCGAGGCAGCCGAGGAAGAAGACGACACGCCCGCCATTGAGGATCCGATGCTGCGCGAGAGTGGCTACGTGCTGCTGGACTACATGCAGCTGCGACGGCAGATCGCGCTGGCCGAAGTCAGCAAGCCGGCGGCGGAGTAAGCACCCGCCGCCGTCCGGTACCCACGAGCAGGGCTGCCCAACTATTCGGGCAGTGCTGCCCAACCTTTCGGGCAGTGCGGCCTGCTTAATCCGGCAGCGCAAACACCAACCGGCGCTCCCTGATGGTCGTGAGCAGCGCGGCTTCGAAGTCATCGAGCGACAGGGTGTGCTGGTCGCGCGAGCCGTAACGCCGCAGCGTGACCGTCCGGTCCGCCGCCTCCCGCTCGCCGACGATCAACAGGTTCGGAATCTTCTGGGTTGCCCCAGCGCGGATCTTCTTCGGCACCGTGTCATTTGACGGCGCGACTTCCGCGCGTACCTGGTGCCGCCGCAGCCGCGCCGTAATCTCCCCGGCATAGTCGTCGAACTGTTCCTATACGGTAATCACCTGCACCTGCAGCGGGGCCATCCAGGTTGGGAATGCGCCGCCGAAATGCTCGATGAGGAAGGCCACGAAACGCTCGTGGGTGCTGAACGGCGCCCGATGGATGCAGTACGGCACGTGTTCCTGGCCATCGGAGCCGACGTAGCTCAATCCAAGGCGCGGCGGCACGGCAAAGTCGAGCTGCACCGTCGAGACCGTTTCCTCCCGGCCGGTCACCGTCTGGAACTGGTAATCCAGCTTCGGGCCGTAAAACGCGGCTTCTCCCGGACCTTCGACATAGTCGATACCGAGCTCATCGAGCACCTCGACAAGCATCTGCTCGGAATCCGCCCAGGCTTCAGGATTGTCGACGTACTTCTCCTTGCCCTGCGGATCCTCCGGATCCCAGCGTGACAGGCGAATACGGTAAGCATCGAGCCCGAGAATTGCGTAGGCCTTGTCGTACATCGCCATGACGGCCTTGAACTCGTCCTTGATCTGCTCTTTGGTGCAGTAGATGTGCGCATCGTTCATGCACATGCCGCGGACCCGGACCAGCCCGCTCACACCACCGGAGTCCTCGAAGCGATAGACCTGGCCATACTCCGCCAGGCGCAGCGGCAGGCTGCGATAGCTGCGTGGCTCGGCACTGTAGATCTTGTGATGATGCGGGCAGTTCATCGGCCGCAGGCGGTAGGCCTCTTTGACCTTCTGCTCGACCTCGCCGCCCCCCTCCGTTTCCTCCAGCACTTCCATGGCCGGATACATGTCCTCGGCGTAGTACGGCAGATGCCCGGTCTGGTAATAGAGCGATTCCTTGGCCAGGTGCGGCGTTGCAACCCGGTGATAGCCGGCCTCGAACTCCAGCTCTTTGGCGAGGTTCTCGAGCTCTTCCCGCACGACCATACCGTTCGGCAGCCACAGCGGCAGGCCGCGGCCGATATCGTTGTCGATGGTGAACAGCTTCAGCTCACGGCCCAGTTTCTTGTGGTCCCGCGCCTGCGCCAGCTCCCAAGCCTCAACGTGGGCATCGAGGGCAGCCTTGTCGGCAAAAGCCCAGGCGTAGATGCGGGTCAGCATCTGGTTGTTCGAGTCCCCACGCCA
Source organism: Pseudomonadota bacterium (assembly GCA_038757945.1). Lineage (GTDB taxonomy): Bacteria > Pseudomonadota > Gammaproteobacteria > Pseudomonadales > Azotimanducaceae > CALHVX01. Next base: position 17,122 of record JBCDGJ010000076.1, read on the forward strand.
GTAAGCCCCCGCAACGCTGCGCAGCTTGAAAGCGTCCCGCGGGATCTGCCTGGTGGTGTCAACGTGCGGGCCTTCGCACATGTCGACGAACGGGCCGTTACGGTAGAAGCTCAGCGTCTCGAGGCCATGCTTCTCAACCAGCTCGAGCGCGTACTCTTTCTTGTAGGGCTCGCCCATATCCTCGATCCGAGCCAGCGCATCCTTAATCGGCAGCTCCTCATGATCAAAGCGCTGACCTTTCTTGATGATCTTCTTCATCAGCCGTGTCAGCTCGGGAAAGTCCTCCTCGGTGATCGGCTCGGACAGCAGGAAATCGTAGTAGAAGCCATCGGCAATCGGCGGACCGAAACCCAGCGTGGACCCGGGCCGCAGCGTCAGCACCGCCTGCGCCAGGACGTGAGCCAGGCTGTGGCGGATCCGGTACAGCTCATCTCCGGCATCAAGCTCGCCGGCGTGCTCCAGCTGGGCCATGGGCATTCTCGCGTCGCGCAAAGGCGCTGATAATAAGCTGCGCCGGGTCTAATACAACGTTACCCCCCACCACCGCTCCGGCGGCCGGCGTGCGCTGAGGTAGACTACGGCCATGCTTACCTTCGACGCCCTGCTGCCCTGGCTGCTGCCCTTCGCTGCCGTTGGTATCGGCCTGGGGCTCGGGCTGCTCCTCGTAAGGCTCTCCATTCGCAGCCGGACCGTGCACGGCAACACCCGCCGCATGATCTGGCGCCTGGTGCTCTTGCTCACCGCGCTCATCCTCATCCCCATGCTGCTGCCGCTTGGCAACGAGCTGCGCGGACAGCTGCTGAGCCTGCTGGGGCTATTGCTCAGCGCGGTCCTGGGCCTGTCCTCCACCACGCTGATTGCCAATGCCATGGCGGGTTTCATGCAACGCTCCATCAGCAGCTTCGAGCCGGGAGATTTCATCAGCGTCGGGGACACCTTCGGGCGGGTGACCGAGCGCGCCCTGCTGCACACCGAGCTGCAGACCGAGGATCGGGATCTCGTCACGCTGCCGAACGTGTACCTGCTGAATCACCCGGTGAAGGTCGTACACGGCACTGGCACGCTGATCGGCGGCTCCGTTTCGCTCGGCTACGACGTGCCGCGCAAGGATGTCGAGCAGGCGCTCCTGGCCGCGGCGGAGGCTGCGGGCCTCGGCGACAGCTTTGTGCAGGTGCTGGAGCTCGGGGATTTTTCGGTGGTGTACCGGGTCGCCGGCTTCCTCGAGGACGTCCGCCGTCTGGTCAGCAAACGTTCCGAGCTGAAAGCCTGCATGCTCGACCAGCTGCATGGCGCCGGCATCGAGATCGTCTCACCCAATTTTATGAACCAGCGCCAGCTGGATCCCGGGCAGCCGGTCATACCGCCCCAGCGCGCGCAGCAGGAACCGGCCGGTGCCGGGGTCGATGCCGAACGGGTGATGTTCGACAAAGCAGACCTGGCGGCTCGCCTGGCACACTTTGTCAAGCAACGAGACGAATTGCTCGAGCAGATCCGCGTCCTGTCGGAATCGACCGAAAAAGATGATCCCGAGCTTGAATTACGCCGGCGCGAACTCAACTTTATCGAACAGGTGCTGGCAAGCCTTCAGCCCGGAGAGGGCAGCTAGCAGTCGCGGGTTGAGGCTCAAGGGTCGGGTCGACAGCCCCTGTTCACCGACGTTTGAGAGGGTGCCATGGACATCGACCACGAAGCCAAACCGCAGGATGACGAGGGCAGTGGCCAGATCATTCTGCCGGGCAGCGCACTGCCCGGAATCATTCAGATCCTGCCGCAGGACAACCGGCCTTTCTTCCCCGGCCAGGCCGTACCGCTGCTCATGTCCGCGGAGGCCTGGCTGCCGACGCTGAAGCAGGTGCAGGAGCGGGAACAGGAGGTCATCGGCGTGCTGGCCACCCGCGAGCCGACCGACGGCACACCGAGCGCGGCGGATTGCTTCGACATGGGTACCGTGTGCCGCATTCATCGCGTCCAGCGTGAGGGAGAGCAGCTCCACGTGCTGCTTGAGGGGATCGAACGCTTTCAGGTCCGCCGCTGGCTCACCGAGGAGCCGCCGCTGGCCGCGCAGGTCCGTTACTTTCCAACAGCCGCCGACGTCGACACCAGCGACGCGGAGGTCAAGGCCTACGCGGTGGCGATCATCAACATCATCAAGGAGCTGATCCCGCTCAACCCGCTCTACGGCGAGGAGCTGAAAGTGTTCCTGGCCCGGTCGAATCCCAATCAGCCATCGCTGCTGGCCGATTTTGCTGCAACGATGACAACCGCGAGCAAGGCCGATCTGCAGAAGGTGCTGGAAACCCTGGATCTGAAAAAGCGCCTGCCCCGGGTCGTCGAGCTGCTGCACAAAGAAGTTCAGATCGCCAAAGCACAGATGGAAATCCGCGAGCACGTGGAGCAGGAGATCCAATCGCACCAGCGCGAATCGATCCTGCGGCAGCAGCTCCAGTACATTCAGAAAGAGCTCGGCATCACCAAGGATGACAAGACGGCGGACGTCGAGCAGTTTCGCGGCCGGCTCGAAGACCTGACCGTTCCCGAGGATGCCCAGGCACGGATCGACGATGAGCTGAACAAGCTCAGCGTGCTGGAACCCGGATCACCCGAGTACGGCCTGACCCGCAACTACCTCGACTGGCTGACAAGCATGCCCTGGGGCAGCACCACACCGGACAACGCCGATCTCAAGCATGCACGCCAGCTGCTCGATGAGCATCACGAGGGGCTGGGAGATGTTAAAGAGCGACTGCTCGAGTTTCTGGCGCTGGGCCTCAACCGCGGTGACGTTGCCGGCTCGATCATCTGCCTCGCGGGCCCGCCCGGCGTTGGCAAGACTTCCCTCGGCAAGGCCACCGCAGAGGCTCTGGGACGCCAGTTCTACCGGTTTTCCGTCGGCGGCATGCGCGACGAAGCGGAGATCAAAGGGCATCGGCGCACCTATATCGGCGCCATGCCAGGCAAGCTGATCCAGGCGCTCAAGGATACCGGCAGCAGCAACCCGGTGATCCTGCTCGATGAGATCGACAAGATCGGCGTGTCGTACCAGGGCGATCCGGCTTCGGCACTGCTCGAAGTGCTGGATCCGGAACAGAATTCGAGCTTCCGCGATCACTACCTGGATCTGCCGGTCGATCTGTCGAAGGTTCTGTTCATCTGCACGGCCAATCAGCTCGACACCATTCCCGGCCCCCTGCTCGACCGGATGGAGGTCATTCGGCTCTCGGGTTATCTGGAAGCCGAGAAGCTCGCCATCGCGCGTAAGCACCTGCTGCCGAAACACCTGGACCGGGCGGGTATGAAGCGGCGCGGCGAACTCAGCATCCAGGCACCGGCCCTGCGCCGCATCGTCTCCGACTACGCGCGGGAGGCCGGCGTGCGCCGGCTCGAGAAACACCTCGCAGCCCTGGTCCGCAAGGCGTGCGTGAAGCTGCTCGATGGCGCCGCGGCACCGATTCGTATCGGCGCCGACGACCTGGAAGACTATCTCGGTCAGCCGCCCTTTAATGACGAAGCCCTGCTCTCGGGCATCGGCATCATCACCGGCCTTGCCTATACCGCAGCAGGGGGCGCGACCCTGGGCATCGAGGCCGCCGTCGTGCACAACCGTAGCCCGAGCCTGAGGCTGACCGGCCAGCTCGGCGACGTCATGCAGGAATCCGCCAACATTGCCTACAGCTACGTGAGCGCTCACGCCGAGGAGCTGGGCGCGGATCCGGACTTCTTCGCCAGGGCGGCCATTCACCTGCACGTACCTGCCGGCGCGACACCGAAGGACGGGCCCAGCGCGGGTATCGCGATCGCCTCGGCCCTGCTGTCGCTGGCCCTCGACCGGGCACCCGCGCAGGGCTGGGCCATGACCGGCGAGCTGACGCTGACCGGACAGGTGTACCCCATCGGCGGGCTCAAGGAAAAACTGCTCGCGGCGCGGCGCCAGCAGATCAAATCCGTTATCGTGCCTCGAGAGAACGAGCGTGACGTCAAAGAACTGGCGCCGGAACTGCTGAAAGGAATCAGGATCCACTACGCTCGCGAGTTCGAGGACGTTGCCAATCAGCTGTTTAAATCGAAGGGAACCGCCAGGCGCCGGAGCCGCGCACCGACCTAGCAGCCTGCTGAGCCGGTCTCGAGCGCACCCCAGCACGGGTCAGCAGCCCGTGCGCCCGACCTGCGGCG
>JBCDGJ010000077.1:0-21244 GCA_038757945.1 Pseudomonadota bacterium
CGCACCTGGGCAAAGGTGGGTTGCATGAGAAAATGCTGCGCGACGCCCATACCCGGCGCACGGATCAGCTCCGGGCTGAGCGCTGCCGCCGTGCCTTCGGCCATCGCGTAGGCCTGGCTCTTCCAGCCTTCTATTGCGGCCGTCACCCAGCCGAAGTGCCAGTTATGGGGGATGTAGCCGGCGAGGTAGATGGGGCTGTTGGAGCGACAGGCCTGGATGAAGGCCGTGTCTGCGGCAACCGCCCGCCGATTGGTCAGCGTGGCATCGTGGTAGCGTCCAACGCGCATGTAGATGTGCGCGGGCATGTGCACCAGGTGACCTGCCGCAGGCGCAAGATCCGCTAGCGTATCAGCGAACGGCTCCGCCCGATCGGGTGTGCCGGATTGCTCCACGGCGTGGATGTACAGGTGAATGGCTCCGACGTGGTCGGCTTCGAGCGCCAGCGCCTGCTCCAGCGTGTCGGTGATTTCTTTGGTCCAGGGCCGGATTTCGCCGTCAGCCTCCCAGAAGTCCCAGGGGTGGACGTCCATCAGCGCTTCGGCGGTCAGCGCAAGCACATCGGCGTCGTTTGGATATGCAACCCGGACTTCACGCATGGCATCTGCATAGGCTTCGTTGAGAGCCTGGCGGCCGTCGGCGTCGGGTTCCACCGGCAGGTAGCGCGTCGTCAGCGCCTTGATCAGGGCCTGCTCGAGCGGCGTTGTGCCGCCGGCGAGGCTCTCGGCTTTCTCTGCCAACGCATGAGCCCGCGCGGCGTTGGCAGGATCCATGCCGGCATTGACGTTGGGGCCGAGCACCAGGGCACTGCCCCAGTAGCACATGGCGCAGTCCGGATCGTTCAGCGCGGCCTCGTTGAAGGCCACGTCTGCAGCGGCATGATTGAACGCAAACGCCAGTGCCAGCCCCTGGTTAAAGTAGCTCTGCGCCGATTCGGAACGGGTCGTAACAGGTATCTCGACGCCGCCCAGGCCCTGGAAGAGGGGCTGGGTCCAGGCCGCAGCGGCCGCGTCGGCTTCGCTCTCAGTATCGCCGACGTGGGAGCAGGCGCTGTGCAGCAGCAGGGTGATCAGGGCCAGGGGGAGGGTCCAGGTGTGGGTGCGGTAGTGGTTCATACCCCGTCTCCAGCGTGGTTTCGGTCAACCATACGCCGGACGGTCGAGGCGCGCACCCATCACAGTAGGGCGCCTCTTCGACAGGCTCAGCCGCCCAGCTTGACCCCGACGGGACAGTGGTCGGATCCGGTCGTGTCCGGCCACAGGAAGGCCTCGGCAACGCGCGCATCCGCCGAGGGCGAGGCCAGAACGTAATCGATCCGCCAGCCGACGTTCTTCGCTCGCGCGTCGCCCACCTGGCGCCACCAGCTGTAATGGCCGGGCTCATCAGGGTGCCGTACGCGGAAGCTGTCGACCCAGCCAAGAGCCAGCCAGTGGTCAATGACCGCGCGCTCTTCAGGCAGAAAGCCGCTGGCGCGCCGGTTGCTCTGTGGCCGCGCCAGGTCGATCTCGGTATGGGTGGTGTTGAAGTCGCCGGTGATGAACGTCGGTCCGCGGCGGCGCAGGCGCTGCGCGGCATCCAGCACCGCCGCGTAAAAATCGAGCTTGTACGGTACCCGCGAGTTGTCGCGGTCGCGCCCGCTGCCCTTCGGAAAGTACACGCTGGCGACGGCAAGGCGATCGAAGTGCGCGACCAGGAACCGACCCTCGACATCGAAGCGTGCTTCGCCAAGGCTGCTGCTGATACGCGTAGCTGGTTGCCTGCTGTAGATGGCAACCCCGCTGTAGCCCGGGCGTTCAGCCGGCTGAAAGTACGTGTGCCAGCCTGCCGGTGCCCGGATCGGCGGCTCGAGCTGCTCCGGGAAAGCGCGCACCTCCTGCAGGCACAGCACGTCGATGGCGCTGCGCTCGAGGAACTCAAGAAACCCTTTGCGTGCACAGGCCCGCAGCCCGTTCACGTTCCAGCTCACGATGCGCAATGGTAAGTGCCGACCGTTCGAGAAGGCTCATCCTGCATCACGACTCCCGCGGCGGCCAGCCCGGTGCTAAGGGTCAGGTGGTATGCTGCCGCCGCCGGTCCGGCTGTCGCGCAAAGCGCCCGCGGAGGATCGGCGTGCGCCATCGACGTAGCCCCGGTCCGGTGCCGGCTGAACAGGAGACTGATCCGGTGAGTCAACCCGATCTGACGATCTACCACCTCGAAGGACGCCGCTGCGAGCGCATCGTCTGGCTCTGCGAAGAACTTGAGTTGCCCTACGAGCTGGTGTTCACCCAGGGTGACCTGCGCGCCTCCATGGCCGCAGTTTACAAGGTGAACCCGCTGTTTCCGGTAGCGCCCACGGTGAGTCTGGATGGCGATGTGCTGGTCGAATCCGGCGCCATCCTCGAGCTGCTGGTCGATCGTTATGCGCCTGGGCGTCTCAAGCCGGCGGTCGCTTCGCCTGACTATCCGGCCTACCTGCAGTGGCTGCACTTTGCCGAGGCCTCCTTTGCTGCCCGCACGGTGACCGAAGCCATCAGCGCGCGCATACGGCGGGCGGCGAAGCTGCCCGATCCTGAGCCGACTGGCCTCATGACCGTTGCCAAAGCGCTCGGGTTCGTCAACGATCATCTGAGCCGGCAGCCGTACTTCGGCGGTTCCGAGTTTTCGCTTGCCGACATCATGATGGTGTTTCCGACTGATCTGACGGAGTGGTGGCGGGTTGCGGATGTCACGCCCTATGCGCACCTCGAGCGCTGGCGCCAAGACATGAAGGCCCGGCCGGCCTACCAGCGCATGCTGACGGTCGCCCGACCTGCGGGCATTCCCGGCCTGTAACGCTGTCCCAGTAGGGTGTGACGGACTGCAGCCCGAACCAGGCCCGAAATAGGCGATCATTGCGGACGACTCAGTACTCAGGCGGTGGCAAAGCCAGCAATGGCAGAATATCAGGTAGAAGCAGTGGTGATTGGCGGTGGCGTCGTTGGGCTGGCGTGTGCGCGCGAGCTCGCCCAGCGTGGCATCGAAACGGTACTTCTTGAAGCAGCCGATACCATAGGCAGCGAAACCTCGTCGCGCAACTCAGAAGTCATACATGCGGGCATCTACTACCCGCCCGGATCGGCAAAGGCAGCGCTCTGCGTTCGCGGGAAAGGATTGCTTTACGAGTACCTGCAAAGCCACGGCATTTCGCACCGGCGCTGCGGCAAACTCATCGTTGCGACCCGCGCCGAAGAGCTGAGTAGGCTTAGAGAAATCCAGGATCGGGCGCTGGCTGCCGGCGTGCCGGATCTGGAGCCGCTCGACCAGGCGCTTGTTGCACGCCTAGAGCCGGCGGTGCGGGCCGTTGCGGGCGTGCTCTCTCCCTCAACAGGCATACTTGATTCCCATCAGTTCATGCTCCAGCTGCAGGCAGATATCGAGGCTCTAGGTGGAACGGTCCTGCTGCGCCATCAGGTGACCGGTGGTCGGTTGCAGGACGGACAGCTCAGGCTGCGCCTGGCGCCGGAGTTGGAGCTCGGCTGTCGCTACCTGATCAACGCCACCGGGAATGCGGCGCGAGCAGTGTTGGCCAGCCTTCTCGGCGCCGGCGCGGAATTGCCCGAGCAGCATTACGCTGTCGGCCACTACTACAGTTATTCCGGCGGGTCGCCGTTTCGGCGGTTGGTTTATCCGGTGCCGGTTGCTGGTGGGCTCGGTATCCACGCAACGCTGGATCTTGCCGGCCAGGTGCGTTTCGGACCTGACGTGCGATGGCGCAGCGCTGTCGACTATACGTTCGATGATTCAGAGCGTCCGGCCTTTGCGGCTGCTATCGAACGCTACTTTCCAGCGGTTGAGTCGCGGCGCCTGCAGCCCGCCTACACTGGGGTACGGCCGAAACTCCTGGGCCCTGGGGCCGGTGACACCGATTTTTTGTTGCTTGACGAAGCATCACATGGCTACGCTGGTTTGCTAAGCCTGCATGGCATTGAGTCCCCGGGCCTAACCGCATCGCTCGCAATTGCCGAGCAGGTCTGTGATCGCCTGCTCGGCAGCCAGGGGAGGAGCGGCGCGAAAACCGTTTCTCCTGGAGGTGATGCATCCGCTGCCGGCCTGCGGAGCGAGGTTCCCGGTCCGGAGTGATCAGCTAACGAGCCAGCACAACCTCAATTTCGACGAGCATGCCAGGGGCCGCCAGCCCGGCGACCTGAAACGCGGAGCGTGCCGGCAGGTTCGGCTGTTCTTCGGTGCCGAAGTACTTGCGGTAAGCTTTCATCATGCCCTGAAAATCCATTGCACCATTCAGCTTCGGCACGCCGACCAGGAAAATCTGCATCTTAATGACGTTGGAAAAGTCGAGCCCTTTTTCTTTCAGCGACTCTTCCAGCCGGCCGAACACCGACAGGGTCTGTGCCTCCGTATCGCCCCAGAAGGCAGCAGAGTAGCGCTCGGCTTCCGGGTTCGCGGGCCGCGGGGTCATGCCGCTGTGGTAGATGAGCGTCGTACCTGCGGTCACTTCAACAGCCTGAGCAATCGGAAAGTCGCTGCCCGGCAGCGGATAACGTTTGACTTCGGCAACGGCACTGGTCGAAGCAGCTGCGGCGAGCAGCAGTGGTGCGGCGAGTTTCTTCATTGAGGGGTCCCCTGCGGTGGTGGTTAACGCGTTGATGTAGGCGACGACGTCCCGGCTGTCTCCATCGCTGGTCAGAATCGACGCCGCGGTCCTCATCGTAGCACCGTGCCCATCGCCAGCGGCGCTGCCGCGCACTCCGCTGCGGTAGAGGTTGAGCTGTCGCTCGAGGTACCAGTCGCTCTGGCCAGCAAGCGGCGGCGCTGCCAGAACTTCGTTGCCGAGCCCTTCGGCGCCATGACAGGCCGCGCAGGTCGTGTAAAGGGCTTTGCCGTGATCGGGATCGCCGGTCACCACAGCCGTGGCTGGCGGCTGCGGTTCGATGCCGGAGATCAGCGCCACCACGGCTTCGATGGCCGCGTCGTCGAGCACCAGCGCCTGCGGTCGCATCTCCATGCCGTTCAGGTCTTCTGCGTGTGTGCCGCGCCAGCCGTTACGGAATGCCTGCATCTGCTGCGTCAGGTACCAGGGCGGCAAACCGCTGAGCCGCGGAGCATCAACTGCCCGATTACCCTGAAATTCAACGCCGTGGCAGGTAGTGCAGTAGATGAACTGCTCCGGAATCGTGGTGTAGCCGTCCGTGGCCGCGTGCGCCGGAAATGCCGACAGCAGCAGTGCCAGAAAGAAAACTGGGGTTAGTGCTGGACGATTCATGCGGCAGCTCGCTCAGCGCGGACGCGCTTCTGCAGTTCCGAGAGGGCATGGTGGGCGGACGAGAATGCACCTTCCTGCCAGCCCGGGTGGTAGCTCAGCTGATCTCCCATCAGAAAGTGGCGGTTCGCCACCGGCTGCTGCAGGTAACCGAAGTACTGGGCTCGGGTTTCCGGCGTCCACTGTGCCGTGCAGCCCATGTGGTGGTTCATCCGGTGCCAGGGAATGCTGACGAATGACTCCGCATGTTTACGGTAGTTCGGATGCAGCATCTCCCCCTGCCGCAGTGCCTCTTCGAAGCGCTCTGCCGGCGTCAGCCGCGCAAAGTACTCAGCATTGGCAGAGTTGAACGTGTAAGCGCCGAGCAGCACGCCCTTGCGCTGGTGGATGCCGTGCGCGGGGTACCAGATCTGCTCGATTTTCTCATCGGTCCAGGAGATCCCGCCGTAGATGTTTTCTTCTTCCCAGAAGCGCTCGCCCATCTGAATGCCGATCTTGAACAGCTTGCCGCGACCGATGGCACCGAGCGCTTCCCGGTACTTGGCTGGAAAGTTGTTGTCGATGCCGAGCAGCAGATGCTTGGGAATGCAGTTCAGACAGTAGTCCGCGTCGAGCTCGTGGTGCTGGCCTTCGTGCTGGTACACGACCTTGACCCCGTTCTCGCCAATGCGAATGGCTTTTACCTGCGCCTGGGTCAGCATCGGCGAGCGGATGTTGCTGGTGAAGGCATCGACTATCCGGTCCATGCCGCCAACGGGCTGCAGCAGCGGCGCCGCCTGATCCTCGCCCTCGGCGAAGTGCATTTTAAAGCGCCAGAAGGACGACTTCAGGATCTCGCGAAACTCAAGCGGCGACTCCAGCTTGCCTGGCTCCAGCATGCCCGCGGTGGGTGCCCCGATGCCCGGTTGCTGGTAGCCCCCGCGTCGGGTGCCACGGTACAGCTGCTGGCGGTCCAGGTCTCCGTAGCGATTGATGAAGCCCAGCACGCGCTCGACGTCATCAGCCGTCACTTCGGCGTCGAAGACGTCGGCATTGATGGCTTTGCTGGACAGCTCGGCGATGAAGCCTCGCGCATCGGCCACGAAACGCCGCAGGCGCACCCGCTCGCCGCCGTTGAGCTCGGCGTCGCGAACATAGGCGTGGTAGTTCGTGTTGGTGAAGGTTTCCAGCGCCACCCCAAGCTCCCGGCAATAGTGCACGAGGTAGTGGTGGTGCGCGGGAATGCGCGCCGGGCCGGCGTTGAAGTAAAGGTGCGGCGCCGCGTCGAAGGTGCAGGTCTGGGGGTTGCCCATCTCGTCGATTTTGTCGCCCGCACGCAGCGTCAGGTTGCGTCCGCCGATCCGGTGCGACGCTTCGAGAATCGTGCACTGGTAGCCCGCGCGCTCCAGCTCGTAGGCGCTCATCAGGCTCGAGAGACCACCGCCGAGCAGCACGACCGAGCGTCGCGCGCTGCCAAGCGGCTCAACGAGCTGCGGTCTGGCAGCAGCTTTGCCCGGCATCAGCCCGAGCGCCAGCGCCACCTGATAAACGGCTGCTGAGCCACCAACGGCACCGACCTTTTCCAGCAGGTGTCGCCGGCTGATACGTCCTGATCCTGTCACCCGGTTCTTCTCCTGGCGCCGGAGCGCCCCCAGTTGTCGTTAGAAAGTTGCAGTTTGAAATTGCTGTTCGGTGTTCAGTCCGCGAAATGCTGCGAAATTCAGGCCATCCTTTCGGAACTGGCACTTAAGCTTCCGGCTGCTCGGTGCGCCCAGGGACCTTTTTGCCGCAGTCTCACGCGCCCGGTGTTTCCGCGCTGTACCGATTACCGTAAGCCTAGCGTATTGCATCTGTGCTGTGGCCGGTACTGATGTCTTCGGCCGCGTTCGCTGCGGAACTGCGTCATGAAACTGACGCCCATTCCTCAGCGTGGCGTCATGGCAGCGTCGAGGAGCGCCGCGACCGTCGCTTCGGGCTGCTCCTGCTGCACCCAGTGTCCGGCGCCCGCGATCAGTTGTGTTCCCCGGTAGTCGCTGGCAGCCCGCTCCTCCAGGCGCTTGAGCGCGCCCGGTGTCTGATGATTGCCCCAGTCGGAAGCGCCGCTCACGAACCAGCAGGGCATGGCGAGTGGGCGGCCGGCAAGCATTGCAAGCTCTGCGCGCAACACCGGATCGTGCGTGCAGCGGTACCAGTTCAGACCGCCCTGAAACCCAGTGCGTGCGTATTCGGCGCAGTACACGTCGAGCTCGTCGTCCGTGAGCCAATCGCAGCGCGTATCGGGCAGGGCGGGAGCCACCGTTGCCGCCATCGTCTGGCCCCGGCGCATGACGTAGTACTCCGGCAGCTTCGCCAGCTCCTCCGCGCGCCAGCCCTCGAGTGCATAGGGCTGATTCGGCGGCCAGTCGGCGGACTTCATGTGGAAGTAGGCGCGGAGGAACGGTTTGAGTCCCTGCGGCGCCTGCAGCAGCTCGGTGTTGGCATCCGGTCCGGAATAGTAGGTCTGGTAGTGCTGGCGGGGCGGCTCGAGCGCAGCCAGGGCGGCGTCCATGTCATAGCGACTCGCCCCGAGCCCTGGTGGACCCGGAAAGGGCGCACTCATCAGTACCAGCCGCTGCACCATATCGGAGCGCAGCAGGGCAAAGTAAGCGGCCAGCGGAGAGCCGAAGTCGTGACCGACGAGCGCATGCAGGCTCCGAATCTTGAGCTCGCGCAGCAGGGCTACCAGATCTTTGACCAGGTTCAGGGTGCCGAATGGGCGCAGCTCGGTCTCGTAGGCGTCCGGCCAGCCACGGGTCCGGCCATAGCCGCGCAGATCCGGCGCGATCACGAAGTAGCCGGCGGCGGCGAGCGGACCCATGACGTTGCGCCAGCCGTAGGCCAGGTCGGGAAAACCATGCAGCAGCAGGATGCAGGGTGCGTCCGGGTCGCCGGCTTCGAGCAGGTACAGCTCGAGGCCGTTGACGTCTGACAGCTGGCGCGTGCGCAGGGAACTGGGCAGGGGGAGATCCGGCAATACGGTCATCGGTCTTTCAGAGGTCTTGTTTTGTTGATGTTCTTTGGTCGCGGTTCTTTAGTCGCGGTTCGTTGGCGATGTTCTTACGCCGGACGATCTGCGGTGAGCCGATCGGCGCAGCATCAGAAGCCGTCAGTGTAAGCTGCAACCGCGTCGTGGTGGCGATGCGCCGGGCCGGCACGGTCGACCAGACGTCGGCAGGGAACACAATTCAGGGGGAGCAATGGCAGATCCGTACACCCAACCAACCCGCACACGACACCTGCTCGATGAGGAGCTCCTGCCGTTGCTCGAACTGGTGCCGGCCGCGCCGATCACCGATGCCAACCTGGGCGAGTTCCGGGCGGCCGGGCAGGCCCGGCAGGTGCTCGCCGATGCGGCCGCTGCCGGCGTGGTCCGCGAGCGCGTCGATACGACCATCGACGGGCAACCGGTTGCCGGCCTGCTGTACCGACCGGAAGGACCACCACACGAACGCCCGGCGTATTTGCACGTGCACGGCGGTGGCTACATCATGGGGGCCACCGAGGGCTCGGATCCCGGCAACGTGGCGCTCTGCGCGGCGCTCGATATCGTGATTTTCTCGGTCGACTACCGGCTGGCGCCCGAACACCCGATCCCGGCGCCGCTGGATGACTGTTATGCGGCGCTGGCGTGGCTTCACCACAATTGCGAGTCGTTGCACGTTGATCCGCGACGAATCGCCGTCGGGGGAGAAAGCGCTGGCGGCGGCCTGGCCGCGGCGCTGGCGATCCGGGCACGTGATGCCGGCGACTATGCGATCTGTCACCAGCAGCTGGTTTACCCGATGCTCGACAACCTGACCGGTAGCGATGCCGAGCCCGGGGATCCGCTCGTCGGCGAGTTCGTCTGGTCCCGGCAACGCAACCAGTACGGTTGGGCGAGCTACCTCGGCAGCGCCCCTGCCACGGCGCCGCAGGTTCCTGCGCGCGTGGAGTCCTGCGCGGGCTTGCCGTCGACCTGGCTGTTCACCGCACAGCTCGATCTGTTTCGCGATGAGAACCTCAGCTACGCCCAGCGGCTCATGGCGGCGGGAGTAGCCGTTGACCTCGTGCTCTATGCGGGCGCCTGTCACGGCTTTCAGCTGCTGCCGGGCACGCGGCTTGGCCGGCGCTTCATCGCAGAGCACAAAGCGGCGCTGGCGCACGGGCTTGGTCTGGCGGACTAGCCGGAGACGGACGCTGCGGGCGCTCAGGGACCGGGCGTGCGTCGACCTCGGCGCTGCCAGCCCGACCACTGGATCAGGTGGTCGCGATAGGGTGCGAGCTTGGCCGGGTCCGGGCTGCGCAGCCGGACCGGAAGCGTACCCAGAAACCGATAGCCCGCGGGCGTTGGATCCAGCTTCACGGCCCGGAAGCGAACGCCTGCGGCAGCCGCGTCGAGCGCCGCAGCGGCGAAGTCCGGATCGTGGAGCCGGCTCGGAGCCACGAATCGGGCATCCGCACGTTGCACGACGAACAGCACGCTTGCCCTGGCACCGGATCCGGCAACCCGAGCGAGCTCACGAAGGTGGCCAGCCGCACGCACGCTCACGGAATCGGGGAAGTACGCCCCGCCGTCGGGATACACGAGGTGACAGTTCTTCACCTCCACGTAGTGGTCCCGATTACCCTGCCGGAGCAGCAGATCAATGCGCGAGTTGGCGCCGTAGCGCACCTCCCGGGCGAGGCTGCTGAACCGTTTGAGCCCGGGCACGCAGCCCGCCCGGATCAGCAGCTCAGCAAGGGTGTTGGGAACCACCGTGTTGGCACCGATGAAACGCCCATCGATCTGCAGCAGTTCCAGCGTGTAGCGCAGCTTGCGCTTGCTTTCCGGTGGGACGCTGGAGATCCAGGCCCGCGCCCCGGGCAGGACCAGCCCCTCCATCCGGCCGGGATTGACGCAATGCGCGTCGACCTCGTGGTCGCCGAGCGCGATGCGGGCGATGAAGCGGTCGTAACGAGCCAGCAGCCGCCCTTCGAGCAGCGGCTGGGCATGAGGGATCAGCATCTGGGCAGCTGCGGGTGGCGTGTCGCCGCCGGTTCGTTCAGGCACCGGGGCGCTGCTTCGGTGGACCGGCACTGGTATAGCGGGTACCGGGTGGGTCCTGGGCCCAGCCGGGCGCTTCGCCCCAACTGTCGCCGAAGACCAGCTCACGCAGCGGGCGCCGGCGCACAGGACCATGGCTGCCAGCCGGTTTGCCCAGGGTGACCGTACAGCTGATGAAGACTTCTTCCGGAATGCCAAGCAGCGATTTCAGTTCTGCATCAACGGCGCCGTGGAAGCCGGTGATGACCCCACCGTAGCCCAGGCCCCGGGCCGCCAACAGCAGATTCTGCACGGCCGGGTAGACGCTGGCACCTTCCATCGGGTTCGGGTCGCGGTAGCGCACCAGGCACGGCAAGATCAGGACCGGCACCCGTTCAAATGCATCGACGTAGTGCTGCATGGTGCGCGCCATGCGGGCCTTCGGTGAGTTCTGCTGCGCTCCGGATCCCTGATCGTATCCATCGTTGGCCCGCTTGTTGCCCCACAGCTTGCGCGCCGCTGCGCCGATGAGCGCTTTGGCGGCCTCGGCCTTGTCGCCTTCCGATAGCACCAGAAACCGGAATGGCTGACGGTTTGATCCGCTGGGTGCGCGGGTGGCGGCGAACAGCATGTCCCGCAGCGCGGCTTCGGGAACGGGCTCGTCGAGATAACGACGGATCGCGCGCGTGTGGGTCAGGCCTTCGAGGAGACCCAGGGTGTCGGAGTGGATCGGCGTTTGATCGAGAGCGGGGGATGACATAGGTTCTGGATCGAATGGCTGAGGGGGCAGTGTAGACCAGTGACCGATCAACAGTGGGTGACCAGCCCGGCGCAGGTCGATCTGCGGGGCAGGATGGCGGCATGAGCCTGTGGTTGTTGGCGATCGGCCTCGGGCTGCTCTGGCACGGCCTGCAGATCACCTGGGTCGGTGGGTTGCCGCGCGCTCTGCGCCCTGGGCCGCATCCGCAGGCGGAGCGGGGTTCCGCCCGAGCCTTCATGATCTTCTGGCTCGATCAGTACAGTTGGATCGGCGTTCTGCTTTCCGGGCTCGGCCTGCTGTTCCTGCTGCTCGAGGTGCTGCGCTGATGCCCGTAACCCTGCTTTATGCCGGCCTGCTCGGCCTGCTGTCCGTGCTGCTCGCAAATCACGTGCTGAAAGTGCGGGTGAACGCCCAGCAGTATCCCGAATGGAAACCCAACGCTGTGCTCCGCAGCCAGGCGAACTTCGTCGAGAACGTGCCGCTCGCGCTGGTCGTGTTGTTCCTCCTCGAGGTCAGCGGCATTGGACCGG
Source organism: Pseudomonadota bacterium (assembly GCA_038757945.1). Classification (GTDB taxonomy): domain Bacteria; phylum Pseudomonadota; class Gammaproteobacteria; order Pseudomonadales; family Azotimanducaceae; genus CALHVX01. Next base: position 11,547 of record JBCDGJ010000077.1, read on the forward strand.
TGGCCGTGCACTGCTGCGGCGTGCTGCTGGTGCTGTTGAGAGTGCTGCACGCCCTTGGCCTGTCCGGCAACGAGGGGGCCAACTATCCCCGGCTGATCGGTGCGCAGGGCACCTTTCTGCTGCTATCCATCATGAGTATGCTGGCAGTGCTGCGGAGCCTGTCCGCGCTGCTGAGCTGATTCAACAGAAATCCAGGAGGCCCTATGTCTCGCGTTTCTCAGGTACCCGTCGAAAACTGGGACCCTCGCCTTACGGCGGCAGCGCGACCGGAAACGGCCACGGCGCTTGAGCAGGGCCTGACCCGCTACTTCGCCCACACGCCGGACATCGCGCTGGGGCTGATGCAGTTTGCCGGCGCGCTCAAGGTTCATCGGACGCTGCCCGAGCGGCTGGTCGAACTGGTGCGTTTGCGGATTGCCTTCTTTAACCAGTGCCGCAGCTGCATGGCCATCCGCTATACGGATGCGGTGAATGACGGCGTGACCGAAGGGCTGGTGTGTTCGCTCGAGCGACCGGAAGAGGCAGAGGACCTGACCCCGGCAGAAAAAGCCGCCGTGCACTACGGCGAGCTGATGGCAACGGATCACCTCGCTGCGGATGATGCGGTTTATGCGCGGCTCCGGGAACATTTCGACGAGGCGCAGATTGTCGAGCTCGGCATGGTGTGTGCGTTCTTCGTGGGCTTCGGGCGACTGGCGGCGACCTATCACATGGTCGACGAGTTGCCGGAAGCCTTTCAGGCCGAGTCAGCAGCGGCGGGCTCGGCAGAGCCGCTGGCGCCCTGGGGTAACGCCGCCGTTCAGGTTCGGTAGCCGCGCTGCTTCAGCGCGTTCCACGGGACGGAAGCTGATCCGATGAAGCCTCTTTAGAGCCGCGCTACTGACGCTCCGATGATCGCTGGTTGGAAGATAGGGTGACAGACGCTGAGGACAACCTGGTTACCGGCGGGGGGTTGCAGGTTGTGCAAGACCTCCTGGAACAACCCGACCCCCTTCTTGGCACGGTGGTTGGCGACTACAAGCTTACTCAGGTCCTCGGCGCCGGTGGTATGGGTGTGGTTTACCGAGCGGCCCGAGTGGATGGCAACTTCGAGCGAGCGGTTGCGATCAAGGTTGTTCCCAGCGCCGCCGTCAGCACAGAGCTGCGACGCCGATTCGCGCAGGAGCAGTCGTTGCTGGCTGCGCTGGATCACCCCAACATCTCAAGGCTTTACGACGCCCAGATCAGCACGACCGGTTTGCCCTACATGGTGATGGAGCTGATCGAGGGGCAAACAGTCGACAGATTCTGCGATGCTCGCGGTAACAGCATCCCGCTGGCCGTGCAGACCACGATTGACGTTGCTGCAGCTGTTACCTATGCCCACGCCCACCTGATTGTTCACCGGGACATCAAGCCCGGCAACATCATGATCGATAGCTTCAACCAGCCAAAGCTGCTCGACTTCGGCATTGCCAAACTGCTGGAAGGCGAACGCGATGACGGCTCGCTGGCGTTCCCGATGACGCCACGCTTTGCGAGCCCAGAACAGTTGCTGCAGCGTCCCGTAACTATTGCCTCGGACATCTATCAGCTTGGCGCCTTGCTGTACCGTTTGGTTGTCGGCCGCTCAGTCTTTGAAGGGCGCTCCTTGGAACAGATGATGGATCGAGCCAATAGACAGCACGACTGGCGCGTTCCGGTGGAGGCTCGGCGCCAGCTGCCAAGAGATCTTGTCTTGATCCTGGAGCGATGTCTGCGATGGGAACCTGCGGATCGCTACTCATCGGTGGATGCCTTCAGCAAAGATATGATCGCCTTCAGCAAAGGCTTTCCGGTAGAGGTTGGCGGGTCTAGCGTGCTCTATCGGGCGAGTCGCTTTCTGGGACGAAACCGTGCACTGGTCACCGTGGTTACCGTTGCGCTGGTCCTGCTCACGGCTACTTCGGCGTCCTACACGCTCAGCCTCCGGGAGGCCCGCTCCGTTGCAGAGACTCAGGCGGCCAGCGCAACACGCACCAGCAACGCACTTTCTCAGCTGGTCACTGAATCCATGTCGGATCTGCAGGATCAGATTGCCGAATACGAGATCGGTGCGCCGCGCATACTTGAATCGGTGTTTGAGGATGCGATAAAGCTGGCTGCGCAAGAGCTCGATGGTGACGATGCTGCAAAGGCTGAACTGTATCGAATCCGTGCAAACGCAGAGTGGCGACTCGGTCGGTTCGACGAGGCAGGAGCGAGCTTTCTCCATGCAAAAACCCTGGCTTCGGCTGCAACGAATCCAGTGCTCTACAGTCAGATACAGCTCGATTCGATTCGCCTTGCTCTAGAAGAGCGCCTGCTCGACGTAGCGGCTGCTGAGCTGAGCGATCTCGATGCCCAGATAGACATCGGCGGACTGCCGCCGGCGATCCAGTCACGTTATCGGCACATCCGTGGGTACCATTTGTTCGTGCAGGATGAGTTTGCAGAGGCGGCAGATGCCTATCGCGAGGCACTCGAAGGGTTAAACGTGCTGAACTCTGCTTCCGATCGGGAGCGTGCGCAAGTACTGACGGATCTCGGGATCGTACACCTGTCTCTTGAGAGTTACGAAGAGACTCGGACCTACACCTCGGCCGCCGTAGAGTTGCTCGAGCGTTCTGAGTCGGCGATGAGCCATCGGCTGATCGAGCCTCTCCGCGTGCTTGCGCTCTCTCTTGGCAATCTTGATGACTACGCTTCTGCCCAAAGCGTAAGCGAGCGTGCACTGCAGATCGCAACGGCCAACTACGGGGAGAACCATCGCGAAGTCGGGCGCGTGCATAGCAACCTCAGCAGCCTCAACTACAGGCAGGGCGATATCCACCGCGCCATCGAGCACGAGAAGAGGGCTCTACGAGTAGAGCAACTGAAGTATGGTGGTGACTCCTGGGATACGATCGTCACTCGCTATACTTTGGCGCTCTACCTTGGATCTGCCGGCAGGATACGCGAAGCCCTTGCGGCGACGGACGAGCTGCTCGGGGAACTGCGTGAGCGTGACGGGCTTGCAGGTCGTCGGCTGCAGGAGCTTACGCTCGCAAGTCGCAGTCGATGGCTGTCGCTCGCGGGAGACTTTCCTGCAGCAGTAGACGCGGGGAAACAGGCTCTGACGCTCCGCCGTGAGCTGCAGGGAGAAGGCAGCTATGGCGAATTTGATTCGCAGCGTCAGCTCAGTTACGTGCTGGCTGCCGCCGGTGAGTGGCAGGAAGCCCGGACTTGGTATGAGTCGTCCTTACGGGGCCTTGAAGAGTTGGTTGGGCGGCAGGATGAGAAGTACCGAACGTGGTTTCTGCGCAGCTACCTGTTCGATCGTGCGGCTGGTGACTACACTGCGGCCCGCGAAAAACTGCGGCAGTACGTTACTGTGCAGGCTGACCGTTACGTCCTCGACAGTCCTCACTTCCTGAACCCGGTGGTGGACCTTGCGGAAGCCTGTCTTGAGCTGCAGGACGTGCAAGGTGCGAAGGCGGCTATAGCTCAGGTGGGCGGCGCTATCGAAGACTATCCAGAGCATCCGGACGCAATGCGGGGACAGCTGGTTCGAGCAGAGTTGCTCTTGGAGCAAGCAGGTGCTGCGGCTGACGCTCGTGTGCTGGCGCAGGATCTACTCGCGCAACTGAGTCTGAATTACCCCAGGCGCGCGGATCTTCTGCTCCGTGCGCGCTATGTCCTGGATCAGTCTTAGAGAGTTTCTAAGGCGGCAGGCCAATCGTTCTCGGGAGCTACCACCTGACCTCATGTGAGTCCACTGGGAAGCAGGTGGGCGCTCATGGCCCGGTGTGTTGCCGTCCTGTGCGCAAAGCTCAGGGGCTCTGCGCGGTCCTTTGCCTCGCCTGTCTTTGCTTTCGTCGGGTATTCATGATCGAACGTAACGCGCCGAGCGGGTGCTTTCGGAACTGACGGAGCACCAGACGCCGAAAGTGCGGTTCGCTGTCCATATCGGAACGGCGTTGGCCGGTATCCCCGTGGAAGCGCAGTTTGGGCATGTCGACGGGCTCCAGAAAGACCTCCAGGGCCAGCTTCTCGGTCTTCGGCGCGAGCAGCGAAATCCCATCTCTGGCAATGACGCGGACGTCGACCTGGATCGTTATCGAGTCGTTCTCGATCGGCCTGCATTCGGAGATCAGCGCCGCTTGTGCATAGACCGGGAAGACCAGCTCGGCCGCCCCTTGGAACACGGTCAGGTCTGCGCCGTCGATTCCCGCGACCGCGGTCGCCGACCGGGTCGGGTCTCCGATAACAAGCCCTGGTGGCCCCGTCACTTCGACCCACGTCCGGCCCGTCCCATCGGGGCCCGATCCGGCGATCACTTGCGCACCGTTGCGTGGTTCCAACCGGACCACAACCTGCCGCTCGATCCCCTGGCGCAGGGTGCCGCGCCCGCCGTGGAAGTACGTTCGGATCTGCAGATCGTCGTCTCCCGCCGCAGCGCTCGGAGCAGCAGCGTCAATCGAGATCTCGCCGCGGATGCTGTCAATCAGGTGCTCGGGGCTGGAGCGGATCTTGTAGCTCTCGTGAATGAAGCGGCCGACGACCGTCCCATCCGCGTCGGTTACGAAGGTCGCCGGAAATGGAACGCCGTAGGCCGGGATGTCGCCGGGGAGGACCTCGGTGTTCAGTACCCTGAAACGGCGGATCACCTCGGAGTTCACGTCCGCGAGCATCGGATATTCGATGTCATAGGTCGTCGAGAAGTCCTCGAGTGCGAGGACGTCGTCATAGGAGATCGTGTAGAGCTTGGCGCCCGCTTCGGTGAAGTGGCGATGGGCATCGCGCAGCTCAACGAGCTGCGTAAAACACGCGGGTCACCAGACTGCAGATCTGTAGAAGACCACCACAGCCGGCGATGAGCCCCGATCGGCATGGAAGTTGATAACCTTGCCGTGCTGATCGGGCAGAGCGAAGTCCGGCAGGTGTTCGCCAATCTCCGGACCGATCTGCAGACCCTTTGGAAGGTTGGCGCGCACGGGCAGGCCGACGGCTGCCGGTGCCTCGAAACCCAGTTCATCGATCTCGGTTACGCTCATCGCTCTGCCCCTGCACTGTTTCGCGCTTGATGAGATCTATCCTAGGGACCGCTTCGAGCTACGAGAAGCGCATTGCCGGCCGGTGGCAATGCATATCTGGCCAAGGGCTCCAGCGCATCTGATAGTCGACTCGCTGAGCAGTGCTGATGCACAGCTCGTTGGCGGCTCCTGCTAGAGCCGCAGGCCTTCTCGATCAGCGCCTGGCAGGCTGCGCAGTCCGACGAAGCCATCGACGGAGGTCCAAGTTGTGCCACCGTACGGTTTGGTGGTTCAAATTGGGGTCTGCTGTTGGCACGGTTCGGTCTTAAGAGTTGATTGACACTGAAGATTACGTCGTGCCGAAAAGAGACACAGAAAGTCGTCAAGATATCCCTGTTGCGCTGGCTATCGCTATTGGCGCAGGTATCGGGACCGCCGCGGGCTTAATGGTTGGTGTTGCCTTCGATGTTCTGGCCTACAGCCTGTCCATAGGTGCCGCCATAGGTTGTGGGTTGGGCGTGGCTGCTACCGCTGTTACCCCCCGTGAATGAATCGGACACCCGGGATAACGGGGCCATCGCAACGTCCTGGCGCAGTATGCAGGCCACCAGAGCGATGGCGATCAGTCCGATCAGCGCCGCCATGGATCGATTGTCCCGGTGGATTCCCGTTGCCAGCATGACGAAGAATCCAAGGCCGTTCGAAACGATACCCATGCACACAATGCCCAGCGGGAAGTGGGATCCCGAGATCCCGGAGAACCCGAAAGCGTAGCCCACGAGCAACGCGAGTACGGCAACGCCATACAGTCGAAGATAGGGTAGTGCGCTACCGTCGATGGTCAGCCGCTGTGCAATCTGGCCGTTCGGCAGCAGCAACAGTGGCAGGCCGACAAACAGACCGGTACCGAGAATTTTTACACCCAGAACAAGATCGAGTACGGTCATGGCTAAGTCCAATGGTGAGATTCAGGGTAACGAGGCTGAGTCCAAATGTCAAACACAGATAGTGAGTCCAAGCTGCCGCGCGCGGCGCGGTCGCCCATTGCGCTCGAGGACTGTGGGTTATCGGCGACGGCCGAGCTGCTGGGGGATCGATGGACACTCCTGATACTGCGGTCCGTGTTTTATGGGGTCCGGCGGTTCGCGGACATCAAGGAAGACATCGCCGTTCCGGGGTCGACCCTGTCTTCACGCATCAGACGGCTCCTCGATGCGGGCCTGCTCGAGGAGCACCCGTACCGGGACGGCAACGCGCGCACCAGAAACGAGTACTGTCTGACCCCTGCGGGGGAGAGTCTGCAGACGGTCCTCATGGCGCTGATGGCGTGGGGAGATCGATATCTTCGTAATGAGCCGTCAAAGCTTGCTGCGGTCACTCGAAACGGCAGGGAAGAGTTGCGGTTGGCCTTCGTAGATAAGACGGGTAGGGCAGTCGATGCTGCCGACATAGACTTTGCTCTGCGCCCTTAGTGCCCTCTGGAGGCGCTACGCGGCTGAGGTTAGGTCGGGAGATGCGCTGCTGGTGCAACCTGGCCCCCAAGGTAAGGTAGCTTAGTGGCTCGAAACAGCTGCGGAGTTATGGCGTGGCAGACTTTCTGCATGACGGTGAGATCGAGCTGGAAAACGGCTTGCGGGGTCAACTCTGGCAGGTCGAGACTGGCGATCCAGCCACGTTTTATGAGGCGATATCTCAACCGGACCGTGTGACGACCCGAACGATCTACGCACAGAGCTTCTTTCCGAAAGGGCGGGCTCGACCGGCGATCGTCGTCGTGGTGCCCGGCAGCATGGGTATCGCAGCCTCCCATGTGCACAAGGCAGAGCTGCTCACCAATGCCGGATACGCCGCTTGTCTGCTGGATCCGTTCGGTGCGCGTCAGGTGACGAGCACGGTTGCGAACCAGGCGCAGTATTCCTTTGCTGCCAACGCTTGGGACGTCCTGGCGACGGTGGCGGCGTTAACGACAGGTGGCCAGGTCGATCCGGCGAGAATTGGCGTACAAGGTCACAGTCGAGGCGGTGCAGCCGTTCTCTCCGCGGCCTCGATGAGCAAGTTCGTGACGACCGAGGGTCAGATTGCGGGTGCCTATGCGGCCTACCCGTGGTGCGGTCAACAGTTCCTCAATCCCAATGTCGGTCGAACGACAGTGCGATCGATCGTTGGTGATCAGGATGAGTGGTGCTTACCTCAGCAGGTGCAGGGGCACATGCAAGCCTTACGTCTGTGCGGCTGTGAGGCCAGCTGGCGCCTGGTTGAGGGGGCGCACCATGGTTTTGATCGCGCTACGCCCGTAGAACGCGTGAGCGAAGCGTCGGTGGCACCCAGCGCACCAACCATCTACATCGACAACGATGGCAGCAGCCTGCACCCGGTACATGGGCGTACTCCGCCAGAGACGGCGGAGCGAGAGCTGATGCTGTACGGAATCAAAGCCGGGTATGGGGTGCGGGGTGCGCGATTGGGCACGGACGCGGACTACGCGAAGCTCTTTCATGCCGACATGATGACGTTCTGGGAAGGCTGTTTCGGCACGCCTTAGACGGCGCCATAACCACGAAACCAACACTGCTGGTGCTGCTGGACTGATTGTCGTGGATCATCTGGCGTCCGCTGCAAAGAATCTGGCGGCGTTGGTCAATCTCTGCGTAGTTCGGGTGACGATGATTCGGTGCGTCGATTCAACGTCATCACTGATTAAGAACAGGAGAGTGTGCAGTGCCAGAACATGAAAGCAATAGCCGTCGGAAGACCAGGATCGCGCTCTGTATTGCCATTGGTGCAGGGATCGGGACAGCGTCAGGCATAGTGGCTGGCGTTGCATTCGATATCCTCGCGTTCAGCGTGTCCATGGGCGCTGCTATGGGCTGCGGATTGGGCGTTGCTGCTTCTGCCATCACGGCTCGTGGATGACGTTCGCCGGGTCAGCAACGCCCGCAGGGGCAGGTGTGCGGTCCTGGGCTGATCACGCTCAAGGCGGGCAACGAGCTGCGGGTTCCAACTCGGAGCGGAGGTTCCTGAGGCGTCGTTTAATCCGAATGTCCAGACTGTTTCGGGTGAATATTTTGCTCTATCGTCGCAGCACGCCTGTTCTGGATGTGCCACATGAACCGCTCCCGCACGCTCAGGCATTTCGTCTGGTACGACTGCCTGACTCCCGACATCGATGGGTGTCTCAACTACCTTAAGAGACTCGTTGACTGCGACGCGCTCGATCAGTCCTGGCCGAACATCGGGCGGTATCCCATTCTTCAGAGCCGGACCGGTCCGATCGCTGGCGTCCTGCAGCTGCCGAAGCTCCTGCAGGATGGTGGAGTTCCGTCCTACTGGACCGGCTATGTCGAAACGAGCATCGAGGCGGCAAGCAGGGCTGTGCCCCAGCTGGGCGGACAGATGGTCACGGCGCCGATGCAGTCCCCAATGGGGACGAGCTTCGTATTTACTGATACCGGGGGAGCCGTGCTGGCTGCCTACGAGTCGTCCGCGGCTTTCATCACCCCGTCGTCGTCGAACCCCGGAGAGTTCGTGTGGCGACGCCTGTATTCAGCAGATCACGAAAGGTCAATTCGGTTCTACGACGCGGTTTTCGGCTGGAAGCAGTCGGATGAGATCGAGGGTCAGTGGGTAGATGAGTCCGGCGCGCTGGTCGCTGATCTTGCTGGGGCGCCATCCTGGCTTCCGTCGGATACCTGGGTGCACTTTCTGGGTGTGCAGGATCTGGCCGCGACAATCACCAGCATCGAACAGTACGGTGGGACTGTCCTGGAGGGCGCGGCTCTCGACCACCGCCCGGCCGTTGTTTCAAGGGACCCGCAAGGCGCTGTAGTCGGCTTCGTGCAATGGGAGTAACCGTTGCAGCTGGCCGAAGTAAGGCGTTCCAACCCGATGGGAGCGCTGTCGTTAGGCCGACTGTAGTGCTCTGTTGGTGAGCCCGCGCTGCATCAGGAAAGCGAACCCGAACCCGGTTACATACGCGATCGGAAGATAGAACAGGGTTGGGGCGAGCATCTCCAGCACGCCCAGTGAGCTCACGATGATGACCAGTGCCAGCGATACGTTCTGGAGCCCCACCTCGATCGTAATGGAGCGCGCGTAGGGCTCGTGCCTGAGCAGCCACCTGCTGAGGCCGAAGGCCAGCGTCATCATGGAGACGTTGAGTAGCAGCGCTGCGATCGTGCTGACGCCGGAGGCAAGCAGTTCGGCCCGTCCGATCAGTAGCAGGGCGGACGTAGCGAGCACCGTCGCAAAGCCGCAGCCAAAGATACGCTGGCGACTGCGGCGCAGCGGCGCATATCGCGGTCCAAGGACCATGCCCAGCGTTACGGGCAGCACCGCTGTCGCGAATATCCGCACCGATGTTTCGAGGAACGGCAAGGACACCTCGCCACCGACGATCACAAAGTGGTCCATGGCGCCGGTGATGATGAGCGGCGCTGTTAGAAAGGCAATGAAGCTCGATACTGCCGTGAGGGAAATTGACAGCGCCGCGTCCCCACCTGCCTGCACGCTGATGGCGTTTGAGGTCGGCCCGCCGAGGCACGCGGCCAACACCATGAGGCCGCTGGCCACCACGGCAATCTGCGGGCGGCATTGCTGGAGGACGCGCTGGAGATCATGCGCGAGGACAGCGTCGAACAGATCTGCCTCCGTCGCCTCGCCAAGCGTGCGGGCGTCAGCCACAACGCC
>JBCDGJ010000078.1:0-21225 GCA_038757945.1 Pseudomonadota bacterium
CGACGCCAACTGCGGCAGGGGGACGCACCTCCACGCCGAGCCTGCAGCATAAGGACCGCGCGTCACGAGCGCGTCGGGGTCTCTAAGTGACTGCTGCAGAAGCAGTTCCGGGATCAGCGGGGCGGCGGTAGAAGGACCATCGTCCGGCCCTGGCGAAGCCCTGCCGTTGGTACAGTTGGTGCGCTGCGTGATTGTTTTTGGCCGATTCCAGGGCGACCGAGCCGCAGTTGTGCCGGGCAAACCAGGTATCGGCGGCAGCCAGCAAGGCACTTCCCAATCCTGCCCGGCGCGCGTGAGGGGCGACGAGCAGGTCGCTGAGTAGTCCGATGCGGCCAGAAGATTCTGCATCCTCGGCTGGCCGTTCGATACGGGCCAGAGGCGCGACCATCGCCAGCAGGCAACCGTCGACCGGCGCTCCGGCGGCCTCGTTGCGGTTAACGGTCAGCAACGCAACCGGATGATGGTGCTGCAGTGCCTGCAGCCGCAGCGTCTGTAACCGGAGTGCCGGACCCGCTTGCCCGGCCAGCGCCCCGTAGCGTTCGGCAAAAATCCTCAGGTCAGGCTCCTGACGCACCGTCACTGCGCTTCTGGTCGGCATAGGCCCGGCGCTTGCTCGACGTGCACGTAGCCAGATGATCCGCGTCTCCACGCGGTCGTAGTCGGCGCTCCGCAGCAGTGCCGTGAGCCCCGCGTTGGCCGGTCGCTGGCCGATCAGCCACTGCGTGGGTTGCTGCTGGGTAGCAAAAAACTGCTCGGCGGCTCGGCGCTGAGCGGCTGGTTCGGCGCTCGCGCCCGGGAGTCCGGGAACGGCGCTGTTTGCTGCCGGGAGCAGACCGCGGGCGCTGCGCAGCAACAGGCCGTGGCTGCGACGTTCCACCAGCGCTGGTGCGAGCGCCAACAGGGCCTGCTCGACCTGCGCGATGTGTGGTGGCCCTGGCGCTATGGTGGCTTCGGTCATGGGCAGCGATTGCGCAGCTGTACAGCCCACCTTAGCCTGCGGTTCAGCCTGCAGCGAGGGTTGCGCATGAGCAGAGCCCAATTTCCCGTCGTCGTTCACATCCTGCTGCGCCGCCGCGGATCGACCGGTGAGCAGATTTACCTGCAGCGCCGCCAGAACACCGGGTTTCTCGATGGCTTCTTCGTGCTGCCTGGCGGCCACGCGGAGCAGGATGAACTGCCGCTGGCCGCGGCCGCCCGGGAGCTTATGGAGGAAACGGGGCTCAGAGATCTGCCCCTGCGCCCCTGCGCCCTGCTGCCCTATGCAACACGGCGCGGGAGCGGCATCAATCTGGTCTTCGAAACCGTGCTGGAGGGATCCGCCTGCACCGAACTGCCGACCCTTGCGGAACCGGCCGTCGCCGATCTGGCGCTCTGGGCTGACGTTGCGGCGTTGCCCGAGCCGCTGCCGGGCTGGATCCGCACGCTGCTTCAGCTGCACAGCCGGGGCGACTGGTACGCCGAGGTGCGTTCCGGTAAGCGGGTCACTTACAATGCGCGCCCTTGAGATCGCGTAAACAGGAAACCCCATGAAAGCACCCGTTCGTGTCACCGTCACCGGGGCTGCCGGCCAGATCGGCTACGCCCTGCTGTTCCGAATTGCCTCCGGCGAAATGCTCGGCAAAGACCAGCCGGTCATCCTGCAGCTGCTGGAAATCCCGCCAGCCATGGGTGCGCTCGAGGGCGTCATCATGGAAGTGCAGGACTGCGCGTTCCCCCTGATACAGGACTTCGTTGCTGCCGATGATCCGAACGTGGCGTTCAAGGAGACCGACTATGCGCTGCTGGTGGGCTCGCGGCCCCGGTCCAAAGGCATGGAGCGCAAGGATCTGCTGGAAGCCAATGCCGCCATCTTTTCCGTGCAGGGTAAGGCCCTGAACGACAACGCCAGCCGGGACGTCAAAGTGCTGGTCGTTGGTAATCCGGCCAACACGAACTCGCTCATTGCTCAGCGCAATGCACCCGATCTGAATCCGCGGCAGTTCACTGCCATGACGCGGCTCGATCACAATCGGGCGATGGCACAGCTTGCCATGAAGACCGGCAAGCACGTCAGCGATGTCAGCAACCTGTGTATCTGGGGCAACCACTCCGCCACCCAGTATCCGGATCTGCACGCGGCAACTGTGGGTGGCACGCCGGCGCTCGATCTGGTTGATCAGGCCTGGTACGAAAACGACTTCATACCAACCGTGCAGCAGCGCGGCGCCGCCATCATCGAAGCCCGCGGCGCCTCCAGCGCGGCCTCAGCAGCCAACGCGGCGATCGACCACATGCACGACTGGGCGCTCGGCAGCGACGGCATCGTCAGCATGGGGGTCTACTCCGACGGCAGCTACGGCATTACCGAGGGGTTGATCTACTCCTTTCCGGTGCGGTGCAGCGGCGGCGACTGGCAGATCGATCAGGGCTGGACCCCGAACGACTTCTCGACGGCGAAGATGAAAGCAACAGAGCAGGAGCTGACGGAAGAGCGCGATGCCGTTGCCCACCTGCTGCCGGGCTGAGCCATGATCCGCACCCGGCACCGGGCGGTTCGTTCGCCTACTGGCTCATGTACCAGCCGCCGTTCGGTGACAGGGTCTGCCCGGTGACGAACTTGGCTTCCTCGCTGGCGAGATAGACGGCTGCCCAGGCGATATCGTCCGGCTCGCCGAGGTGCCCCTGCGGCGTCTGCGCCTCGAGAATCGGATGCATGGGCGCCAGGGGATCGGTCATCGCTGTGGCAATCCACCCAGGCGCGATGGCGTTGACCCGCAGCTTCCGCGCTGCCGTTTCGTGGGCCAGCGCGCGGGTGAAACCGAGAATCGCAGCCTTTGCTGTGCAGTAAGCGGTGCCGCCAGCGCGCCCGAAGGTCCCCATGATGCTGCTGAGGTTGATGATGCAGCCATCACGTTCCCGCGGTCCCCGTTCCGGCAGCATCAATCGCAGCGCCTCGCGGCTGCAGTGGAAAGTGCCGTTGACGTGAATGCCCATCATCCGGTGCCAGCCTTCGTCGCTCTGTTCGGTGAGGAGCGACAGCTGCAGGTCCGTTGGGTCGATCGCTTCCCCCTGCGCCGCGCGCGTCGCGTTCTCCGCCACCTTCTGAATCCGCTCGCGGGCCTCGTTGTCTCCTTCCAGGCCGCTGATACCGGCGTTGTTGACGAGGATATCCAGTGCCCCGACCTGCTTGCGCAGCTGCGCGAACATCTCGGTCACGGCGGCTGCGTTGCTGACGTCTCCGGCAAGGCCGATGCCGCCGAGCGGTTCGGCAGCGCTCGTTGCCGCCTCCTGGTTCAGATCGTTGATGATGATCTTTGCTCCTGCTTCCGCGAAGCGGGTGGCGATTGCGGCACCCAGCCCTCTGGCGCCACCGGTGATCAGGGCCGTCTTACCCGCCAGACGGCCGCCTTCTGCGCTGCTCATGCGTATTCCCCTCGGTTGGTGTGGTCCGTTATCCCGGTCGCTGGTGCCGGGTGCGAACGCTGGGGCCGGCTACCTTGCTGAAGGGCCCAGCGCTTCGCGTGCTGTCTCTTCGGGATCCCTCTCATCGGGTAGTTGCGCCGTCGAGTTCCGCGGCTGCGCTGCCTCCGGTCCCGCTTGCCGGGCGGATCCAGCGCGTTCGGGCGCTGGGCTGCCGTTGTTGCTCTCTTCCGTGACGGCGATGAGTTCGTTGCCGTTCAGCTCGCGGATGCGCGGCTGCAGCCAGCCGAGCAGCACCAGGATCAGAAGATATCCGATGTTTGCAATGATCACGGCCGTGCCGGGATTGCTCCACTCGCTCAGCGATCCGAGCAGCAGCCCGCCGAGCGGCACCAGCGAAAAGCCCATGCTGTAGATGCCCATTACCCGGCCGCGCAGCGTGTCCGGTACCTTGAGCTGCAGCACGCTCATGGTCATGACCATGAAGGCCGAAGCGAAGAGCGACTGGCAGGTGGCCAGCGCCAGGGACAGGTAAAACAGCCCGGCGCTTGCCGCATAGGCAAAGCCGATCAGCAGCACCGCGCTGGCGGTGGCACAGCCGACCATCAGGCGTCCGAGGGTAGTGCGTTTTTCGACACCGCCGGTCAGCAACGTGCCCAGCACCGAGCCGACGCCGCCAGCGGACAGCAGGGTGCCGTAAGCGGCTTCGCCACGGCCCAGTACATCGGCGAACACGGGCAGTATCTGGATATACGCCATGGACAGCAGGCTGCCGGCGAAGGACAGGGCCAGCAGGTTGATGAAGATCGGTGTGTGGCGAATGAAGCGCAGCCCTTGTGCAATCTGCTGCAGCGCGGGAGACGGGGCAGAGGCGACGTGCGGCACCTTGAGCGTCGCCAGCACCAGAAACATGCCGAGGAACCCGGCCGCCCCGAGTGCAAACACGACCCAGGTGTCGGTGGCGGCGAGCAGTACGCCACCAAGCGCGGGAATGGCCATGCGCGTGCTCTGCCAGATGAAGGCATTGAGGGCGACCGCGCTCATGTACGCGGGGCGTTCCACCAGCAGCGGGAAGATGGCGCTGCGCGTTGGCCAGTCGAGGCCGGTAATGAGGGAGTTGAAAGCCGCAACCAGCAGCACGTGCCAGACCTGTACCTGCCCTGCGTAGTCCAGCAGGGTCAGCAGTATCAGGGCTGTCATGGTGCTGAAGCTGGTGGCCATCAGCACCCGACGTTTATCGAAGCGGTCGGCGACGACGCCGCCGAAGAGGGTCATCAGCAGGTTCGGCAGCGCTGCGGCAAGCCCCAGGTAGCCCAGGGTGAGCGCAGATCCTGACAGCTCGAACACCAGCCAGGCCTGCCCGAGGGTGATGAGCTGGGTGCCGCCGACGGAAGCGAAGGATCCGAACCAGTAGCGCCGGTACCCTGAGTACGCGAGCGCCGGGTAGTGTTGCGTGATCATGCCCAAGGAACTGGAGTCTCACCTCAAGTTGGCGCGCGCCATTATGGCAGGCTTCAGTGGCAGGAAAGCACAGGTGCCGTTGTGTGCGAGTGATCGCGTGGCGGGATCGATGGTCAGCGGCGGACGCGGAGAAAAGAACACGAACCAGAACGCGCTGCTGACGACGACCATGCAGGTGAGCAGCGTTCGGAGCAGCAGCCTCTTCCTCTTTAGTAATGTGTCGCATTATTTATTTCGGCAAAACCGTCTCTGATACTGGCTTACCACAGAACAATGCAGCACCATATGATCGCGCGGGCGCCGCGCCAGGGTCCTGCGGCCATGCTCGTGTCAGCCGCTCCACGTCTACAGCAACCAGGAACACCTTTCATGTTGAAACTCCACTTCGCGCCGAACTCGAGAGCCGGTCGGATCATCTGGCTGCTCGAGGAACTCGAACTCCCGTACGAGCTGAACCGGATGGACTTTCATCCGAAGGATCTGAAATCCGACGAACACCGAATGCGTCACCCGCTGGGGCGGGTTCCGGTGCTCGAGGATGGTGATGTCACGATCTACGAGTCCGGCGCTATCGTGGAATACATCATTGAGCGACATAAGAACGGCGGCCTGAAGCCTCCGGTGGATGCACCAGAGTTTCCGGCCTACCTGCAGTGGTTCCATTACTGCGAAGGCATGGTGATGCCGCCGGTCAATACCATCGTCGTTCACACGCTGCTGCTGCCGCCGGACCGGCGTGATGAAACCGCGTTGGGGCAAGCACGCAAGCTGCTGAATAAGGCGCTGCAGCCGGTTGATGAAGCCCTTGCCGGCAAGGAATACCTCATCGGTGATTTCTCCGCTGCGGACGTCATGCTCGGGCATGCCTGCTTCATGAGCAATCGGCTCGGTGCTGTGGATGACGCCATGACGAATCTCAAGGGCTACGTCGAACGTGTCGCGGCGCGACCGGCGTTTCAGAAGGCGATCAATCTCTGAGCGACGAGGCAGCCGACGTTGGTGGGTGCGGCCTGGAGAAACGCCGCGGCTCTTTTTAGGAAAGCCGCGGCTCTTCTTGGAAAAGCTGAGGTTCTTCTTGGGAAAGCCGCGGCGCTGGTCAGGCCTGCTGCAGGCGCCGGGCAATGGCTCGGGTTGCCTCTGACTCCGGTGCGCTGAGCAAGCCGGTCAGCGCATCGATGAGGCTGTTGATGAAGAGATCAGCTTCCTCGCCACGAAACGCGTTCTTCTGCCTGGCGTGGTGGTACATGGATGCCGCGCAGAACCTGACGGCCGACTCCAACCGACGGCCGAACGCGGCGTCGTCCAGCTGCGAGAGCGCATGGCGCAGCAGCAGGCCCAGCTGCTGGCCACTCGATCCACCGCCACCGCGGCGGCTGGCCTGCGACAACGCCGATGATTCGCTCAGCGCCAGCTCCTGGCCGAATGCTTTGATGTAGCGCCGGAAGTCCACCTGGGCTCGGGCCAGTTCGAACACCGGGCGGATCATCAGCTGGCAGAGCTGGCGCAGGTCCGGAGTTGTTGTGCTGTCCATCAGCTCGGCCAGCAGCTCTGCCCGTTTGGCCTGCGTTTGCCTGGATCGTTCCGCATGTATGGCTTCGACCAGCCCCTTAAGACCGTTGAAGTGGTACTGCAGGGCAGAGGTGTTCTTCTGCTCTGCTTCGGTGAGGATGTCGCGGATGGTGACGTTCCCGAAGCCGTGCTGCGCGATCAGCTTCTCGGCTGCGCGCATGAGCGAACGGCGGGTTGCAGCACCCCGCGCCTGCCGGTTGTCCTTCGCTGATGCTGCTGACGTTTTCATGATCGCTTTTGCCCGTTGCTCGGCAGGAAAGGTTGAGGATCAGGGTTCGCTGATGATGATTGCGTCGGAGTCCGGCGGCAGATCGAAGGTGTGCAGATCGCGCACCAGCAGGGTGGAGTCAGCCAGCCCGCGCGCAAAAATCTTTTCGGCAAGCGCATTGGGCGGTGCGGGGACCAGGTGGTAGTAGGCGAGCTGCCGTATCCCGGCCGCGGCAGCCCGATCCTCGAGCGACAGGCTGTCGGCGTGATAGTCGATGACATCCGTCATGATAGTGGGCAGTACGGGCACCTCGTTCTCCGTGGCGATTTCGATCATCGTATCGAGCATCGCGCGGGACAAGGCATCGTGCAGCAGCAGGTCTGCGCCGGCTGCGGCTTCGAAGAGCCGGCCGTCCGCGATCGTGTCGCCGGAGATGACCACCGAGCGACCCCTGTAGTCCACGCGGTAGCCAACGGCGGGCTCGATCGGATTGTGGTTGACGGAGAAGACGGTCACCGTCAGCGCGTCGTCCTGCCAGGCGGTTCCGCTCTGCGGAATGGTTACCGGCGTCATTGGTCCCGCGGCCGGCGGCAGCAGCTCAACACCATGGTGGGCAATCCGGTAGCGGCGGTCCAGCCGATAGGCCTGATTGAAGCCACCGACCACCGATTCGACGCCGGCTGGCCCGTAGATCTTGAGGCTTTCCCTGCGACCCTGAACCCAGGAGGCGAGGTTTGCATCCGGAATGCCGGCGATGTGGTCAGAGTGAAAGTGGGTCAGGAACACGCCATCCAGACGCCGCATGGGCAGCCGGGCCTGGGCAATACGCAGCGGTGACCGTGCGCCGACGTCGAACAGGAAAAAGTGCTCGGCCGTGAGCACGGCGATGCAGGCCTGGGCGCGATTCAGAATATTGCCGAGCGGCGAAGCGCTCCCGCAGACGACCACACGGAGTCCTTCCGGTGGTTCCGGTGCCTGTGCCATCGCTGTCGAAAACGCGCGGCGGAACAGCGCATCCTGGCCAGCTGTGGTGTTGAAGGCAACCGCGGCCAGCGCAGCGAGCACCATCACGATGATTCCAAGCCCGAGGAAGAGTCTCTTCATGTCACTCTCTGGTCACTGCAGAATGAGGGCATTGCACCCGGTTCCTGCAAGAATGTTCGTGACCCGGCCAGCTGCGTCGGCATCCAGCTTGCGATACTCGGCATTGATCCACTGCAGGCATTTGGCCTGGTAGGGGAATACGGGCTGCACCCAGCGCTGGCCGTCTATCTCGGTTTCCATCTCTTTGCTGCCCCGCTTAAGGGCTTCCGCGTTCGCCAGCAGTGCCGGTGCGTAGACGCGTCCGATTTCGGTCAGCAGGTCACCGAGCACCTCCGGGCTGGCAGCCGGCTCCATCCAGTTGCTGGCGTCGCCCGGGTGGCCGCTGAGATCGTCCACCAGGTCCGTCCAGGCATAAACCCGGGGCGCAGTCTCGAGGCAGATTGCGGCGGGTGTCGGATCGAACTTGGCAAGCTGCGTAAGCTGCGCATAGAGGGCGAAATCTGCAGCGGACGGCCGGTCACCGAGCACGAATCGCTGCCGCTGGACCAGGCTGTCCATGATTGCCAAAAAGCGCCGGTAGCTCGCTTCGATGATGGGTGCCGTGATGTCGTTCGAGCCCACCACGTAGAGTCGGGAAATCTGCCGTTCCGATATGTAGCCGCTGATTTTCTTAAGCTCGTTCTCCGGCGCCTGGAGGTTGCTCCAGCGTGGCAGGATGGTCCCTGCCATGCGAATGTCGGCATCGTAGTACCAGCGGTAGTGGAACATGGCTTTAGTCAGCCACTCGTCTGCGTAGTCTTCGATCAGGTAGGTGAGAAAGCTGAGCACAGGGTCTGCTGGTATCGCAGCACGGTCGGAAAACTCGCGCTCGAACCTGCGGATCAGCGGGGTGGAGTCGACGACCGCTTCGAGCGCACCGGATTCGCCGGGCAGATAGAAAGTGGGGAGCAGCTCCACCTTGGGTTTCGGCAGCCCCAGAGCGTTCGCCTGATCGCCGATGAGCAGCTCATAGGAGATGTGCCGGTAACGCAGGTAAGCCAGCATCTTCCGGGTGTAGGGTGATCCGGGGACGCCTTTGAACTTCAACGGTTCGGGAATGTTCATGGACGCTGGCTGCTCCAAGAAAAATAATGATAAGCATTAATATAAGCTGCCCGGGTGGTGCTGTCCATTGCTGTCGGCACGAGCTTACGCGAGCAGTGTTTCGACCCCGTCCTGTTAGACTGAGAACGGGGTGCATACGGGAGACTGTCGATGAACTGCGGTAGCTTGGTAGCCAGGTTTCGTGCCTCTGATACATCGCTGCTGAGCGCCGTGGCGCTCTGGCAGGCACAGGGTCGTCGTGTACTTGCAGCTGTCGGGCTGGTGGTGCTGATGGCGAGCGATGCGCTGGCTGAACCTGGCGCTGCTCCGGTTGGTGAGCCTGCTGACAGCACGCGGGCGATGCTGGAGTCCGAGGCGACCGCCGTTCTCGATGCCTTTATGGCTACCTTCAACGCGCGCGACGCTGAAGCCCATACGGCCACCTACCACTTTCCGCACTACCGGTTGGCGCGCGGCGCCATGAGTTTCTGGGAAACGCGCGCCGTAGCGGAGCAGGACTACCGGCAGGTGTTTCAGCGCCTGCCGGAGAGCGGCTGGCAGCGCAGCCGGTGGGTGTCCCGCGAGGTGGTGACCGCGAGTGCCGACAAGATCCATGTGGCAACCCGGTTTCAGCGCCTGCGCGCCGATGGCACGGTCATCGGCACCTACGACTCGCTCTACGTACTCATCCGGCGCGACGGCCGCTGGGGGGTGAAGCTGCGATCGAGCTTCCTGCCCTGACCGCTCGGCTGTCAGTGCCGCCGGTCGGTACCTGAGCTTACCTGGCGGTGTAGCGGATCGGGATCTCTTTCAGGCCCCGCAGCAGAATGTTCGGCATGTACTCGAGGTCTTCATCGGCGCAGGCGAGCTCCAGATTGTCCAGCCGATCGAGAATTTCTTCCCAGGAGACGCACATCTCCAGCCGCGACAGGTGTTGACCAATACATACATGGATGCCGAAGCCGAAAGCGATATGGCGCTTGGCATTCGCCCGGGTCACATCGAACTTCACGGGTTCCTCGAAGACGGCGTCATCGTGGTTGGAAGAGAAGTACTTCAGCAGCACCATGCTGCCCTGCGGGATCTGCACGCCGCCGAGCTCCGTATCGCTCTTGGCCACCCGCCACATGTTCGAGGTCGGTGACGCGAGCCGAAGGCTTTCCTCGACCATGTTCGGTATCAAGCTGCGGTCTTTACGGACCATCTCGAGCTGCTCAGGGTACAGGCAGACCTGCCGCATGCACTCGGCCAGCGTGGCGGTAGTGGTTTCGTTGCCTGCAACGAGGAACTGGGTGCAGTAGGACAGCTGCTCTTCGATCGTGCAGGGGCGGCCGTCATGGGTTGCGTTGGCAACCAGGCCGAGCAGATCTTCAACGGGCTTGCCCCGGCGCGCGTTCAGGGCCTCTGCGAACCAGTCGTACTCTTCCTTGAGGCCCTTGTTGGCCGCGACCAGCGTCTCGGTATCGGCGATCTGCGACAGCACCGCGACGTTGTCCTCGGTCCACTGGAACGCTTTGTCGAAGAGTTCCATCGGCATCCCCAGCACATGCATGATGACCGATAGCGGCAGGGGGCGCGCAAACTCCTCGATGAAGTCGCAGGATTCTTTCTGCGCCAGCTTGTCGACGAGGCCGCGGGCCCGCTGCCGGATCCAGGGCTCGTACTGCGCAAAATGTTCGGCGGTGAAGAAATCCTTCACGGCATCGCGGTAGGTGCGGTGCTCCGGATCATCGATGGTCAGCAGGGTGCCGCGGCCCAGGTTGTAGTTGGACTGCTGGATCTCCCGCACCTCCGGCGGAATCTCCCGAACCGAGGCCGTGGCGGCGCCGAATTCGTTGGAGAAGATGTCCTTGGCCTTGTGTGCCTGCCGCACCAGCTCGTAGGTGGAGACGATGAACACGCCCGACTGTGGATCCTGATAGACGGGCGCCTCGGTGCGCAGCTGCTCGTCGTAGTGGTAGGGGCACTTCAGGTTTTCCGGGTCGATGAGCGACATGTCGGCGAGTGAACGGGTATCGATAGCGGCCATGGAACTTCCGTAGTCAAAGCGATGGACCATCTTAATGGCTTACGCGGCAACTACCTACTCCGCGCGCTTTGCCGCCAGATGCCACCCTAGGGCGGTGGCCGGCCCGGCGAATTCCGAGGTGCTGGCGTTTGGGCCCGCATCGCAGCGGGGTGCGGAACATGCGACCATGGCAGCTTCCCCTGCGACAGAAGACTGAGCCTCTGAGCCATGGCAAGCGATTCCAACGACCAGCAGCTGGCGGTGTTCTGCGACTTCGAGAATGTCGCTCTCGGCGTTCGTGATGCCAAGTACGCCAAATTCGATATCAACCTGGTCCTCGAACGGCTCCTGGTAAAGGGCAGCATCGTCTATAAGAAGGCGTACTGTGATTGGGACCGCTACAAGGCATTCAAGCCGGCTATCCATGAGGCGTCCTTTGAGCTGATCGAAATTCCGCATACGCGTCAGTCCGGCAAGAACTCTGCCGACATCCGGATGGTCGTGGATGCGCTGGACCTCTGCTACACCAAGCAGCACATCGATACGTTCGTGATCATCAGCGGCGATTCCGATTTTTCTCCGCTGGTCAGCAAGCTGCGGGAAAACGCGAAGACCGTCATCGGCCTCGGGGTGAAGAACTCGACCTCGGAGTTGCTGATCAACAATTGCGACGAGTTCATCTACTACGACGATCTGGTGCGCACCGAAGCCAAAGCGAGCAGGAAGCGGCGCCCGAAGAAGAAGGCCGCCAAAAAGAAGGGTGAGAGCACCGAGGCGGAAGCCAGCGACCAGGATTCAAACGATTCCGGAGATGCGGAGGAAGCCATGAGCCTCATCGTGGCGACGGCCGCTGATCTGCAGAACGAACGCGGCGCGGGTGACAAGGTCTGGGGCTCGATGATCAAGCAGACGCTGAAACGTCGGCGGCCTGGGTTCAGCGAGAGCTACTACGGGTTCCGCAGCTTCGGCGATCTGCTCGAGGAGGCGCAGGCCCGGGGGCTGCTGGAGATGGAGCTCGACGAACGTTCGGGTGGCTACGTTGTGCACCGGATCAAGGGTAACGCCTGACCGCGCCTGTCAGGGCACCGTTTCCAGGTCTGTCAGCAGGTTCTGCAGAACATCCCGGAGAGCACGCATGGCGGTTGATGACTTACCTTGGCAGCGGTCCCGATTGCTCTCCTACGCCCGATGGACCTGTAGCCAACGGGTCGCACGGCTGCGCGGTGCGCTCGGACTTGCGGCGCTCCTCATGGCTGGCCCTGTCGCCGCCCCGGCGACGCCTGCTGAAGCGAACGCCGATGCCCATGCGGACCGGCAGGAGACTACGGTCACCCTGCTGTTCACCAACGATCTGGAAAGCGCCTACGACCCGATTCCCGCCTACTGGCGCGAAGACCTGGAAACGATCGGGGGCTTTCCGCAGCTGGCCACGCTCATCGAGCAGGTTCGCGCTGCGGAGCCGAACGTGTTTCTGTTTGATGCCGGCGATATTTTCACTGGCACGCTGGCACGCGAGACCCGCGGCGAGGTGTCCTTCGAGCTGATGCTCACCATGGGCTACGACGCCATGGTGATCGGCAATCACGAGTTCGAGTACGGCTGGGAGGTGTTTGCGCGGCAGAAGCAGCGCGTGCCGTTCCCCGTGCTCGGTGCCAACCTGCGGTATCGGGATTCCGGTCGCCCCTACGCTCGGCCCTCCGTTATTCTGGAGCGTAATGGTGTCCGGATCGGCGTCATCGGTGTGCTTGGCCAGGATGCGGCGACGGCGCTCATTCCGTCCAACAGCGCCGGTCTGGTCGTTGAGGATCCGGTGCCCGTCGTACGGCAGCTGGTCGGCAAGCTGCGCCAACAGGTGGATCTGATCGTCGTGCTCACCCATCAGGGCATGACCGAGCCCATGCAGACCAATGATGAGGCGGATCCGCGGGTACAGCGGGGCAATGCCGAGAACCTTGCGCTGGCCGGTGCGGTGCCCGGGATCGACGTCATCTTCGCCGGCCATACCGATGCCGGAACCCGCGAGCCGCTCGTGCACCCGGAAACGAGCACGCTGATCATGCAGACCTTCGGGCAGGGTCAGCACCTTGGCTACCTGCAGCTGGCGCTGGATCTGCGCACAGGACGCCGGCTCAGCCATAGCGGGCGGCTGCTTGAGGTTGATGGTACGGGGCTCGATCCGCACCCGCGCGTGGCCGCGAAGCTGACCGCTTATCGCAGCCGTTTTCC
Organism: Pseudomonadota bacterium; assembly: GCA_038757945.1. GTDB lineage: Bacteria > Pseudomonadota > Gammaproteobacteria > Pseudomonadales > Azotimanducaceae > CALHVX01. The sequence goes on from JBCDGJ010000078.1 coordinate 12,999, forward strand.
GGAGCTGTATCGGGTTCTCGGCCAGTCGCAGGCCTATCTTTCGCGGCGTTACTACGAGGAGTCGGACCTCGGCAATCTGTTCGCAGATATCGTTCGTCAGACCACCGCTACGCAGATTGGCCTGATGCCGTCGGGCGCGCTGCGCAAGGATCTACCCCGTGGTGCCGTGCGGCGCGTGGACCTGCTCGACGCCTTTCCCTTCGAGGACCGTCTCGCCCGGGTTACGGTGACGGGAACGCTGCTGCGCGAAATCATCGAGCAGGGATTGACGCTGGAGCGGGGCCTGCTTCAGGTCTCCGGGCTGAGAGTGACGTTCGATCCCGGGCGTCCAGCCGGCCAGCGCGTGCTTGCGGTGACGGTGGGTGAGGAGCCATTGGATGACCAGCGGCGCTACACGGTGGGAACGCTGGAAATACTGTCCGAGGGGGGTGATGCCTACGATCAGTTCCGGCGCGCCGAAGACCGAACGCTGCTCGAGCGGACCTTCGCTGCAGCGTTGGAAGGTTTCGTCATCGAGGCATCGCCGCTGCAGCGACCGGCTGCGGAGCGCTATCAGACGCTGTCGGAGGCCGACCGGCCGGCTGAGCGGCGCTGATGCTGACAGCGATCTCGACCTGTCGCTGCCGGTTGAACGCCGGGTCGACCTGGGCCGAGCATTGACTCACTGGGGAAGTGATCCCGTTTCGCCGCTAAGCCTGAATCAGTGTTTAACCCATTGGGCATCAGAGACCAGGCACATGCCACCGTAGCGCTTGAGGTTGGACCGAAGGGCTTCCACGATACGCTCTGCCTCATCATCGTTACAGGCGATCAGGATGTAGCTGTTTTTCATCGCGTCATTCAGCAGGTCTCCGCTCCGCGCCCCGCGATCGCCGGATCCGATAACGTCCCGGATCACCGAGTAGGACGAAATTCCGATGGTCCCAAGCTCCTCCAGCACCATCCGCAGATTCAAGGAATCGATGATGATTTCGACGCGTTTGACTGGCTTCATGGGTGCACCCATCTGATGATGGCCAGGTAAAGCGGTAGACCGACCACGATGTTGAATGGAAAGGTCACGGCCAGCGATAGCGTGACATAGAGGCTGGCATTCGCCTGCGGAATTGAAAGGCGCATGGCTGCAGGCACCGCGATGTATGAGGCGCTTGCACACAGCACCGTGAGCAGCAAGGAATCCCCCACATCCAGGTCGATGAGCGTAGCCAGGGCTATGCCCAACCCGGCGTTCACGAGCGGCACCAGCAGCGCGAAGCGGATCAGCTGTATTCCTGCCTCGCCCAGCGCGGAGAGTCGTCGGCCCGCGATCAGCCCCATGTCGAGCAGGAACAGCGTCAGTACGCCCTTGAAGAGATCCACCGTGAAGGGGGCGAGCCCGGCCGCATGGGCGTCGGTGCTCAGCAGGCCGATCACCAGGCTACCCAGAATGAGAAAGACCGATCCGTTAAAACAGGCCTCGCGCAGCACGCGGCCCCAGGGAAAGCGCTCCGATTCCGCGTCTGGCTCCGTGACGAAGAAGCGGTAGAGAATTAATCCGACGATGATCGCCGGGGACTCCATCAGCGCCATCGCCGCTACCAGATAACCGCTGCTCGGAATGTCCAGCGTTTGCAGAAATCCGACCGCGGTGATGAAGGTCACTGCGCTGATCGAGCCATAGGTGGCAGCAATTGCGGCGGCATCATGGGTCGGCACCATGCGCCGCAGCAGGAAAAACGTATACACCGGCACCAGCGCGGACATCGCTACGGCGGCGAACAGGGTCAATGCGATCTCGGCGCCAAGATCGCTATGCGATAGCTCGACGCCACCTTTGAAGCCGATCGCCAGCAGCAGGTACAGCGACATCAGTTTGGATATCGATTGCGGAATCTCGAGATCCGAACGTACGAGCGCCGCCAGAATCCCGAGAAAGAAGAACAGGACAGCGGGATTCAGAATGGTCGATGCCAGCAGGTCTGCGTTCACTGGGCGCTTTCAGCTTTCGCTATCAGTTTCTTCGCGTCCTGGATAATCGCCCACAGCGTGTAAGACATCCATTTGCCTTCCTCGCTGGCTGCAGCAAACGGGCGATTATGCCTGAACGCGTGTTCTGCGCGCGCGGTGACGCGACTGAGTACTTCCTGTGCGCGCGTGGACTGGCCGTCTTTGAGCAAGAGCTCTCCATAGATCAGATGAACGTCTTCCAGATACAGGTTCGTTGGAGGTTCGCCGTCATCGGTGGTATCGACGAACTGCTCGACGGCCTTACCCGCTATTTCGAGTGCCTGCTGGATGTCTCCGCTGTCATCCTCGAGAAGCCAGAGCAGAACGCCGATCAGGCGAGGCCGCTGAGCCCTGTCCTCGGGCGCAACTTTGGCGATGGTGTCGATTGCATCCCGAATGACCTCGGCACCGGCTTCGGTGTCTTTGCCGCGCGCCCTCGCAATGGCCAGATAGATGCTGAGCGTTGGAAAGACCTTCAGGTCGGGCGTTTGGGATTCGCTGCTGTGCTCGCTCAGGCTGCGTTCGAGGATACGCTCTGCTTCGGCGTAGTTCTCTGCGTCTATCTCGCTGAGCGCCTCACGGAGTTGTGTCCGAACGGGCTCGGGGGTCTCGAAGGTGTGGTATCTGGTGTCGAGGATCATCGCACGGTCTTTCGAGTAGACGTTTGGGACGCGTCAGGTTGTCGAGATCCTACCGGAGCCTCTCGGATTCGTCATGAAAGAACCGGAAGGCGTCTCAAGGCGTAGCACCTTCGGTAGCTGGGAATCTCCTTTGGTTGATTCGAACAGGATCAGCCGGAGCCTCGTCGGAACGCCGAGCTTGCTGCGAAACCACAGCCGCGGGAGAACCGTGCTGCCGCCGGGACGCGTAGCGTTGGGGACACTCTTCAGCAGATGGTTAATCCGCCAGCACCAGCAGCCGTCCGAAGGGCGGGGACAGATAGGCGAAAGCGGGAGGCACCGCCCACAGTACCGGGAAGCCTGGTGCAGGGCCGACTGAGCCCTGCAGATCGGTCAAAATGACGACGTAGTTGGGTAGGTGAGTGGCTGCGGCCGCAATCAAGGGCGCGAAGTCGGTATCGCCACCGCCGGCGAACTCCGGCAGCTCGCTCAGGCCGCAGCGCCCGGCTCCATGGAGCGCCTCGTAACGCACCTGATCGTCACCTGCGATCAGCACGATCTGCGCTTCGAGCTGGCGCGTGATGGCGTTCAGCTGACCCGCAAACCGGGCCAGCAGCGCATCGTCGATCGAGCCGGATACATCCAGGATCAACGCCAGGCGCGGAACCGATTTCGAGGTGACCATGCCCGGTTCCCAGGGCATACGGCGACCGTTCCGGCTGCGGCCGCGATTGGCCAGCCAGGAACGCGCCGGGCGTGACCAGGACAGCTCGGGCTCGCGCAGAAGTCCACGGGAGAGCGATTGCCGCAGCACCTGTGCCCAGGGTGTGCGCGTATGCGGCAGATCTGCCGACACGGTCCGCAACATTGAAAAGCTGCCATCTGCAGCGTGTCCACGGGAGATTCGTTCGGCCCATTCACGGGTGGCTTCCGCGACGTCCTCCGGGCGCTCTCCTGTAGCGTCGGCAAGAAGATCCTGTTCGCTGCTTCGCGCCATGGCCCTGACGATGGCGCTGCGTCGCCCATCGCTGCCTCCCGTCTCGCCGTCCTGTTCGCCACCGCTATGCGGATCTGCGGTCGGATCCGGTCTGTCGCTGCGCTTAGCCTGCGCCGTCGTGTTTTCCAACCGCGCTGTCCCGCCTTCGTCTGATCTTCGGGAGTCTGCGGGCGCGGCAGTGGTCGTCGCTGCTTTCCGGTGACGCGACTGACGTGAACTCCCGGAGCGCGGCGTCCGCTGACGGTCATCGACGGCGCGGTACAGTCGCTCAACGTCCCACTGCAGCAGCAGCGTTTCTGCGGCCTGCGGGTCGCCGAAGGTTCGATGGATCAGGGTATCCAGGTGCACCGCACCCTCTGGGAGCCGCAGCCAGGACAGATGGGACAGCGTGCTGTTGACGATCGCGTCGGCGCAGGCATTGAAGAGCGTCTCGTCCACGTCACCCAGTACGCCCGCCAGCTCAGTGCGGCGCTGCACGTGCCGAAACGCAACGTGCAGGGTTTCGTGCGCGACCCAGCCGATCTGCTCTTCGAACGGCAAAGTGGCGAAGCGCGGCGCGTAGAATACGGTTTTGCCATCGTTGGCCACGGGTGCCGGCAGCTGGGCGTCGTCATCGACATCCACATGGTGCATCCACAGCGCCAGGCCTCCGGTTGCCGGCGAATGTTCGACCATGGCCTGGATGGCGCGAGTGCCGCGACTGGCGCTATAGCGGCGACCGCCGTCAGGTCTGGTGGTCGCCACTGCCTGCTTCCCGCTCAGCCAGGTAACGCTCATAGTGGGGACTTTCCAGGATCACCTGCTCCAGACCACGTTCCAGCGCTGAACGGGTCAGCAGTTCCATCGTGAGGGTCTGAGCTTCGCGCACTGGCAGGGTCTGATTGGCATCCATGTCCGGGTACTGATCCACGATTTCCAACGCGCGCAGCAGCCGGTCGTCATCCGTGGCTACCGCGAGCAGCCCGTAGATCATGCCGTAGAGACTATCCAGCGAGCGTGGCAGCAGGGCTTTGGTATCTGCACCGGGTGCTGCTGCCAGCAGGCGGTCGACGTCTACGCTGGCGCGAAGTTCGCGCAGCACCCCGAAGAACTCAGCAGCGTTGGCAGCGCCGATACGACCCTGTACGAACAGACGTTGCTGTTCGTCTGGAAGTCCAGCAGCCAGGACGTTCGAGATGTCTTCCCAACCTCGCGGGCTGGCACCGATCAGATGGTCGTTGGCGAGCTGGGTGCGCGTGTCGTCGAGGCGATCCGGGCGGACTTTGAGGTAGGCCATGACTTCGGGCGCAAAACCGTTGGCCAGTGCGTAGTCCAGAAACGCCTCGATGGTCGTTTCGATGTTGAAGTGAAACATGCGATCAGCCAGAGCGGTGCCCATGTCGTGGCTGACCGCGCCATGGAACGCGGCGTTTCCGGCGGCGACGACCTGCCAGCCAGCGGGCAGCTGGTAGTTTCCGACGCGCCGATCGAGAATCAGCGAATAGGCGGAGATCTGCAGCCGCTGATCAGCCGCGGTCAGCTCATCGAGGAACAGAATGCCTTCGGGTGTCTCGGCTTCGTTGGGCAGAAACTCGGGTGGGAACCAGACGGTCTGCCCGCGTTCATCGTCAGCGAACACCGCACCCCGAAGGTCCACCGGTTCGATGGTGGTCAGGCGCAGATCGATCAGTGCAGCACCGGTTTCCTGCGCGACCTGGCGCACGATGGACGATTTGCCCACGCCGCGGGTCCCCCACAGCATGGTGGCCCGATGGCGCAGGGCGGGAACGCGGTACTGCGCGAGCAGGGCAGCTTTCGCCGCTGCGATCGACACCGGGGGAATGTTCATCGGATTTGCTTCAGCCATGGTCGCGTTTGCTCGGCAGCGTTGGCACGTCGCGCTCTTCGCCGGTGGCAGATGACCCCGTCGAAGATGCAGTGGTGGGCAGCCAGGCGTCGGCTGCGAGCGGACCTGGAAACGGCGGGAGTTCCAGATTGGGCATCTCGTGACGGCTGACGTAGATGAACGCGACGATCAGGAAGTTGGGTATTCCAAAGATCAACGGATTCATGGTGGTTTCGTCCGTCAGAAAGAACCGGTCAATCAGCGGCAGCGCAGCGATGATGGTTACGCCAACCGCGAGCGGCGTCAGCCGCCGCGCCCATACTCGCCAGCGCGCGGCCCGGTGCCGCTCGTGAAACGCGGCCGGTGCGTCGCCAAGAACCTGATCCAGGTGCGCGATGGCGCGGGCGAAGCGCTCCAGCGTCACTGTTGAGCGTTGCGGCTCCCGGGTGGGCGCGTAGAGCAGAAATTTCCAGGCGCCTTGCCGGAGGCGCATCAGCTTGTAGGGCGCGCCGAGCACGGCGACCAGGTCGGCGGGCAAGTCCGCGGGGGCCTGCGGGTCGGGCGGCGCCAGCGTCACCGTCATTGGCTCCCCGACTACGGTGCGGGCATCAAGCGTGATCTGAAATCCGTGGACGCCGGTCCGGGACTCGTGCAGTTTCAGCGGCTGGCCCGGATCGTCAGGGCAGCTGAAGCTGTCGGCGATCATAGTGCCGTTGACGGTCCTGAAGTGCGCTTCCGGCGGGACGGCGAGTATGCGTTCAAGAAGTGTCGCAAGATCGGTGCCGTGCGCGTCGAGCGTCGCCTCGAGGTCAGCGTCGGTTGTAACCGTGCGCAGCAGGTGGGCCGTCGGATCACTCAGATCCAGCCTTAGAACTTCGGTCAGTTGACCTGGCCGCGCTGCCGTTGCCGGCGCCGGATGCACCACGGGCTTGAATTCAATGACCCGCGCCGCCCGATCGCTGCGCGCAAGATCGACGTGGTGACCGGCCCGCGCAAACGGTCCGACGTGACGGAGTATTTCGTGATGGCTGAGTGGGATCACTGGCGAAAAGTATAAGCGCACCCGAAATGGTGCGCCATCAGGGTCGTCCTGTACTCGCGGACGGATGTCTGACGAGGAGATTACCGCTGGAGGCCCGCTGCAACGCTCATGGATTGGAACCGGCACAGCGCCGCGCGCTGCGGTTACACTGGGCTCGACGTTTCTCACACGGGCTCGGGAGATCGAAGATGGATTTGCAGCAGTACGAGTTGGAACACGAGCAGCGGCTTGCAAATGCGCGTGCCCATGCAGCAACCCTTGAGCTCGACGAGATCGACGTCGCGCACTGGGACCTGATGCGCTTCGACACGATCTGGCCTTACTTCGAGCGCCTGCGCCGCGAAGCCCCGGTGTTTCGTCACGAACGCAGCATCGTTGGTCCCTACTGGTCAGTGACGAGCTACGATCAGGTGAAAGCGGTAGACATTGATGCTGCCCGTTTTTCTTCGGAGCCGACTATCGGGCTCGTTGCGCCGGAGGAACAGGACGAGGCGTCCAGCTTCATTTCCATGGACGATCCCAAACATGCACAGCAGCGTAAGACCGTAGCTCCCGTGGCAGGCCCACGCAACTTGGCGGCCCTTGCACCGACAATCAGGCAGCGGGTGGCTGCGATCCTCGATAGCCTGCCTGTTGGTGAACCGTTCAACTGGGTGGAGCGAGTTTCCATCGAGCTCACCACGCAGATGCTGGCGACGCTGTTCGATTTTCCGTTCGAAGAGCTTTACAAGCTGACACGCTGGTCAGACATTGCCACGTCGCCGCGAAAGGCGGGGTACTGGAACACGGTGGAGGAGCGCGATCAGGCGCTGAATGAGTGCCTGGTGCGGATGGCCGAACTGCGTAGCGAGCGAGTCAATCAGCCTCCTGCTCATGATCTGCTGTCGATGCTGGCGCACGGCGAAAGTACCCGCGACATGCCGCCCCGCGAGTTCCTCGGCAACCTGCTGCTGCTCATTGTCGGCGGCAACGACACCACCCGAAACTCTATCTCTGGTGGCGTCCTCGCCATGAACCGGTGGCCCGAAGAGTTCGAAAAGCTGAAAGCTGATCGATCGAAGATTCCCAACGCGGTGGCAGAGATCATCCGCTGGCAGACGCCGCTGGCGTTTATGCGACGCACGACGACGGAAGACGTCGAGCTGGGCGGCACGGTGATCCCGAAGGGTGAGCGGGTATTGATGTGGTACGCCTCCGGCAACAGGGACGATCATGTCTTTGAAAACGCCGATGAGCTCAAGATTGATCGTGCCAACGCGCGGCAGCATCTGTCCTTCGGTTATGGCATTCACCGCTGTATGGGGAACCGCGTCGCTGAGCTGCAGCTCAACATCCTCTGGGAGGAGCTGCTCGACCGCTACAGTCAGATCGAGGTGGTCGGTGCACCGGTGCGGGCGATCTCAAACTTTGTACGGGGCTACACGCAGCTGCCGGTGGTGCTGCACAACTGAGCGACGGCGAACGCTCACCACGCGGCCGGTTTCGGAATATTCAGAGGGGTGTCTGCAGCACAAGAGGTCGCTGAGTTGCGAGTCGCGTTCGACGGTGAATCTGAGGCATTGCGGCGAGACCAGCAGTCTGGTGGCGGGCGCCCTGTCGAGGCTGACTCCGGGTCGCTTCCGATGATGCGGAGCCCGTGCGCGCGTTACCAACCTGAAAGAGCGTGTGGGTGCGCGATGAGGCGTCAGCGGTGGCTGCAAAGGCACCGCCGGCTAAGCTCTCGATTCGCAGCTTCTTTGCTCAGCGTTGTGCTGTTC
>JBCDGJ010000079.1:0-20693 GCA_038757945.1 Pseudomonadota bacterium
AGCGGTTCTCGAAAATCGTCTCGCTGACCCGGCTGCGGCCTTCGGCCAGACCGTTCAGCGCCAGAAACTGCGCCTGCATGTCCGTTGGAAAGCCCGGATAAACGGCGGTCTCGAGATCGACGGCGCGGGGCCGCTGACCACGCGCATCGATCTCGATCCAGTCCGGACCTTCCTCGAGCGTTAGGCCAGCCTCTCGCAGCTTTGCGAGCACGGCAGTCAGCGTATCCGGACGGGTATGGGTCAGGCGGACCCGACCGCCGGTTGCCGCAGCAGCAATCAGGTAGGTTCCGGTTTCAACGCGATCCGGCATCACCGAATACTCGCAGCCGTGGAGCGCATCGACGCCCTGCACCCGAATCGTCGAGGTGCCGTGGCCCTCGATCTGCGCACCCATGGCAATCAGAAACTCCGCCAGATCGACGATCTCCGGCTCCCGCGCAGCATTGCGCAGCCAGGTTTCTCCACGCGCTAGGGTCGCGGCCATGAGCAGGTTTTCCGTCGCACCGACGGTCACGATATCCATGTGGATGTCCGCACCGTGCAAGCCACCCTGCGGCGCGCTGGCGTGCACGTAACCGTCGATCAGCTCGATGCGAGCGCCCATCTGCTCGAGCCCCTTGAGGTGCTGATCGACGGGCCGGGAACCGATTGCACAACCGCCCGGGAGCGATACCTCGGCGCGGTGCAGACGGGCCAGCAGCGGCCCCAGCACCAGAAAGGAGGCGCGCATCGTCTTGACCAGCGCGTAAGGCGCGTGAATACGATCCTCGGAGCGCGCGCTGATCTGCACCCGCATCCGATCGTCGATGACGACGTCGGCGCCCAGCGTGCCTAGCAGCTCGATCATCGTCGTGACATCGTTCAGGTGCGGCACGTTGGCGATCTGCACCGGCTCCGGCGTCAGCAGCGCGGCCGCCAGGATCGGCAACGCTGAATTCTTGGAGCCGGAAATCTTCAGGGTGCCTTCGAGCCGGTGGCCACCCTCGATCAGCAGTTTATCCACGCTGGTCGGGAACGCTGGCCTGAATGGTCACCGCATGTAGCGTGCCGTCCGTGACATAGCCGCCGATGACGCCGTAGACGGCCTGCTGCCGTTTGACCCGGGACAGCTCGGTGAACTCGCTGTGCGCGATGGCAATCAGCGCACGGTTGCCCTCGAGCGTGACTTCGATGTCTGCGCCGGGAAAACGCTCGGCCAGCCTGCGGGTGATTTCGTCGTTGAGCGCGTCGCTCATGGCTCCTGGTCCTGCTGCTCGTGCTGCGGGGGTGCCGATGACAGCAGCCCGTCCAGCCCTGAAAATTCAATAATGGCGTGCACCGTAGCGGGTACGGCGCTGAATTCAAGCGTTACGCCGAGCGCCTGAGCACGACGCAACCAGGCGACCAGAAGCGCCACCAGCAGGCTGGTCGCCGCAGTGACGGATGCCAGATCGAGGTTGAGCCGGATCTGGCCGCCAGCCGCGGCCTCGGCGAGCCAGGCTTCGCCGGCCGCCCGTTCCGCGGCAAAGTTGCGCAGGTCGACGCGGGCAGGCAGTGCCCGGGTCGTCACCGGCAGCTCGCGGTTCAAGAACTGGTTGGGGTCGGTTCGCTTTCGCTCACGATGGACGCCCAGGCATCGATGGTGCGATCCAGATCGCGGTTGTTGCTGTCCCAGGCGCTCTTGAACTGGTTGCGGAACGTCAGCCCGAGGTTCACGCCGTTGGCAACGATGTTGTAGATGCGCCAGCGGTTATCCTTTTCCAGCGCCAGCGAATAGACCACCGGATAGGCGTCGCCCGATGGCGTGCGGATCTCCGTTCGCACGCGCTGGCGTTTGACGGCGCCGGCATCCTGGCTCGGCTCCAGGACCACGATCTCTCCCTCGTCGAACTGCGTGAGTGCCAGCGAATAGGTCTGGATCAGGCCGCGCTTGAAGGTCTCGGTAAAGCGCTGTCGCTGTTCCACCGTCGCGGTCTTGTACGGCGCCGCCATCACGTTCCGAGCAAACCGTTTGAAGTTGAGCACCGGATCCAGCACCGCCTGGATCTCGACGAAGTAGCGTTCCGGATCCGCCTCTGCGTACTCGCGGGCAACGCTCGCAAAATTCCGCAGCTCATCCAGCGTCCCCTCGATCAGCACGTGCGGGTCTTCCGCGCTGGCTGCCAGCGCCTCGACCCGAACGGCCTGCGGCAACGCCGCCCGCTTTTTGACCTCCGGAACCGTCTCCGCAAACGCTTCGGTGCTGGACAGCATGGAGCTGAACAGCATGGCGCTCGAGAAGGACGCGCTGATCAGCGTCCGACCCAGGGCCCGTATGCGCAGCACGCGGGTCAGCCACCGCCAGCCCGTCACCCTCGCTGTCCGGGGCGCTTCCTGGCGCGGCACGTTACGACGTTTATTCTCTGCTGCTGCGTTCACGGTTATTCCTGTCTCCCGGCCCTGCCGTGCATTCAGCGGGCCTCTATTGCAGTTCAACGGGTTGCGCTCGTCCGAGCTTTATTTCGCAAAGCGCGTGATGAAGTCGCCGATCAGCTTCTCCAGCACCAGCGCGCCCTGTGTGTTTTCGATCTGATCGCCATCGCCGAGCGTGTCTTCGTCTGCTCCCGGAAGCAGGCTGACATACCGCGTGCCGAGGATGCCCTCGGTCACGATCTGGGCACCGGTATCGGCGCTGAGCTGGTTCGGTGCACCCTGCATCTCGAAGGTCACCAGCGCCTCGCCGTACTCGAGATCGACATCGATGCCGGCAACCTCACCAATCTTGACGCCGGCAACCGTGACCTTCGCACGTCGGCGCAGGCCGGCAACGTCGTCGAAGGTGGCCGTCAGCTGATAGGTCTCAGCCTGCTGGTCGTCGGCTACGCCGCTGACCTCGAGCGCCAGAAACACCAGCGCCAGCAATCCGGCAGCAACAAACGCACCGACGCTCATTTCAATGGTCCGCAGGCGCATCAGTCAAAGTCTCCGTAGAAGCTCAGGGTGAGGAAAAAGTCGCTTGCCAGCACCACTACCGATGACAGCACCACGGTGCGGGTCGTTGCCGCCGAGATGCCGCTCGAAGTCGGTTCGGCATCATAACCCTGGTATACGGAAATCCACGCCACGAGCACGGCAAATATCAGGCTTTTGACCATCCCCTTGCCAACATCATTCCAGAGTTCCACGACCTCCTGCATACCAGACCAGAACCCTGCTGAATCAACCCTTAACCAGTCTACCGCGACCAGCGATCCGCCAAAGATGGCGATGACGTCGAACAGGGCCGTCAGCAGCGGCAGGCTCAACACGCCTGCCCAGAACCGCGGCGCAATGACCCGGTGCAGCGGATCGACACCCATCATCGACATGCTGCTGAGCTGTTCAGTCGTTTTCATCAGGCCGATTTCGGCGGTAATCGCCGATCCGGCGCGCCCGGCAAACAGCAGCGCCGTCACCACCGGTCCGAGCTCACGCAGCAGGACCATCGCAAGTCCAACGCCCACCGCCGCTTCAGCGCCGAGCGGTGCCAGCTGATTATAGAGCTGCAAGGCGATGACTGCGCCGATCGAGAAGGCAGACAGGACAATAATCGGCAACGACTGCACACCAATGCGCTGAATCTGCACAACCAGCGCTGCCAGGCCCCTGACGCCCGGCCAGGTCAGCAGCGCATTGAGCAGCGTCAGCGTGGCCCGACCGATTGCGCCGAGCCAGCGCAGCGTCACCGCGCCGAGCCGCTCCAGCCAGAGCAGCAGAATCATTCCGTCAGTCCAAAGTCGAGCGCCGTCGCGCGCCCGGGAAAGTGAAAGGGTACCGGGCCGTCGGAATCGCCGTTGACGAACTGCCGGACCTGCGGCGACTCATGGTCGGTGAGGCTGGCCGGCGGCCCGGCGCCGATGACGCGGCCCTCGGCAATGATGTAGATGAAGTCGGCGATGCTGCGGGTCTCGTGAATGTCGTGCGATACCAGCAGGCTGGTGCTGCGCAGGGCCCGGTTCGATGCCCGGATCAGCCGCACCAGCGTGCCCATGGCGATCGGATCCTGCCCGGTGAACGGTTCGTCATACATGATGAGCTCGGGATCAAGCACGATGGCCCGGGCCAACGCCACCCGCCGCGCCATGCCGCCGGACAGCTGCGCCGGCATGAGGTCGCGGGCGTTCCGCAACCCCACCGCGTTCAGCTTCATGAGGACCAGATCCCGGATGCTGTCCTCCGGCAGCTTCGTGTGTTCCCGCAGCGGAAACGCCACGTTTTCGAAGACGCTGAGATCGCCAAACAGCGCCGCCGACTGAAACAGCATGCCAATGCTGCGCCGCAGCTCGAACAGATCACCGCGCGACAACCGATGCACGTCCCGTCCGCCCACCAGCACCCGGCCGGCGTCCGGCCGAACGGCACCGCCGACCATGCGCAGGAGCGTGGTCTTGCCTGTACCGCTCGGCCCCATGATTGCCGTGATCTGCCCGGTCCGGACGGTCAGGTTGATGCCGCTGAAGATCGGCCGATCGCCGCGCGCAAAGTATACGTCCTCAAGTTCTACGAGATTATTGCTGCTCACGTCTTTCCGTTTCCGATGAGTCCAGTGCCGGGCCTGCGGCAACGCCGCGGGCGGGCTGACGCTGCCGCCGGGAGACCGGTTCTCCGGCAGCCAACCCGGAGCGCTGTGACGGCCGCGCTGCCGACGGCGCCCGAAGCTTAGCGCATTGAAGCTGAACCGGAGCCTGTCAGACGGGCGTTACAACGCCGAAACCACACCCGCATTTGGTAAATTGGTTACCATGCTCGATCGTCACCCTGTCTGAGACCGCGCAAGTCCTATGCTGGTAAGCAGCCTCGCTGTACCCATCCTCGCGCTGGTGGTCGGCTTCATCACCCTCGTCTGGAGCGCAGATCGGTTTCTCTCCGGCGCAGCGGCGACCGCCAACAATTTTGGCGTGTCGAAAATGCTGATTGGCCTGACCATCGTTTCCCTCGGGACCTCAGCACCGGAAATCCTGGTCTCCCTGACCGCCGCCATCGACGGCAAGCCGCTGCTGGCAGTCGGCAACGCGATCGGCTCCAACATCACCAACATCGGTCTGGTTCTGGGGATCACCGCTATCCTGGCGCCGTTGCCGTTCTCCCAGGCGGTGCTGCGCTCGGAGCTTCCCTGGCTGCTCGGCGCAACGCTGCTCGCGCTGGTGCTGCTGTTCGATCTCCGGCTGTCAGCGCTCGACGGGCTGCTGCTGCTGACCGCGCTGGGACTGATCATGTACCGCCTGGTCCATTCGCAGCTCAATCCCCGCGACGACTTTGCCACCGACCCGAGCATCCAGGCGCTCGAAGACGAGCTCGACGATCTGCCGGACCTGCCGACCGGCAAAGCGCTGGTGTGGTTGCTGGTTGGCCTGCTGGTGCTGGTGGCCAGCGCTGAGCTGCTGGTCTGGTCCGCGACCACGATCGCCCACGAGCTCAATGTCGACGACATGGTGATTGGTCTGACCATCGTTGCCATCGGCACCAGCCTTCCGGAACTGGCAGCCACCGTCGGCTCGGCGCTGAAAGGCGATCCCGACATCGCCATCGGCAACGTCGTCGGTTCCAACATCCTGAACATCCTCGCCGTGCTCTCGGTACCGGGGCTGGTTGCGGCCACCGACATCACAACCCTGGCGTTGTGGCGCGATGCCGGCATGATGCTGGCCGTCACGCTGATGCTGGCCCTGTTTGCGTACGCCATAAACTCGCAGCCGGTCATCACGCGCTTTGAGGGCGTCGTGCTGGTCTGTGCCTGGGTCGGCTATACGCTGCTGCTGATAGAACAGGTCAGCCGGGCAGCCAGGTTGTGACCACGCAACATCCGCCCACCCCCGCCGGCGCGGACCCGGCCGCAGTTCAGCTGCTGCTGCTCGATGTCGACGGCGTCCTTACCGACGGCCGGCTGTTCTACGGGAGCGATGGCACCGAGTTCAAAGCCTTCCATGTTCGCGACGGTGCTGCCTTGAAGCAGCTCCGGCACGCCGGCGTCGAGCTGGCCATCATCACCGGTCGCGAATCACCCATGGTCGAGCGTCGGGCCCAGGAGCTCGGCATCGACGCGGTAGTACAGGGCGCAGACAACAAAGCGAGCGCCTTTGCGCTGCTCCGGCAGCAGCGTCCCGGCTGGGCACAGCTGGCACCGGAGCACTGCGCCTGCATCGGCGATGATCTGGCCGATCTGGCACTGTTTGCGGAGGTGGGCCTGCGGATGACGGTCGCCGACGCCCATCCGCTGGTGCTTGCAGAAGCAGATTGGATCAGCAGCCTTCCCGGCGGCCATGGGGTCATGCGGGAAGTCGCAGAACTGCTGCTGCGCGCACGGGGACAGTGGCCGCGCGGCTGAACGTCCGTGTGTTGGCGCTGCTCGCCCTGGCGCTGGCCGGCTGGTGGTTGCTGACCGACCGTGGTGCACCGGACGTCGTGGAGGAGCCGCTGCCGGACGAGCTGCTCGGCGAGCCGGACCTGTATCTGGAGGGTGCTCGCATCCGTCAGTACACGGAGGCCGGCATCCTCGACTACGAGCTGCGCAGCCGCCGGCTGCGGCACTTTCAGGGCAATGCCATCACTCGGGTCGACGCGCCGGACCTGATCATACACACCGAGCGCTCCGACCAGCCGCCGTGGATCGGACGGGCCGAAAAAGGCTTCATCAACAGCATCGGCACCGAAGGGCTGCTGACCAGCGCAACCGTCTACGACGCTACCGAGCTGGACGAGGAGCGGGTTTATCTGAGCACGAACGTCGTGCTCGAGCAGCGGTTCGAGGATGGCCGCTTCACCCGGCTGCGAACGGAGCACCTGTACCTGTACCCCGAACGCGAATTCGTCCAGACGGATCACGATGTTACCATCGATACGGAAGTCGGACGGACCCGCGCGGCCGCGCTGGCCGCGTATCTCGAGCAGGGGGTCATCAACCTGAAAGGCGATGCCGAACAACGAGTCAACACGATCGTTCTCCGTGATCAGTTCAAGTAGCGCAGCCCGGCGCTGGCTCATCGGCCTGATGGCGCTGATCGTCTGCCACCGCGCCGGTGCGCTGCCGGAAGACGCGGACCAGCCCATCAATATCCAGGCCGATACCGGCCAGATCAATCAGGCGCAGAATACGGCGATCTACACCGGCAACGTTCAGGTTGACCAGGGCACGCTGCGCGTGCGCGCCGATCGCATGCAGGTCGATTACCAGAACCAGAAGGTGGTGAGCATCACCTTCACCGGCTCGCCTGCGACCTACCAGCAGCAGCTCGAAGGCAACGCCGGTCCGGTGCGAGCCAACGCCGACACGATCACCTACTACACCCGGAACGAGCGCCTGTTCCTGAACGGGAACGCGTTCCTGGAACAGGAAGGCAACGAGATCCGCGGCAACGAGATCCGCTACGACATCGTCGCGGGCCGCATCGACGCAGAATCCCGCGCCGACCAGAAAGTGCGCATGACCCTGCAGCCGGATCGCGCACCGCAGCCAGCGGCCGCGCCTGCAGCGGACGGCACCGCGTCGGTCCCGCAGGACGGCAAACCGTGATCGGGCTCAAGGTTCCGCTCCCGGCGCAGCGCTGACAATGCCACGCCTGGAAGCCAGCAGGCTGCATAAGGCCTATGGATCAAAAATTGCTGTCGAAGACGTTTCGCTGCACATCGACAGCGGAGAAATCGTCGGCCTCCTCGGCGCCAACGGGGCCGGCAAGACCACGTGCTTCTACATGATCGTCGGCCTGCTCCGCGCCGACTCCGGCCACATCCAACTTGGCAACGAGAACCTGACACGCAAGGCAATGCACCAGCGGGCTGCCGCAGGGATCGGTTATCTGCCTCAGGAAGCAAGCGTCTTCCGCCGCCTCAGCGCGGAGGCCAACATCGCTGCCATTCTGGAGCTGAACCGCAGCCTCGACCGATCGCAGCGTCAGGAGCTGCTCGAGCAGCTCCTCGACGAGTTCAGCCTGCAGAAAGTCCGGCACACCCTGGGAGAGCGACTATCCGGTGGCGAGCGGCGCCGGCTGGAGATTGCGCGCGCCCTCGCCTCGCAGCCCCGCTTCATTCTCCTCGATGAACCCTTCGCCGGCGTGGACCCGATCTCCGTCAGCGATATTCAGCAGGAAATTCAGTTACTTGCAGCTCGCGACATCGGGATTCTGATCACCGACCACAGCGTCGCTGAAACTTTGGCAATTTGTGATCGGGCATATATCGTCCATGATGGCCATATCATTGCAGAAGGCACACCAGACGCCATACTGGAAGATGACAACGTCAGACGCGTATACCTTGGAGAAAACTATCCCCGACGCCACAGCGCCTCGGGCTGAACCATGAACGGATTCCTGGCTGAACCGGCGCAGCGCGCCGCAACCGATCGAAACCAGGCGTCAATCGGCGCCCGGCCGGTGCCGGCAGCCGCTGGCTTCCGAGCATCGCTGGTTTGCGGGGAGCGCGGCTGATGGCTTTGAAGCAAGGTCTGCAGCTCAAGCTCGGCCAGAGCCTGACCATGACGCCGCAGCTGCAGCAGGCCATCAAGCTGCTGCAGCTCTCCGCCCTCGACCTGCAGCAGGAGGTCTACGAGGTCCTGGAATCCAACCCCATGCTCGAGCTCGAAGACGAGTTCGACAGCGGCGCCTCTGACAGCGCCCCTGACAGCGCTGCGGACAGCGCGAGTACCGCCGCCGATGCCAAAGACGCCAACGGCACGAACGATAGCGAGCAGGTCGCCAACGGTGAGCAGGACGCCGCACCAACAGCCACGGAAGCAGAGCTTGCAGGTAGCGGCGAAACGGAAACCACCGCGCAGGACAACGAGCAGATGCCCGACGACCTGCCCGTCGATACCAGCTGGGAAGACGTCTACGACGGCGGTTTCGAGAGCGCCCCGGGCCAGAGCAGCAGCGGCGCCAGCGGAGACAGCGATCTGGACTTCACGGAGTTCAACAGCGCACCGCTGAGCCTCCAGGACAGCCTGAGCTGGCAGCTGTCGCTGACGCATCTGAGCGAGCGGGACCGGACCATCGGGGCAATGATCGTGGACTCGATCAACGCCGACGGCATGCTCACCGCCAGCCTCGAAGACCTGGTCGCGGCACTGAACCGCAACGCTATCCGCGATTCCGCCAGCAGCGATGGTGAGCTGCCGCCGGACAGCTTCGAGCTCGACGAAGTCACTGCGGTCCTCAAGCTCGTGCAGCAGTTCGAGCCTACCGGCGTCGGCGCACGCGACCTCGGCGAGTGTCTGCGGCTGCAGCTCGATGCGCTGCCGGAAGACGTTCCGTACCGCGGCGTCGCCAGGGCGCTGGTCTGTGACCACCTCGATTCGCTCGGCGCCCGCGACTTCACCGCCCTCAAGCGGCGCTGCAAGCTCGACGACGAAACCCTGACCGAAGCCATCCGGCTGATCCAGTCGCTCAATCCGCGGCCCGGCTCCACGGTGTCGGAGGTTGAAGCCGAGTACATCGTGCCCGATGTGCTCGTCAAACGGTTGAAGGGGCGCTGGACCGTCGAGCTCAACCCGGAAACCACCCCGAAGCTGCGCATCAACGATACCTACGCCAGCCTGATTCGCCGTGCCGACTCGAGCCGCGACAATACCTTCCTGAAAGACAACCTGCAGGAAGCGCGATGGTTCATGAAGAGCCTGCAATCCCGGCACGAGACGTTGCTCAAGGTCGCGAGCAAGATCGTTGAACACCAGCGCGGGTTCTTCGAGTACGGGCCGGAAGCCATGAAGCCGCTGGTCCTGCACGACATCGCGACGGCGGTAGACATGCACGAGTCCACGATCTCGCGCGTAACCAGCCGCAAATACATGCATACGCCGCGAGGCATCTTCGAACTGAAGTACTTCTTCTCGAGCCACGTCGGCACGACCTCCGGCGGTGAGGTCTCAAGCACCGCCATTCGGGCACTGATTCAGAAGCTCACAGCCGATGAAGATCCCAAGAAGCCCCTGAGCGACTCGAAGCTTGCCGCGCTGCTGAAAGAGCAGAACATCAACGTGGCACGGCGCACGGTCGCCAAGTACCGGGAATCAATGGGTATCCCGCCCTCCAACGAACGTAAGCGCCTGATATGACCAGGTAAGGACAGCGACATGCAGCTCAGCATCACCGGCCACCATCTCGACATTACCGATTCCCTGCGGAACTACGTGACGGACAAGATCGAGAAACTGGAAAGGCACTACGATCACATCACCAATGTTCACGTGGTGCTGAGCGTAGAAAAGATGCGACAGCGCGCTGAAGCCACAATGCACCTTTCTGGGGCAGAAGTCTTCGCCGATGCCGATTGCGAAGACCTGTACGCGGCGATCGACAAGCTCTCCGATAAGCTGGATCGGCAGATCATCAAGCACAAAGAAAAAGTCACCGACCACCGCCACAAAAAGCCGACTTTCACAGAGCCGGAATAGCGGCGCCAACTACAATAAGGAGTAGATTTCCGGCGTCAGCGGGGATCCCCTGCCCCGGAACATCGTGGCACAATGCGCGCCGGGCGGATGCGGAATAGGGCAACGCCCGCGATCGAGAAGCGTTCGGACTGACTGCCCGACGGAACAGGACCAGGCGAGGCGTCCGAAAGGGGCGAGCCGCTGTCACCTGTTCAGTTGAGAATCTTCGGGCAAGAGCGTTCGGATGAGCTCCTTCAGCTGGATAGGCTCGACTGAAAAGGTTCGGTTGAGAACATGCAGTTGAATGTGTTCCGTTGAAGTTGTTCGGTTGAGACTATGAACGAACCAACGCATTTCCTGTTGCCGGAAACGACTCGCGCGCGGGTGGCAGCAGCCAGCCGCAAACGCGTACTACAGCAACTGAGCGAGTGCCTCAGCGCCCAGCACCCCGACCTCGAATGCCGCCAGGTGCTCGACGCGCTGTTGGCCCGCGAGCGTCTCGGCAGCACCGCCCTGGGTGAGGGCGTCGCAATCCCCCACTGCCGGCTGGCCTGCGAAACCATCTGCTGCGCCTTCTTCACGCTGGCGGAGCCGGTCGATTTCGAGGCGCCGGACAACCTGCCCGTCGATCTCGTCTTCGCGCTGCTGGTTCCGGAAGCGGAAGAGCAGGCGCATCTGAAGCAGCTGGCCAGGCTGAGCGCGGTATTTTCCGACCCCGACGCACAGGCCCGCTTCCGTGCCAGCGAAAGCAGCGCTGAGCTCTACGCGGTCATTACCTCCCTGCTGCAGCGGGACGCCGCATGACGGCCAGCCGCGTGGCGAGGCTCAACCAATGAGGCCCGCCCCGTGAGGCTCGGTTCAGCCAGCACCACATCAGCGAAGACCAGTTCAGCGAGGCGATTTGCGCCCGGGAGTGCCCCTTGCGCCTGATCATCCTCAGCGGTCGATCCGGCTCCGGCAAGAGCACGGCGCTGAACGCGCTCGAAGATGCCGGGTTCAACTGCATCGACAACTTCCCACCAGAGCTGCTCGAAGCGCTCATGGCTAGCGCGATGAAGCGTTCGAGTGGGACCAATCAGGCCGTCTGCATCGATGCTCGCACGGAGGAGCTGGAGCGGTTTCCAGAGATCCTGATTGCGCTGGATCGCATGGGTGTCGACTGTCAGGTGATCTATCTGGACGCGCTCTCACCGACCCTGGTCAAGCGCTTCAGCGAAACCCGGCGCAAACACCCGTTGACCAGCGAGGGCATGGACCTCAAGGAAGCCATCGACGCCGAGCAGACCATTCTCGAAGGCATTGCCGATCTGGCCGATCTGACCATCGACACGACCACCCTTTCGAGCCAGCAGCTGATCGAGCTGATGCGCACCCGCGTGATCGACAACAGCACCATCGGGCTGTCGCTGATGTTCCACTCCTTCGGCTTCAAGTACGGCGTGCCGGTTGATGCTGATTTCGTGTTCGACGTCCGCTGTCTGCCGAACCCGCACTGGGTCGACGGGCTGCGGGCGCTGACCGGCCTGGACGCGCCCGTGGAGCGGTACCTGGAACAGCAGGAGCTGGTCAACCGCATGTTTGGCGACATTTCGCAGTTCGTCGAACGCTGGCTGAGCTGCTTCGAAGAGAACCACCGCACCTACCTGACCATCGGCGTCGGCTGCACCGGGGGCCAGCATCGCAGCGTCTACCTCGCCGAGCGCCTCGGCGCACACTTCGAGGCCACCGATCGGGCTGGTGTGGTGCTCGTTCGCCATCGGGAGCTGCAGCGGCGCTGAGATCAGTAGTGTACGCTGACCCCACGCTACTCAAGCCAAGGTTCCCTTGCGCGGGCACCGAGTTCGCCGGGTCGCAGCCCGGCTCCTAGCACGGAGTCAACCGTTGCCCACCTTCAGCGTCAGGATCGTCAATCGGCTTGGGCTCCATGCGCGCGCGGCATCACGACTGGTCGGTCTCGCGAAGGGCTACGCGGCGGACGTCGAGCTGCGCAGGGCCGATCGGATCGTCAACGGCAAAAGCATCATGAGCGTCATGCTGCTGGAGGCCGCCGCCGGCTCAGACATCCAGGTTACCGTCACCGGCGACGACGCTGACGCGGCAGCGGAAGCGCTGAAGGCCCTGATCGAGCGTGGTTTCGACGAAGACACGGACTATGCCTGATCGTCAGCCGGCCTCAGTCGAGGTCAACGAAGAAGAGCAGTTCCGAGTCGTACTGGATGCGTTCGCCGAGGACGCGGTTGAGGAAGCCCGGTTCCGTCTCGCCGGCCTCGACGAGCCAGCCATCGCCCGGCTGCTCGAATCGACACCGCCGACCACCCGACGGGCGCTCTGGGAGCTGCTGGACGAAGAGACGGAGAACCTCGTGCTGCAGTACCTGCACGAGGACGTCCGGGCCGAGTTCCTCGACATCATGGCAACGGAGCAGCTCGTCCAGGCGGCCGATGCGCTCGATACCGATGACTTTGCCGACATCCTGCACCAGCTGCCGGAAGAAACTTCGGATGAGGTCCTCAAGTCCCTGCCGACCGTTGACCGGGCCCGCCTGGAGGCCGTCCTCAGCTACTCCGATGACTGCGCGGGCGGCCTGATGAACACCGATACGGTGACGGTCCGTCCCCGCCACACGCTGGAAGTCGTGCTGCGTTACCTGCGCACCCGGCGGCAGCTGCCGGAATCAACGGACGCACTGATCGTCGTGAACTCGAAGGACGAGTACGTCGGGCTGCTGCCAATTACCCGCCTGCTGACCGCCGACGCTTCGGTGACCGTGCGGGAAATCATGAATACGGACATCGAAAGTATTCCGGCAGACATGACGGACACGGAAGTTGCGCGCCGCTTCAGCGATCAGGACCTCATTTCCGCCGCAGTGGTCAATGGCGAAAACATTGTCATCGGGCGGATCACGATCGACGACGTCGTCGACGTGATCATCGAGGATGCCCAGGACGCGGTCATGGGTCAGGCGGGCATGGATGCCGACGAAGATACCTTTGCGCCAATCTTCAAAGCGTTTCGTGGTCGCGCGCTGTGGCTGACAATCAACCTCGCGACGGCGTTCCTCGCTTCGGCAGTCATAAACCTATTCGAGGGTACCATCGCCAAGGTGGTGGCCCTCGCCGTGCTGATGCCGATCGTCGCCAGCATGGGCGGTATCGCCGGCACACAGACCCTGACGCTGGTCGTACGCGGTATGGCGCTCGGCCACGTGCGTCGCAGCAACCTGCTGTACCTGCTGAACCGGGAGGTCGTCGTCGCTGCGATGAACGGCCTGCTGCTCGCCGCCGTGGTTGCAACGGCCGCAGCCGCAGTCTTTCAGGACGTGACGCTGGGCATCGTTATTGCCGTCGCGATGGTGGTGAACATCCTGGTTGCCGCCGCGGCTGGCAGCCTGCTGCCGAGCCTGCTGCAGCTGCTGCGGATCGATCCGGCAATTGCCGGCGGCGTGGTGCTGACGACCATTACCGATGTCATCGGCTTCTTCGTCTTTCTCGGGCTGGCGACGGTGATGTACGCCTGAGCGGCAGCGGGTTATGTCGCTGTGCTGCCCCGCGGGGCGGTGCGCAGCGGCGCTCGGTAGAGACGGCTCAGTCGCTGCCCGCAACGGTCATTTCGGCGATCCAGACGCTGGGTGCGCAGTAGTTGCCGCGCTCGTCGACATCGTCTCCGAGGGCTTCGATCTGCTGAAACATCGTCTTCAGGTTGCCGGCAATCGTGACGCCAGCAATCGGGTATACCCGCTCACCGTTTTCGATCCAGAAGCCCGAGGCACCGCGGGAATAGTCGCCGGTGACGCCGTTGACGCCCTGACCCATGAGCTCGGTGACGTAGAGGCCGGTGCCCATGGCCGCGAGCAGCTCGGCTTTCGGCAGCGTCCGACCGCGCAGGGTCAGGTTATGCGCACCGCCCGCGTTGCCGGTGGTACGCAGGCCCAGCCGCCGGGCTGAATAGCTCGAAAGCATCCAGCTCTGCACGATACCCTCGGCAACAAACGCCTGATCCCGCGTAGCAACACCCTCGCCGTCGAAGCTTGCGCTACCGATGCGCTGTGGCAGGTGCGGCTGCTCCTCGACCGTCAGGTGCGAAGCCAGCGCACGCTGCCCCATGGCATCGTGCAGAAAGCTCGCTTTCCGGTAGACCGCGCTGCCAGCCAGCGCGCCCATCAGATGACCCAGCAGCCCCGCCGCAACTTCCGGCGCAAAGATCACTGGCCAGCGCCCGGTCTGTACCGACCGAGGGTCAAGGCGCTCAACCGTGCGCTGCCCCGCCTTGATACCGACGTCCGCCATCGAGTCGAGACGGTCCGCACTCCTCGCCATGGTGTACCAGTAGTCGCGCTCGATCGCACCGTTGCGCTCGGCCAGCAGAACGCAGCTGGCGCTGTGCCGGGTTCCGCTCATGGCGCCGAGAAAGCCATTGCTGTTACCGAAGACCTGGCACACCTGCTGCGTGTTGACCTGCGCGCCTTCCGAATTGGTGATTGCAGCGTCGACATCGAGCCCCGCGCTCTCGCACGCAAGCGCCAGCTCCGTTGCCGCGTCGGCATCCACGGCCCAGGGGTGATAGAGATCGAGCTCCGGGCCGCTGTCCGGGTGGTCTGCGACATCCGGCAGCCCGGCATGCTCATCGGCTTCCGTATGGCGGGCGATGTTCAAGGCCGCGGCCACCATGTCGCGGATGGATTCCTGGCGTACATCGCTGGTCGATGCCGAGCCTTTGCGCAGCCCCTTCCCTTCGCCGCCGAGATAGACCGTGAGCCCGAAACCGCGATCCTGATTGAACTCTACGCTTTCGAGCTCGCGACGGCGCACCGATACGCCAAGACCCAGGCTCTCGCTGGCAACGACCTCCGCTGCCGCAGCGCCCTGGCGCCGGGCTTCGGAGAGGATGTCTTCGACCCGCTGCCTGATCTCCGGCTCGCGATCCCGCACCTTGACCGGCGCCGCGTCGACCCCAAGCTGTTCGTCCATCACTGTGCCACTACCTCCGTGGTCGGCCGTTGCGGCGGCTCGCCGCAGTTTGTGCTTGCAGAAACCGCGGCCGGATTTCATTGTGTCTGTCATGGCGAGGTTTAGCGATCAGGAGGATCCTGAGGAATTCGACGAAAATGTCGAACCCTCGAAGTCGGCGCGCAAACGCGACGCCGAAACACGACGCGAGCTGGGCCGTACTCTGACACGCCTGGATCCAAAACAGCTCGCCGCCTTGCCATTGCCCGACGAGGTGCGCAAAGCGGTCGCCGAGCATGGGCGTATGCGGTCCAACGGCGCCGCACGACGCCAGCTGCTCTACCTCGCCGGACTGCTGCGTCGCATCGACTGTGAGCCGATTGCTACCGCGCTCGGCGAGCTGGAAGGCCAGTCCCGCAGCGCGAAGGCGCGGCTGCATGCGCTCGAGCGCTGGCGCGAGCGCCTGCTGGTCGACTCCGCCGCGCTCACCGAGTATCTCAACGAGCATCCGCAGACCGATCGGCAAGCGCTCAGGAACCTGCTTGCCAAAGTCCGCAAAGCACCCGCTGATTCGCCCAAACACACGGCGGCCAGCCGCGAGCTGTTCCGGTTTCTGCGCGCCGACGCCAATCACGATCAGCCTGTCTGAGTGCCGCCAACAACAATTTCATCGATCTTGAGCGTCGGCTGTCCAACGCCAACGGGTACTGACTGGCCATCCTTGCCGCAGACGCCGACACCAGCGTCGAGCGCAAGATCGTTGGCCACCATCGATACCCGCTGCATGACCGCAGGCCCATCGCCGATGAGGGTGGCCCCGCGGATCGGTGCGGTGACCTTGCCGCCCTCAATCAGGTAGGCCTCGGTCGCTGAGAACACGAACCGCCCCGAGGTGATGTCGACCTGGCCACCACCGAAGTTGACCGCGTAGATCCCCCGGTCCACGGAGGCGATCAGCTCTTCCGGCGTATGTTCGCCCGGAAGCATGTAAGTATTGGTCATCCGCGGCATGGGAAGGTGCGCATAGGACTGCCGTCGGCCGTTGCCGGTCACCGGGAGGTTCATGAGCCGCGCGTTGAGCTTGTCCTGCAGGTAGCCTTTGAGAACACCGTTCTCGATCAGAACGTTTTCCTGCGTTGGCGTCCCTTCGTCGTCAACGGACAGGGAGCCGCGCCGATGCTCGAGGGTACCGTTGTCCACCACCGTGCAGGCCGCTGAGGCCACCTGCTCGCCGAGCCGGCCGGAGAACGCTGAGCTGCCTTTGCGATTGAAGTCTCCTTCCAGCCCGTGACCGACGGCCTCGTGCAGCAGCACGCCCGGCCAGCCACCGCCAAGAATGACCGGCATCGAGCCTGCGGGGGCATCAACGGCATCCAGATTGAGCAGCGCCATGCGCACGGCTTCGTGTGCCAGCTCCGTCACCCGGGCCTCGTCGATGAACCGGTCCACCACGCCGCGTCCACCGAGACCGCTGTTGCCTCGCTCACGGCGCCCGTTCTGCTCGACCAGCACGGAGACATCGAAGCGCACCAGCGGGCGGACGTCGGCGGCCAGGGTCCCGTCAGTCGCAGCGACGAGCATCGATTCGTGGCTGGCCGAAAACCGCACGGTCACCTCCTGCACGCGCGGGTCCGCCGCCCGTGCCGCCGCGTCAGCCGCCTTGAGCAGCGCAACGCGATGCGCTTCCGGAACGTCAATGACCGGATCTGCGGCACCGTACAGCGCCCGCGTCGGCTGGCTCGCAAGCGCACGCGGCGTCGCGCGCTGCCCCTGGCGGGCAATGCTGCGTGCCGCCTCAGCCGCGCTCAGAAGCGAGGGATGCGCAATCTCGTCGGCATAGGCGAAGCCGGTCTTTTCGCCGACCACCGCGCGCACGCCAACGCCACGGTCGACGTTGAAGCTGCCGTCTTTGACGATCCCATCCTCCAGGGTCCAGCTTTCCGAGCGCGCATGTTGAAAGTACAGCTCGCCGAAATCGATCGCCCGGCCCATGAGGTGGTCGAGCACCTGATGCAGCTGCGCCTCATCGAGCGTCGCCGGCTCGAGCAGCTGGCGCCGTGCCAGCTGCATGGCATCTACAGCCGCGAGATCCGTTGCTGATGCGTTGGTCATTGCGGGTCCAGTCCTGTCGGATCGATAGCAATGGGCTCCGGCGTCTCGACCGTTCCGCTGCTGCCGATCCTGTTATCAAAGATGCCCACCAGCTTAACGGCTGGGTCGTCAAGGGAACCGCGGACTTCGTACTTGGCGCTGCTGAACTGCTCGAGCGGCTTGCGCAACACTCGCTCGCCCACCAGAACGCCGAGGCCGGCCAGAGGATTTGCCAGGGCAACGTAAGCAGCGTACCACGGCAACCCTTTGGTCAAGGGCAAGGTTACGACCATCTCGCTGTCGAGCAGGCCAGTGTCGAGATCAACCGTTCCAGATAGCGCAAAGCTCGAGCCCGTGCCCTCGATCTCCATGGGCTTGAGCAGGGTCAGGCGCCCGTGATCGAGCGCACTGATGGCATTGATCCGTTCGAAGCTGATACCGCGCCCGAAGACGTCCGAGAAATCCAGGTTCATACGCCGTGCGACCGCATTAAAGTTGAGCAGGCTCAGCAGCCGCAGCGCGCCGCCGCCAGCGGATTCGACGTCCTCGAAGCGCCCGTTCCGGGCAGTGAACTCTGCCTCGCCCTCGAGCTCGAGCAGCTCGAGGTTGAGCGGCGAACCCTCCCAGGCGACTTCAACAGCCAGCTCCACGGATTCGCTGACCACCGGCGAAACGTATCCCCACCGCGGCAGGATCTCCTTCAGATCGCCTCCGGTGATGGTCCCGGCAAAGACGGTCTCGTTCGGCGACCGGCTCCAGAGCACATCCTGCCCCTCGATATGTAAACCCAGCCAGTCAGCTTCGAGGTTGCGGACCCGCAGCCCCGCAGCATCCGGCTCGAGCTCGAAGGACCAGCTGCCGAAATCTTCGGCGCCGAGCGTCAGCGCCCCGAGCCGAACGACCATAGCCGGCAGTTCGTCGATCAGCG
This sequence comes from Pseudomonadota bacterium, assembly GCA_038757945.1. Taxonomy (GTDB): domain Bacteria; phylum Pseudomonadota; class Gammaproteobacteria; order Pseudomonadales; family Azotimanducaceae; genus CALHVX01. The sequence continues at coordinate 18,329 of JBCDGJ010000079.1, forward strand.
ACACGTCGAGCGGATCCGGAACCTGCGGCGTCAGTGCTTCGGTGACCTCGCGCGTGTCGAGCTGCGCAAGCGGCGCCCCGTTCGCGTAAGGGTCCGGCAACAGCGCAGATTCGAGATCGAGCACCATCGGTTCATCGCCGAGTGCCGCCACCGAGCCCGTCAGGCGGGAACCGGTCACCTCAAGCCGGGTCAATGGGCCGCTCAGTGGACCGCTGAGGTTCACCCAGCCGAGCGGCATGGCCTGGACCGCCAGCTCAGCAATATGAAACCGATCAAACTGGAACAGGATGTCGCCGAGCTCATCTTCGCCCGTGTCAGCGATGTCGTAGGCGCTGATGCCGCCCGTGACCCGCACGCCTTCACCGCCGGTGCCGGTCGTCGGATCGCGCCTCGCGAACTGGCTGGCAGGACCCAGAGCCTTCGCTTCTTCGGTGCCGAGAATCTGCGCATGCCCATCGATGAGCGTGCCATCGCGCACCGTAAACCAGCCCCCCAACGGTGCCTGGACCAGCGACAACCACTGCTCCGTATCGTGAAACTCGATGGCAAGCTGCGTTGGCCGACGCGCCCGGGTCGACTTCCCGAGCTCAGCCGGCAGCTCGAGACGCAGCCCTTCGAGATCGGTATCGACGTGCAGCCGCGGCACGGCAGCAGAGGGTGGCAGCGGCAGATCGATCCAGCCCTGGTAGGCCGTTCGGCCGCTGGCAAAGCCCACCGGAGGCTGGTCCAGAATCGCGCCGGCGGTCGCCGCCGTTGCCATGCCGCTGAAGTCGATGCGGCTCGACTCCGGCGTGCTGCTCACCGAAAAGTCGATCGGCTCGCCATGAAGTGCTCCGGAGAGTCCGGTACCGCGAACCTGGTTCGGCAGATCGAGCGTCACCACCCCGTCGAGTCCGGTCAGAGCAAGACCGTAGCCGGGCATGGTCAGCCCGGTCCCGTCGAGGGTGAGCTCGACCGTGCCCGTCGCCTCGAGGGTGTCAGCCCCCAGCGGGATGCTGAGGCGTCCCGCAAGCGCCGCCGGACCGCTGGCACGCCAGTCGGGCGTGACGAACGCAACGGTTTCGAGCAACGGCGATCGACGCAGGAACGCGAGACCCTGCGGGCCCTCGAAGCGGCTGCGCAAGGTCAGGCCCAGCGTTCGCAGGCCGTCCCGGGGTGGGCCAACGCTCAACTCGCTGCCGGTGATGTCCACGCCCGCGGACCGGCCGGCACTGACCGCAGCGAACACCTGCGAGCCGGACACCTCGAGCGTACCGCTGGCGCTGTCGATCCCTGGCCAGCCGGCCGCATAGTCCAGGCTGGCATCCCGGAAACCGCCCCGCAGCGCCAACCGGCGATCGACCTGCAGCTGCCGGTCGGCAGCACTGCCCTTCAGATCTCCGGCAAACGCCAGGCGCGGATGTTCGAACCCGCCCGCACGCGGCGCCTCGAGGAGCCACTGGCGCAGCTCGGAGGACAGCCCAGCCGGCAGGAACTGCTGCGCAAGGGCAACGGATGCCGCGGGCATGTCGATCGTAAGTGCCAGACGCCGCAGCGATTCGGCCTGGGGCACCGTCAGCCGGAAGCGGCCCTGCGCCGTGTAGATCGGCCGGGCAACGGCCGTTTCGGTATCCGCGGCGGCGGTTGGCGGATCTCGCAGCTCGACGTGAATCGTATCCGCCCAGAGGTTCAGCAGGCCGGTGCGGTAGTGCAGGTTCAGCTCCGCCGCCAGCCGGTGCACAGGCCAGGGCGCAGGGAATATGCCGACGAATCCGACCTCCCCGTCGTCGATCTCGACGTTCGCCTGCAGGCCGCGTTCGTACCCCAGGAGCTGGGTATCGAGGGCTGCTACGGTGGGAATTCCGCGGTAGCCCGTCGCCGCAACGGACTTGAGATCCGCGCGCCAGGACAGCTGCTCGGTCGCGAAGCGATAGCGCGCATCGAGGTGACGGACCGTGCCGCGTGGCTCAAGCTCGTGCACCCAGCGGCGTAATCGCGACGCGTTCGGCAGCAGGGTGTGCAGCAGCCGCTCCGCAGCGGCAAGATCGAGCGTGTCGAGCGACACGTCCGCGACATCCCCGGTGAAGCGGACGCTGGCCTCAGCGGCCATGCCTGCCCCCGAAGCACCACGGCCGAAGGCCAGCCAGGCAGAACCAAGTCCGGCGGCTGCCGTACCCTGCCCCTGGCTGCCCAGCAGCAGGTCGGACCGTTCGTCCCCGACGCCCACCTGCAGGGCAGCAATCAGGCTCAGCGGCGGAGCCGCGTTCTTCATCAAGGGAGGCGGAGCCGCGTTCTTCATCAAGGGAGGCGGAGCCGCGTTCTTCATCAAGGGAGGCGGAGCCGCGTTCTTCATCAAGGGAGGCGGAGCCGCGTTCTTCATCAAGGG